>NZ_JBEXEQ010000007.1:0-290732 GCF_040703155.1 Streptomyces sp. NPDC005435
AGCGGTGGCGGTCGCCGTGGCCGCGGCGCTGGCGACCCGCAGCCGGGGCGGGCCGGCCCCGGCACCGCCGCCGCCCTGTCGCTACGGCTGTCCGCTCCCGGTCAGTAGCGCAGGCGCCGGGCCCGCAGGAACATCACCAGGCCGGACGCCGCCAGCAGGATGCCGATCGCGGCGGGCCAGAGCTGGGCGCCGGTCTCCGCGAGGCTGCCGCCGGACGTCTGGGGCTCGGTGCCGGTGGCGGGCGGAGGCGTGGTCTGCGGAACGGCGGCCGCGCCCGTGCTGTCGGTGGCCGAGACGGAGGGGGCGGCACCGGGGGTCTCGGTGGCTCCGGCGGTCTCGGTGGCCCGGCCCGCGGGGGCGGTGGTGCGGTCCGACTTCGGGGCCTGGGCCGGCTTGGCCGTCTCGGCCGGCTCGGCGGTCCTGCCGGGCTCGTCCTGCTTGCCGCCCTTGCCGTGGCCGTTGTGCTTGGTGCCCCCGGCCGGGGTGACGGTCGCGTCGGTCCTCGGCAGCTCCGCGGGGCTGGTCGCGGTGGCGGTGGCGCCGGGCTCGCCGCCCTCGGACGGAGCGGCGGTGCCCTGGTCGTCGCCGTTCTTGCCGTCGCCGCTGCCGCCGTCGCCCTGGTCGCCGCCCTTGCCGTCGCCACCCGGGTTCGCCGTCGCGCCGCCGTTGTCGCCGCCGGTGCCGCCGCCGTTGCCGTCGTCGCCGCCCTTGTCGCCGCCGTCGTCACCGCGCGGGCCGCACGTACGGCCGGAGTTGATGCAGTCGACCATCTGGCCCATCAGGCCCTCGTCGAAGACGTTGATGAAGTCGCCGTGGTCGGTGACGGGCTTGTGCTGCTGCTCGGGGAAGGAGTCCACCGCGAACAGCGGCACCGTCTTCCCGTCGTCGTTCAGGCTCGGCGCGTCCACGTCGTAGACGATGCGCTGCACCAGCTGCGGGATGGGCTCGAAGCCCTGGGGGCAGGCGCCGTCCTGGCCCTCGAAGGCCACGTGCGTACGGTGGTTGGCGCTGTCGGTGTTGCGGCCGTCCCAGCAGCTCTGGAAGCGGAAGGTGCGCACCACGTCCGAACCGGACGGGCAGAGCGGGTACTTGTCCTTCAGCTGCCGGTCCTCGAACCCGGTGCAGCTCCAGGACGCGTTGGCGTTGGCGGGGCCGTTGACGAAGGACTTGGCGTCACCGGTGATGATGCGCAGCAGCCTCGGCATCGCGGTGACCTTGCCGCGCGGGTTGCCCTCGAAGCTGATGGTGACCTGCTTGGGCGTGACGATCTGGCCCGCGTTGCCCTCGGTACCGCCGCCCGGGGCGCCCGCGTCCTTCTCCTGCGCGCCGTTCTGCAGGCGCAGCACCGGCCAGTAGTACGTGGACTTGTCGCCCTTGTCGACGCAGGAGGTGTCGGCCTTGGCGAGGTCGTCGTCGCTGGCGAAGGCGGTGTTGGACTGGTTGCCGACATAGTCGTGGAAGTGGTGGGCGCCGTTGGAGACGCCGGGGGCCACGATGACGTTGTCGGAGTTGCGCAGGCCGTTCTCGTTGACACCGCACTCGGAGGTGAAGGTGCCGGTGGAGGCGTCCGAACCCTTCGCCGGATTCGGCACGTTGGGCTGTACGGACTTGATGTCGGCGTAGTCCGCCGCGACGGGTCCGTTGCCGCCCTGGCCCGGGGCGGGGGCCTGGCCGTCGCCGACGGGGGCCTGGGTGGCGGCGGGGGGCGTGCTCTCGGCCGACGCGCTGTCGCCCGGGGCGCTCTCGGCGGGGCGCAGGGTGCAGGCGGCGAGCGCGTCGAGGCCCTCGGGGCGGTTCCCGGCCCGGCCGATGGCGTCGGCCACGCGGTCCAGGGTGGCCTTCCGCTTGTCCTTCAGCGGGTTCATGATCGGGCCGTCGGCGGCGGCCGGGTCCTGCCGTATCTCCGGTGCCGACTGCTGGAGTTGCTGGTAGGCGGCGGCGATCTGCTGGTCCAGCGCGGCGAGTTCGCGGTCCACGTCGGCGCGGGCCGCCTCCGGCACGTTCGTCAGCTGGGTGCCCACGTCGGGGCAGTCGATCGTGGCCATGCCGGCGGCCTTGACCTGTCCCGTCGCCTCCGGGCCCTGCCCGCCCCAGCCGCCTTCGGAGGCCGAGGCGTAGACGTTCGCCGCGACGAGGCCACCGCCGCCGAGCATCAGTGCCATGGCGGCGAAGGTCACGCGTCGTGCGCCGGTCGGGCGTCTGCGCCTGTTGGGTTCCAAGGTCGTTCCCCTGCGTGTCGTGGTCGGTCGGGGCGTGCTCGGTCCGGGGCGGGAAGCGCCCCGGACCCCATACGCGGGGCGATGCGGATGTGTTCAACGGGACCCGGGATTCAGGCCGAACTCATAAGAAAAAACGGCCACATGACGCGTGATGAGCTGCGAGGCGGCGCCTTCCGGCCGTCGTGCGCCGGAGGTGGGCCGGGGGGACACCCCCTTTCCCGTTCGAACACTGCCGTGAACATCACAAATACGTATCGGACATTCCACCCGACGACCTTCACACGAGTGACACAAGTTGGTTAGGTTGACGGCAAGGCCGCCCGGCTCCCCACCCCGTGAGCCCTCCGCGGCGCCCGGAGCGGGGGTTTCGACCGACTCGCGGGCGCGCCGGCCCGATTGCCCCGCGGGGCGAGGAAGGAGCGCGTCTCGCATGGCATCGGAGAATCCCGAAGAGGTGCGGCAGCGGATCGACTCCCTCTACGCCCGGGCCGAGAACGACACCGGCAACTTCAACGCGACCCGCGCGATGGCGGCGGCCACCCGTAAGCGGGGGGTGCCGCTGGCCAAGCAGCGCGGCGGCGGTTCCGACCCGGCCCTCGACGCCCTCGCCCAGCAGTGGTTCGACGTGGCCCGCGCCAAGCTGGGCCCGACGGTTCCGGCCGCGCTGCCGCCGGACCGGATGCCGGAGATCGCCTCGGGCCCCCGCCCCGACTACGCCGCCGGACTCACCGCCCCCTCCCAGCCCGCGCTCGGCGCCGGGCCCTCCGCGGAGCGTCCGGCGGAGCTGCCGGGCGCGCGGCCCCCGGCGGCCCTGGAGGCCGGACCGGCCCCCGCCCAGCTGCCGCCCGCCCAACTCCCTCCTGTACAGGGCGCGTTGCCTGCGGGGTTCGCCGGTCCCGGCATGACCGAGACGAGCGGTCTGATTCCGTTGCCGGCCATGACGGCGGGGCCGCCGGAGCCGATGGGGTACGGCGCGCCCGCCGGTGCCGCGCTCGCCGCGCCGCCCGCCGGGCCCGCCCCGGCGGTCGCCCAGGAGGCCGCGGTGCGCGCGGCCGGCGGGCTGCCCGCCACGCCGCCCGGCACCGAGGCCAAGTCCGAGTACCAGGACAAGCTGGCCTCCGCCAATCAGCTCCTCACCCGGCACCCCGTACCGCCGACGGCCACCTCGGGGCGGCCCGCGCAGCCCACGGCTCAGCCCGCCCAGCCGCAGGGCCAGGCCCAGTCCGTGGCTCAGCCTCAGGCTGGGGGTCCGTCGCAGGCCGGGGGTCCGTCACAGACCGGGGGCCAGTCGCAGGTCACGGGGCAGTGGCAGCAGCCGCAGCAGTGGTCCGCCGCGCCTCCCGCGCCCGGCATCGACGCCGGTGCCTACGCGGCGTACGCGGCCATCCCGGACGCGGTGACGGACACGGGCTCGCTCGCGTACTACGCCCCGGCGCCGGAGGCGTCGTCGCCCGCGGCTCCCGCCGGAGCCACGGGCGCGTTCCCGGTCGCGGACACGGGCGCGTACCAGGCGGCGAGCACGGGCGGCTTCCCGGCGGTCGACCCGGGGATGCTCCAGGCGGGCGGCACGGGCGCGTTCCCGTTCGTCGATCCGTCGATGGCTCAGGCGGGAAACACGGGTACGTTCCCGGGAGTCGCCGCCGCGATGCCCCAGCAGGGCGGCACCGGGGCGTACCCGGTGGCCGACGCCGGCCTGACGCAGGCCGCAAACGCCGAGGCTCTCCCGGGCGTTGGCGCCGCCGCGCCTCAGCAGGGCGGCACGGGTGCGTACCCGGCGGCGGACCCCGGCCCGATGCAGTCGGCAAACACCGCAGCTTTCCCGGGAGTTGACGCCACCACGCCTCAGCAGGGCGGCACGGGTGCGTACCCGGCGGCGGACCCCGGCCCGATGCAGACGGCGAACACCGGAACCTTCCCGGGAGTTGACGCCACCGCAGCCCAGCAGGGCGGCACCGGGGCGTACCCGGCAGCGGACACCGGCGCGATGCAGGCCGCAGCCACCGGCACTTTCCCCGGAGCGGGGACCACCGCCCCGCAGCAGGGCAGCACCTGGCCCGTCTACCCGACGGCCGACACCGGCCCGATGCAGGCCGCAAGTGCCGGGATTCTGTCCGGAGTTGGTGCCACCGCTCCCCAGCAGGGCGGCGCCGGGGCGTACCCGGCGGCCGACACCGGCTCGATGCAGACGGCGGGCACGGGCACCTTCCCCTCGGCCGGTCCCACCGCTCCCCCGGCGGGAAACACCGGGTCGTTCCCCGGAGTCGCCGCCGCGATGCCCCAGCAGACCGACACCGGCGCGTACCCGACAGCGGCCAACGGCTCGGCGCAGGCCGCCGGCGCGGAGGCTTTCCCCGGCGCTGCCCCGGGGCTCCCCCCGCAGGGCGGTACCGGCATGTTCCCGGCGGCCGGGGGCGCCGCCTCGCAGGCGGTGAGTGCCGCCGTCGCAGCCGCGGTTGACCCGCAGCTGCTCCAGGCCGGAGCCACGGGCCAGTTCCCGACCCCCGGCGCGGGCGCGGCGCAGGCCGCGAGCACGGGCGCCTTCCCCACCGCCGCCCCGGGGACACCCCAGGCAGGAGCCACGGGCGCGTACCAGGCGGCGAACCCGGGCGCGATGCCCATGGCCGGCGCGGCGACGCCGCAGCCGGCCCCCGCACCCACCGGCCCGTACCCCGCCGCCGCGTTCCAGACGGGCTCGTTCACCTTCCCGGCCGCGCAAGCCACCGCCACCCAGGCCGCCCCCGCCCCCCAAACCGCACCCCAGCCCCAGCCGGCCCCCGCCCCCACCATGCCCCCGGCAGCCGCCGCACCCCCTGCCTACCCCCAGCAGCCCCCGGCCGCCCCGTCCGTCCCGCCCGCCCCGACCGCTCCGCCCCAGACCCCCGCCCCCACTCCCCCGCCCGCCCAGACCGCCAACGCCTTCCCCACGGCCGCTCCCGCCACCCCCGCCGCCGGCGAGTCCGCGCATGCCGTCCGTGCCGCCAAGGCCATCGAGTTCGCGCGGGCGCAGCTCGGGAAGCCGTGTGTCTGGGGGGCGACCGGGCCGGACTCGTACGACTGCTCCAGCCTCACGCAGGGCGCGTGGCGCGCGGCCGGTGTCGTACTGCCGCGTACGGCGGCGGAGCAGGCGCTCGGGGGCAGCCCGGTGAACCCGGCCGCGATCCAGCCCGGTGACCTCGTGCTCTTCTTCGAGGACGACCGGCACGTGGGCCTGTACGTCGGCAACGGCACGATGATCCACGCCCCGGGCCCCGGCGCCCTCATCCGCGAGGAGTCGGTCTACGGCGCGGGCGAGGCCGCGATCCACCGCGTGATCCGCCCCGCCTGAGCCCGCCACCCACGGTCGGCCGCCCGCAGTCGCCCACCTGCGGTCACCCGTCCGCAGTCACTCACCCGCGGTCGCCCGTCCACGGCCGCCCGTCACGGCAAGCGGAGCGCCAACCGCCCCGCCCGCCGCGTCACGACCCCCCACAGAGTCCCATGATCGTGTCGTCGAAGTCCGGGAACTCCCGGGCCGCCCGCTCGATCACGGCCGCGGCCGGCCGCTCCCGCTGCGGGGCGAACCGCCGCGCGACGGCCGTGCGCGCCTCGTCGGGCCGGGGCGTCCGGCCGGGCTCGTGAGCGGTGGCGGCCTCCCAGGGGCCGACGCCGCCGGCGAGCAGCCACAGGAAGTCGTCGAGGTCGCGGGCGACGACCCCAATCTCGCCCTCGGAGCCGAGGAAGACGACGGGCTGCCCGGCGAGGCCCTGGCCGGGGCGGACCAGCCAGAAGGCCGCGCAGCCGCCCGAGCCGTCCTGGCCGAACACCCGGAAGGCGTCGCCGTTCAGCTCCGGGTCGCCGGTCCAGGCCCGTAGCCAGTCGGTGGTGTCCTCGGCGCTCAGGAAGGCCGGGAAGGGCTCGAAGTCGATCCCCCGGCCGTCGTCGTACCCGAAGGGAACGGCGAACGCGGCGGCGAGCGGGGCCGGGAACCGCCGGCCGTCGTCAGAAGTCACGCCGGCAGGTTAGTGACCACCGGACCGCCCGCACGCGGCACCCCCACCCCGCCGGACCACCCCCCGCAGGACCATTCCCCGCGCACAGCCCCCATCTCATGCGATAACCCGACCTATCGACCCATAAGTCAAGCTTATGTGTCCATAGAACGGACCCGCGTACTAACTTAGGGCTGCCTTAGCTTAGGCTTCCTGATCGAGTCGCCTGTCCACGCTCGAAGGGAACCTGATCATGCCGCGCCCCCTGCGGGTAGCCATCGTCGGAGCCGGCCCCGCCGGGATCTACGCCGCCGACGCCCTGCTGAAGTCCGAGACGGCCGCCGACCCCGGCGTGTCCATCGACATCTTCGAGCGGATGCCCGCCCCGTTCGGCCTGATCCGGTACGGCGTCGCCCCCGACCACCCGCGTATCAAGGGCATCATCACGGCCCTGCACCAGGTGCTCGACAAGCCGCAGATCCGCCTCTTCGGCAACGTCGACTACCCCACCGACCTCAGCCTGGACGACCTGCGCGCCTTCTACGACGCGGTGATCTTCTCCACCGGCGCGATGGCCGACCGCGAGATGTCGGTCCCCGGCATCGACCTGGACGGCTCCTACGGCGCGGCCGACTTCGTGTCCTGGTACGACGGTCACCCGGACGTGCCGCGCACCTGGCCGCTGGAGGCCGAGAAGGTCGCCGTCCTGGGCGTCGGCAACGTGGCCCTGGACGTCGCCCGCATCCTCGCCAAGACCGCGGACGAGCTGCTGCCGACGGAGATCCCGCAGAACGTCTACGACGGTCTGAAGGCCAACAAGGCCCTGGAGGTCCACGTCTTCGGCCGCCGCGGCCCGGCGCAGGCGAAGTTCAGCCCGATGGAGCTGCGCGAGCTGGACCACTCCCCGAACATCGAGGTCATCGTCGACCCCGAGGACATCGACTACGACGCGGGCTCCATCGAGACCCGGCGCGGCAACAAGCAGGCCGACATGGTCGCCAAGACCCTGGAGAACTGGGCGATCCGCGACGTCGGCGACCGCCCGCACAAGCTCTTCCTGCACTTCTTCGAGTCCCCGGCGGAGATCCTCGGCGAGGACGGCAAGGTCGTGGGCCTGCGCACCGAGCGCACCGCCCTCGACGGCACCGGCAACGTCAAGGGCACCGGCGAGTTCAAGGACTGGGACGTCACCGCGGTCTACCGCGCGGTCGGCTACCTCTCCGAGAAGCTGCCCAAGCTGCCCTGGGACCTGGAGACGGGCACCGTCCCGGACGCGGGCGGCCGGGTCATCGAGGAGAGCGGCGGCCACCTGACGTCCACGTACGTCACCGGCTGGATCCGGCGCGGCCCGGTCGGCCTGATCGGCCACACCAAGGGCGACGCCAACGAGACGGTCGCCAACCTGCTGGACGACCACGCCAATGGCCGTCTGCAGACCCCGGCCACGCCCGAGCCGGAGGCCGTGGAGGCGTTCCTGGCCGAGCGGAACGTCCGCTTCACCACCTGGGAGGGCTGGTACAAGCTGGACGCCGCCGAGCGCGCCCTCGGTGAGCCCCAGGGCCGCGCGCGCGTGAAGCTCGTCGAGCGCGAGGACATGCTCCGCGAGTCCGGCGCGTAAGTCCCGTAGGGGACCGGGCCCGTACGCCCGGTGCCGTACGAACTGAAGACCGAGACCCCTACGGGACCGCACCCGTCCCGCAGGGGTCTCGGCGCGCCGTGGCGCGTTCCCCCATGTGGGAGGGGCGGGCGGCGTCCGGACGGGCGACGCGCCGCCGGGGGGACCGGCCGCCGCGCGGCGCACCCGAACGGTGATACTGGAGGACGCACCCGCCTCCATCAGCAGAATTGGCCCATGTCGAACTCCGCCACCGACCGCGACACCGTCCCCCGGACCCTCTGGGCGGCGCGGGGCCGTCACACCGGCCCCGCCCCCGAGGAGGTCGTGCGCCGCACCCTGCGGCGGCGCACGGAGAGCGGGGACATAGACGACTTCGCCGAACCGGCCGTGCCCGTGGAAGGGGACGGCGAGTCCGGGCGGCATGTCTTCGAGGCCCGCTGGCGGGCCGGGGGCGCCGTCACCGTACGGGCCCGGCTGACCCTTCTGCCCCGTACGGGACGCCCGGAGGGCTGCGAGTGGCGGCTGGTAGCGGAGGCGGAGCGGCCGTGGGACGAGTCGTGGCCCTCGCCCGCCACCCTGTTCTGGCCCGAGGGCGGCGCCCCGCAGGACAGCGGCTGGGACCACCACCCCGCCGTCCCCGGCCTGCGTTTCCGGCAGGTCAACCCGCTTCCGGCGGACGACAAGGAGATGCGGCGCAGGCTGCGGGACGCGGCCAAGGACGCCTGGTGCGTCAACCTGGTCGTGCACGAGGCGATGACCCCCGACGAGCGCGGCCGCCTGCCGCTGGCCGGACTGCTCCCGCCGGGCCTGCGCCATCGCGTCGTGGAGCACCGGGCGAGCCCGCAGCAGTTCCGCGGGGTCAACTGGGCCCTGAAGGACCTCGGGGTCGAGGTGCCGCGCGGCGGTGCCGTGCTGCTGCCGCCCGACCCGGCGCCGAAGGACTACGACAGCGGCGACTTCAGCGTGCGCAGCGTGTTCCTGGACGGCTCCGAGCCCACCGAACTCGTCGCGGCGCTGCGGCGGTTCGTGGCACTCGAACGCCCGCTGCCCCGCCATCTCGGCGAGGCGCTGGGCGAGCTCCGGGACCACTGGACGCTGATGACGCTCCAGGAGGAGCTGGAGCGCGAGCGGCAGCGGGTCACACGGTACGCCGAGGCGCTGGAGGCGATGACCAAGTCGCGGGATCTGTACCGGCAGGCCGCCGAGGAGGCCCACGAGGCGCTGGCCGCCTACCGCGAGCTGGCGCCCGCCGCGCTGCCCCAGCAGCAGCGGGCCGACGCCCGGACCGGCTCACCGCTGCAGCAGCTCACGCGCACCTTCGAGCGGCTGAGGTTCATCCCGAAGGGCCCGAAGCCGGAGCCGGCGCCCGAGGCACCCGCGGCGGCACCGGACACGGCGGCGGACAAGGCGGCCGACGACGGGGGCGGCCGGACGGAGTGAGCGGGCCGACGGTGCCGTAGGGCGCCGTACGGCGGGCAGAGGGAAGACGTACGGTCCCGGGCCCGGCGCGAGGGCCCGGGGCGGAAGCGGGGCGAAGAGGGAGGGGAGACCGCATGGATTCCACCACGGTCCTGTTGCTGGTGGGCGCCGTCGTGGCGGCCGGGGTGCTGGGCGTCGCGGTCGCGCTGCTGGTGCGGCTGGTGCGGGCCCGGCGCGGGCTGCGCCGGGCCGGGCTGCCCACCGGGCCGCGCTGGGTGTTCTGGGGCGCGGTCGTCTATCTCCTGCTGCCGACGGACCTGCTGCCCGATCCCGTCTATCTGGACGACATCGGCGTGCTGCTTCTCGCCCTGCGCTCGATGCGGCCCCCGCGCCCCCTTACGGAGGAACCCGTACGGGCTCCCGCCACCGGGGCGAAGCGGGGGCGTCCGGATGGCCCGGCGCGGCGGTCCTCGTAGTGCGCCGTCCGCCACCGGCTGTGACGGTCTCGCCTGATGAGGCCGGGCAGTGTAGACATGGGCACATGGTGCGACTGCCCGGCCGGCCCGACACGCGGACGCCCCGTTCGTTCGGGCATCCGCGCGCGCCCTTCGGCGCGCACCGGCCGGACGGTACGGCCGGCAGCGGCTCCGGCTCCGCCCCCGGCGTGCTGCGGGCGGCGCTGTCCGCGCGCAGTGTCGCGGGGCAGGTGTTCATCCTCCAGGTGGTGATCGTGCTGCTGCTGGTCGTCGCGGCCGTGGTGGCACAGGTGCTCCAGGTGCGGCACGACAGCGATCTGGAGGCGCGCAACCGCTCGCTGGCCGCCGCCGGTACGTTCGCCAACGCGCCCGGCACGGCGACGGCGCTGCGCGCCCCGGACCCGACGGCGGTCCTCCAGCCCAGCGCGGAGGCGGCCCGCAAGGCGTCCAACGTGGACTTCATCGTCGTCATGAACACCGCCGGCATCCGCTACACGCATCCCAACCCGGACCGCATCGGCAAGAAGTTCGTCGGCACCATCGGGCCCGCGCTGCACGGCGGCACGGTCGTCGAGCACCTGAACGGGACGATAGGCCCGCTGGTGCAGGTCGTGGTGCCGGTGCGGGACGCGGGCGGCAAGGTCGTCGGGCTGGTGTCCGCGGGGATCACCACCGCGCACGTCGGCGGGGCGGCCGACCAGCAGGTACCGCTGCTGCTCGCGGCGGCCGCGGCGGCCCTCGCGCTGGCCACGGCGGGCACCGCGCTGGTCAGCAGGCGGCTGCTGCGCCAGACGCACGGGCTCGGCCCCTACGAGATGACCCGGATGTACGAGCACCACGACGCGGTGCTGCACGCCGTCCGGGAGGGCGTGCTGATCGTCGGCGGCGACGGACAGCTGCTGCTCGCCAACGACGAGGCGCACCGCCTCCTCGACCTGCCCGACGACGCCGAGATGCGCAGCGTCCTCGATCTGGGCCTGGACGACGAGACGGCCGGTCTCCTCGCCTCCGGGCGGGTCGCGACGGACGAGGTGCACCTGGTCAAGGACAAGCTGGTCGCCATCAACCAGCGCCCCACCGATCTGGAGGGCGGCCCGCCCGGCAGCGTCACCACCCTGCGCGACTCCACCGAGCTGCGCGCCCTGTCCGGCCGGGCGGAGGTCGCGCGCGAGCGGCTGAACATGCTGTACGACGCCGGGGTGGGCATCGGCACCAGCCTGGACGTGAGCCGTACGGCGCAGGAGCTGGCCGAGCTGGCGGTGCCCCGGTTCGCGGACTTCGTGACGGTGGACCTGTTCGAGGCGGTGCTGAACGGCGACGAGCCCAAGCCCGGCACCGATCTGCGCCGGGCGGCGTACAGCGGCATCCGCAAGGACGCCCCGCTGTATCCGCTGGGCGAGCACATCCGGTTCGTGCCGACCTCGCCGCAGGCCCGCAGCCTGGCCACGGGGCAGTCGGTGGTGGAGCCCGACCTGCGGGAGGCGCCGGGCTGGCGCGCGCAGGACTTCGAGCGCACCGGCGAGATCGTGGAGTACGGCATCCACTCGCTGATCACGGTGCCGCTCAGGACCGGCAATCTGATCCTCGGGGTGGCCAACTTCTGGCGCTCGGAGAAGCCGCAGCCCTTCGACGCCGAGGACGTCACCCTCGCCGAGGAACTGGTGGCGCGGGCGGCGGTGTCCATCGACAACGCCCGCCGCTACACGCGCGAGCACAGCATGGCGGTCACCCTCCAGCGCAGCCTGCTGCCCCGCTCGCTGCCCGCGCAGGACGCCCTGGACATCGCCTACCGCTATCTGCCCGCGCAGTCCGGGGTGGGCGGCGACTGGTTCGACGTCCTGCCGCTGCCGGGCGCCCGGGTCGCGCTCGTCGTCGGAGACGTGGTCGGGCACGGGCTGCACGCGGCGGCGACGATGGGCCGGCTGCGCACGGCGGTGCACAACTTCTCCTCGCTCGACCTGCCGCCCGACGAACTCCTCGGCCTCCTGGACGAGCTGGTGGGCCGGATCGACCAGGACGAGACCCCGGCGGACGGCGCGGCGGCGGTGACCGGGGCGACCTGTCTGTACGCGGTGTACGACCCGGTGTCGCGGCGCTGCACCATCGCGCGCGCCGGTCATCTGCCGCCCGCGGTGGTCTACCCGGACGGCCGGGTGGAGTTCCCGGACGTGCCCGCCGGTCCCCCGCTGGGCCTGGGCGGGCTGCCGTTCGAGACGGCGGAGCTGGAGCTGCCGGAGGGCAGCCGGCTGGTGCTGTACACCGACGGTCTGGTGGAGGACCGGGACCGGGACATCGACGTGGGCCTCGACCTGCTGCGCGACGCGCTCGGCCACGCGCCGGACGCCTCGCCGGAGGAGACCTGCCGTGTCGTGCTCGACCGGCTGCCGGTGCGGCCCGCCGACGACGTGGCGCTGATCGTGGCCGAGACGCGGGTGCTGGGCGAGGACCGGGTGGCCGAGTGGGAGGTGCCCTCCGATCCGGCGGCGGTCTCGGAGATCCGCGCGAAGGTGACCCGGCAGCTCGCGGACTGGAACCTGGACGAGCTGACCTTCACCACGGAGCTGATCCTGAGCGAGCTGGTCACCAACGCGATCCGCTACGGACGCGGCCCCATCGGCGTACGGCTCCTGCTGGCCCGCTCGCTGATCTGCGAAGTCTCCGACGGCACGACGACCTCCCCGCACCTGCGCTACGCGGCCAGCACCGACGAGGGCGGCCGGGGCCTGTTCCTGGTGGCCCAGATCGCCGACCGCTGGGGCACCCGCTACACCCCCACCGGCAAGATCATCTGGGCGGAACAGCCCCTGCCGTGACGTTCGGCCCCCGGCGCTTTCAGAGGCGGCGCTGCCAGGTCTGGCCGGTCAGGTCGTGGCCGAAGCTGTGGTGGGGGTCCTCGGCGGTCAGCTCGAAGCCGTGCCGCTGGTAGAGGCGGCGGGCGGAGCCGAGGACGTCGTTGGTCCACAGGGTGATCGCCTCGTACCCGGCCTCGCGGGCGAAGTCGAGGCACTCCCCGATCAGCCGGGCGCCGACGCCGAGTCCGCGGGCCGCCGGGTCGACGAGGAGCAGGCGCAGCTTGGCGGTGCGGTCGTCGGCGCGGACGCAGAAGACACAGCCCGCCCGCCGGCCGTCCACCTCCGCGATCCAGGCGGCCTGGGGTCCCGGTTCCTTGCCGTCGGCGTAGTCCGCGACGATCCGGCACACCAGTGCCTCGAAGTCGGTGTCCCAGCCGAACTCCCGGTCGTAGAACTCCCCGTGGGCCTGCACCACCCAGCCCAGGTCGCCGGGCCGGTCCAGGGGCCGTACGACCGCCGTACGCTCCGTCATCGCGTCCTCCCGGTACCCTTCCGCGCCACTGAAACGACTGTTTCAGTAGACTAACTCCGGTGAGCCCCGCCGAGCCAGACCCCTCGCCCCGCCGCCGGGAACTGCTGGAGGCCGCCTACGCCTACGCGCTGCGCGGCGGCCTCGCCGAACTGTCCCTGCGCCCGCTCGCCGAGGCGATCGGGTCCAGTCCGCGTGTGCTGCTCTACCTCTTCGGCAGCAAGGACGGGCTGATCCGCGCCCTGCTCGCCCGGGCGCGGGCCGATGAACTCGCCGCGCTGCGGCGGATCATGGACGCGCGCGAGGAGCCCCGGGGGCTGCGCCCGGTCGCGCTGGAGCTGTGGCGATGGCTGTCCGACGACGCCCACCGGGGTCTGCTGACCCTCTGGGTGGAGAGCTACGCCCGCTCCCTCACCGACCCGGACGGGCCGTGGGGCGGCTTCGCGCGGGCCACGGTCGAGGACTGGCTGACGCTGCTCGCGGGTGCGCAGCCGGCCGCGCTGCGGGACTCCGAGGGCGCCCGCGCGGAACGCACCCTGGTGCTCGCGGTGCTGCGGGGCGGCCTCCTTGACCTGCTGGCGACGGGTGACACCGAGCGGGTCACGGCGGCGGTCCGCCATCAACTGGAGTCACTCCAGGGCTGGTTCACCCCAGCGCCCGGTCCAGATTGAAAGCCGCGCTGATCAGGGAGAGATGGGTGAACGCCTGCGGGAAATTGCCCTGTTGCTCACCTGTGCGGCCGATCTCCTCGGCGTAGAGGCCGAGATGGTTGGCGTAGGTGAGCATCTTCTCGAAGGCGAGGCGGGCTTCGTCCAGGCGGCCGGCGCGGACGAGGGCCTCGACGTACCAGAACGAGCAGATGGAGAAGGTGCCTTCGTCGCCGCGCAGGCCGTCGGGGCTGGCGCCGGGGTCGTAGCGGTAGACGAGGGAGTCGGAGACCAGTTCCTCGGTGAGGACGTCCAGGGTGGAGAGCCACTTGGGGTCGGTGGGGGCGATGAACTTGGCGAGCGGCATCATCAGCACGGAGGCGTCCAGGACGTCGCTCGCCTCGTGCTGGACGAAGGCGTGGCGCTGCTCCGACCAGCCCCGGTCCATGATGCGGCGGTAGACGGCGTCGCGGGCCTGGCGCCAGCGGCGGTGGTCGGCGGGCAGCCCGCGGCGGTTGGCGAGCCGGATGGCGCGTTCGATGGCCACCCAGCACATCAGCCGGGAGTACAGGAAGTTCTTGCGCCCGCCCCGGGTCTCCCACACGCCCTCGTCGGGCTGGTCCCAGTGGTCGCAGACCCAGTCGACCAGGTGGCACACGTCGTCCCACTGGGCGCTGGAGATGGGCTGGGCCCACTTGTCGTAGAGGTAGATGGAGTCGATCAGGGCGCCGTAGATGTCGAGCTGGAGCTGTCCGGCGGCGGCGTTGCCGACGCGGACCGGCGCGGAGCCCCGGTAGCCCTCCAGGTGGGGCAGTTCGCGCTCGGGCAGGTGGGTGCGGCCGTCGATGCCGTACATGATCTGGAGCGGGCCGCGCGCCGCGCCGTCGCCGGGGCTGATGTGGGTGGTCAGGAAGCGCATGAACGCCTCGGCCTCGCCGGTGAAGCCGAGGCGGAGCAGGGCGTAGACGGCGAAGGCGGCGTCGCGGACCCAGACGTAGCGGTAGTCCCAGTTGCGCTCGCCGCCGAGCTGTTCGGGCAGGCTGGTGGTGGGGGCGGCGACGATGGCGCCGGTGGGGGCGTAGGTGAGCAGCTTGAGGGTGAGGGCGGAGCGGTGGACCATCTCGCGCCAGCGGCCCCGGTAGCGGGACTGGGCGAGCCAGCGGCGCCAGTAGGCGACGGTCGCGTTGAACTCGGCCTCGGCCTCGGCGTGGGCGCAGCCGCGCGGGGCGATCTCGTCGCCCGCCTGGTCGAGGGCGAACACGGCGGTCTCGCCCTCGCCGAGCTTGAACTCGCCCCGGGCGTCGCGGGCGTCGCACTCCAGGGCGACGGTGGTGGTGAGCGCGAGGGACAGCTCGGGCGACTCGAAGAGCAGCCGGCCCTCGTCGTCGCGGACGGTGTGCGGGTCGGCGCCGTAGCCGAAGCGCGGGGCGACCAGGACGCGGAAGGGGACGGTGCCGCGGACGCAGACCACGCGCCGGATCAGCCGGTGGCGGGTCTGCTCGGTCTGGTCGTCGCCGGTGACCGGCATGAAGTCCTGGACCTCGCCGACGCCCTCCTCGGTGAAGAAGCGGGTGATGAGCACGTTGGTGTCGGGGAAGTAGAACTGCTTCGTGCGGGCGGGTACGGCGGCGGCCAGCGCGAAGCGGCCGCCGCGCTCGGGGTCGAGCAGGGCGGCGAAGACGCTGGGGGCGTCGAAGGAGGGGCAGCAGTACCAGTCGATGGTGCCGTCGCTGCCGACCAGGGCGACGCTGCGCAGGTCCCCGACGAGGCCGTGCTCGGCGATGGGCAGGTGGCGCAGGCCGCCCCTGGGGATGTCGTACTGGAAGGAGGTCCCGTCCATCGCCGCTGCCTCCCGGTGGGGATACGGGGGTGCCTCCAGCTTAGGCGCGCGGGTGCGGGTGCGGGTGTGGGCCGGGGTGCCGACGGGATGTGTGCCGACGGGATGTGTGGGGGCCGCCGGGGCCGGGCAGGCGGTCCGGCACCGGCCGCCGGGCACCTTCCGGGATGCGGGGTGTGGCCCGGCGGGCAATGGTGAGAGGGTGCCCCGTCTGCGGGCACCGGCACGGATGCGCCCATCCGGACCGACGAGGAGGCATCATGTCGAGCTCAACATCCGAAGAGTCCCGGTCGTCCGACGATTACTGCACCCCGGACGCCCTGCTCCACACCGCTCCCTCCCGGGACGTCTCGCCGGAGGACCTGGTGATGGCGGCGGGCAGGGACGTCACGCCGAAGAACCTGGAGTGGGCCCGCCGCAAGCTGGAGAGCGAGGGCTCGGCGGCGGTCGAGAAGCTGCTGCCCTAGACGGGACGCGGGGCGCGGACCCCTTCGGCCCGCGCCCCGCAAGGCAACGCTCGGCCATGACCCCGCCGAGCCCCGCAGGGGTCCCTCAGAGGTTGCGCGGCTCCCGGTGCGGCGGCTGTTCCGGGGCCTGGCGCAGCGGCACCGGCGGCAGCGGGCGTACGGCGGGTTCGCCGGCGTGCAGGGTGAAGGGTTCGCCGTGGTGGCTGAGGAGCAGGGGCGGGCCGTCGAGCAGGGAGTACGTCGCCTTGTCCGCGCTGATCTCCACCCGCAGCCTGCGCCCCCGGTACTGGAGGTGGAAGGCGAGCCGGCGCAAGTGCTCGGGCAGGCGCGGCGCGAACCGCAGCCCGGAGCGGCCGACGGGGCGCCGCATCCCGCCGAAGCCCGCGACCAGTGCCATCCAGGTCCCGGCCAGCGAGGCGATGTGCAGTCCGTCGCGGGTGTTGTGCTCCAGGTCGTGCAGGTCCATCAGGGCCGCCTCGGTGGTGTAGGCGTAGGCGAGCCTGAGGTGCCCGGTCTGGGCGGCGATGACGGCCTGGCAGCAGGCGGACAGGGAGGAGTCGCGGACGGTGAGCGGCTCGTAGTAGGCGAAGTCCCGGGCGATCTGCTCGTCGTCGAAGCAGGTGTCGCAGGTGTACAGCGCGAGGATCAGGTCGGCTTGTTTCACGACCTGTTTGCGGTAGAGGTCGAAGTACGGGAAGTGCAGCATCAGCGGGTACTGGTCGGGGCTGGTGCCCGCGAAGTCCCAGCGCTGGTAGCGGGTGAAGCCCGCGCTCTGTTCGTGGACGCCGAGTTCGTCGTTGTAGGGGATGTTCATCGCCTCGGCCGCGTCGCGCCAGGCCGCGCTCTCCTCCTCGTCGGCGCCGAGCGCCTGCGCCTCCTTGGGGTGGCGTTCGACCACGTCGGCCGCCGCGAGCAGGTTCTGACGGGCCATCAGATTGGTGTACGCGTTGTCGTCGGCGATGGCGCTGTACTCGTCGGGCCCGGTGACGCCGTCGATGTGGAAGGCGCCGTGGTGGTCGTGATGGCCCAGCGAGCGCCACAACCGGGCGGTCTCCACGAGGAGTTCGACGCCGACCTCGCGCTCGAAGCGGACGTCGCCGGTGGCCTCCACGTAGCGGACGACCGCGTCCGCGATGGCCGCGTTCACATGGAAGGCGGCGGTGCCGGCGGGCCAGTACGCGGAGCCCTCCGAGCCCTCGATGGTGCGCCAGGGGAACGCGGCCCCGCCGAGCCCCAGTTGGGCGGCGCGTTCGCGGGCGGCGTCCAGGGTGTTGTGCCGCCAGCGCAGCGCCTCGGCGACGGCGCGCGGTGAGGTGTGGGTGAGGACGGGGAGCACGAACATCTCGGTGTCCCAGAAGGCGTGCCCGTCGTAGCCGGAGCCGGTGAGGCCCTTGGCGGGGATCGCGCGCTGCTCGGCGCGGGCGCCCGCCTGGAAGACGTGGAAGAGGCCGAAGCGTACGGCCTGCTGGATCTCCTCGTCGCCGTGCACCTCGACGTCGGCGCGGGCCCAGAAGTCGTCCATGCACTCCCGCTGGTCGGCGAGGAGGCCCTGCCAGCCGTCGTGGGAGGCGGCGGCGAGGGCGGCGTCCACCTGGTCGGCCATCGCGGGCAGCGAGCGGGTGCCGGACCAGCCGTGGGCGACGAGTTTCTCCACCCGCAGGGTCTGGCCCGGCTCCAGGACGGAGGTGACGGTGAGCCGGGCGACGTCGGTGCCGCTCTCGCTGCGGCTGGTGGTGCGGCCGGGCCCGGAGACGACGTGGTCGGCGGCGACCGCGACCCGCAGTCCGCTGCGCTTGGTGCGGTGGACCAGGCGCAGCCGCTCGGCCGAGGCGAAGCCGTCCTCCTGCTCCAGCGGGGAGTGCGGGGTCATCGCGGCGCGCGGGTCGCCGTTGGGCCCCGGCAGGCTCTCGTTGGCGACCAGCTCCGACTGGATGACGACGCGGCTGCGGCGGCCGACGGCCTCCACCTCGTAGGCGATGGCGGCGACCGCGCGCTGGGTGAGGGAGACCAGGCGGGTGGAGCGGACCCGGACCGTGGATCCGGCGGGCGAGGTCCACTCGCAGGTGCGCTCCAGGACCCCGCGCCGCATGTCGAGGACGCGTTCGTGGGAGACGAGCCGGCCGTAGCGCAGGTCGAAGGGCTCGTCGTCGACGAGCAGCCGGAGGATCTTGCCGTTGGTGATGTCGATGACGCTCTGACCGGACTCCGGGTAGCCGTACCCGGCCTCGGCGTACGGCAGCGGGTGCAGCTCGTGCACGCCGTTGAGGTAGCTGCCGGGCAGGCCGTGCGGCTCGCCCTCGTCGAGGTTGCCGCGCCAGCCGACATGGCCGTTGGACAGCGCGAAGACCGACTCGCTCTGGGCGAGGATGTCGAGGTCGAGTGCCGTCTCGCGGACGGTCCACGGTTCGACGGTGTAGGCGCGCTCCGTGATCACTGCTTTCCTCCCAGCTCGGCGAGGTCTTTCACGACGATATGCGCGCCGTGCGCGTAGAGCGCGTCGGCCTGTCCGGTCCGGTCGAGTCCGACGACGTAGCCGAAGCCGCCCGCGCGGCCCGCGTCCATGCCGGCGAGCGCGTCCTCGAAGACGGCGGCGCGCCCCGGCTCGACGCCGAGGTCGTGGGCGGCGGCCAGGAAGGTGTCGGGGTGCGGCTTGCCCGGCAGCTTGCGCTCGGCCGCCACCACCCCGTCGATCCGTACGTCGAAGAGGTCCTCGGCGCCGACCGCGCGCAGCACGTCGCGGCAGTTCGCGCTGGACGACACGATGGCGGTCGGCAGCCCGTGCGCCCGGACCGCCTCGATGTAGCGCAGCGTGCCCTCGTAGGCCTCCACCCCGCCGCTGTGGATCTTCGCGAGCAGCAGTTCGTTCTTGCGGTTGCCGAGCCCGTTGACGGTCTCGGCGTCGGGCGGGTCGTCGGGGGTGCCCTCCGGCAGGTGGATGTCCCGCGACTCCAGGAAGGCCCGCACCCCGTCCGCGCGGGGGCGCCCGTCCACGTACTCGTCGTAGTCGGCGACCGCGTCGAACGGCCGCCCCCGCTCCCCCTCGTATCCGCGCAGGTACGCGTCGAAGGTCTCCTTCCACGCGGCCGCGTGGACCACGGCCGTCTTCGTCACGACTCCATCGAGGTCGAACAGGCAGGCCAGAATGGTGTCGGGCAGTCCGAGCTGAGTCATAACAGCCAGCCTTCCCCGGAAGCGGGGGCGGATTCCCGGCCGGTTCCCGGTGTACGGCCGGGTGGGTCGGGGGCGTACGGCTGTGTGGGTGTGGTGCGGGGGAGGTGTCCGGGCGGGCGCGGCGACGCGGTCCTGCCGGGCGGGAGGGGCGGTCCCACCGCCGTGGTGGGGGGTCCCCCGGGCCTCGCACCTCCCCGGACAGCCGGCACGCGGCCCCGCCACCCCACGCCCCGCGTGCACACCCTCCAGCCGCACCCGTATCCCGATCCTCTCCCGCGTCACCCGTTCCGCCGGCGGAGCGCCGGTGGCACACTCTGCCCATGCCGTCGATCTTCGAAGACCTTCTTGTCCGTGCGCGTGGGCTCGTCCGGGAGGGGGAGCGCGCGATTCTGGGGATCGCGGGCGGGCCCGGGGCGGGCAAGACGACGCTCGCGGAGTCGCTGACGCGGGCGCTGAACGCGGACGGGCCGCCGTGGGTGGCGCATGTGCCGATGGACGGGTTCCATCTGGCCGACGCCGAGCTGGAGCGGCTGGGCAGACGGGACCGCAAGGGCGCGCCGGACACCTTCGACGCGGGCGGCTACGCGGCGCTGCTGCGCCGGCTGCGGGAGGAGACGGACGACGTGGTGTACGCGCCCGGCTTCGAGCGCGTGCTGGAGCAGCCGCTCGCCGGTGTCATCCCCGTGCCGCCCACCGCGCGGCTCGTGGTGACGGAGGGCAACTACCTTCTGCTGCGCGAGGGTTCGTGGGCGCGGGTGCGGCCGTTGCTGGACGAGGTCTGGTACTGCGAGGTGGACGAGGCGGAGCGGGTACGGCGTCTGGTGGCCCGGCACGAGGAGTTCGGCAAGCCGCACGGGGACGCGCTGGCCTGGGTGCTCGGCCCGGACCAGCGCAACGCCGACCTGATCGCGACGACCCGCGACGCCGCCGACCTGATCGTGCCGTGCGCCGCGCTGCCCTCGCCGCAGGGGGCGCCGCCCGTCCCCTCCCCGGCGTCGGGGTGAACCCCGGCCGCCCCGGGGCCGTACCCCTGGGCACGGCGGAGAGTCCGCCGGTACGACTCACGGGGCGGTGGCGCCGCCGGGCGCGGGGGACGCGGGCCGTCGCCCCGGCGGCCGAGGGCGCCGGCGCGGGGCGGGCGATGGCGAGCGAACAGCGGACGGCCCCTCGGGACGAGCCGGTCCCCGGCACCCGGAGGACCGTCCTCCCCCCGGCGTGGCCGCGTCTGCCCCCGGGCGGCCGCCGCCCGCTCCTCGTCCTGCTCGTCGCCCTGCTCCTCGGTCAGCTGGCCGTCGCCATGGTGACCACCGCCGTCCAGCAGACGCCCACCATCGACGAGCCGGTCTACGTCGCCACCGCCACCGACTACCTCCACGAGCACCGGCTGCGCTACAACCCCGAACACCCGCCGCTCGCCAAGCTGTTGATCGCGGCCGGGGTGGCGGTGGCCGACCCGAACTACGACCCCGCCTACCCCGGCACCCAGGGCGCCGTGGGCCGGCATCTGCTGTACGGCTCGGGCAACGACCCCGGCCGGCTGATGCTCTGGGCGCGGCTCCCGGTGATCGTGCTGACGCTGCTGACCGGGCTCGTGGTGTTCGCGTTCGCCCGTGACCTGGCGGGCACGGCGGGCGGCCTGGTGGCGCTGGCGCTGTACGCCTTCTCGCCCGACGTGATCGCGCACGGCTCGCTGGCCACCCTGGACATGCCCGTGACCGGCTTCCTGGTGACGGCCGCCTGGCTGGCCTGGCGGGCGCGGCGGCGGCCCCGGCGGTACGTACCGCTCGCCGGCCTGGCCCTCGGCGCCGCGATCGCCACGAAGATGAGCGCCCTGCCCGCGGTCCCGGTGCTGATGCTGCTCGCCGGCCTGTCGGTGTGGCACGCGCTGCCCGGCGCGGACCGGCGGCGCCGGGCGCTGCTGAGCGCGGGAGGCGCTGCGGTGGTGGCCGTGCTGGCGGTCGCCGTGGTGTGGGCGGTGTACGCGGCGGTCGATCCCCGCTTTCGCTTCTCCCCCGCCGAGCCGGTGCCCGCCCTGGCCGGACTGCACGGCCGGCTGACCGCGCTGCTGCCGCTGCCGCCCGCCTACCGGGCCGGGATGCGGACGCAGTTCGCCTTCGAGCACCATGCCTGGCAGGGGTTCCTGTTCGGGCGGGTGTACACCGGCCGGCTCTGGTACTACCTCCCCGTCGCGCTGCTGGTGAAGACCCCGCTCCCGCTGCTCGCGCTGGGCGCCGCCGGTGCCGTCGCGGCCCTGGCGCTGCGCCCGCCGCGTCCCGCCGTGCCGTATCTGCTGCTGCCCCCGGCGCTGCTGCTGGCCGTGGCGATGACGGGGGCGCGGGAGTTCGGCACCCGGTACGCGCTGTTCGTGCCGGTGTTCCTGGCGGTGGCGGCGGGCTGTGTGACGGCGGTCCGGTGCCGGTGGGCGGTGCCGGTGGCCGGCCTCCTCGTGGCCTGGGCCGCGGTGACCTCGCTGCGCGTGTTCCCGTACTACCTGCCGTACGCGAACGAGGCGTTCGGCGGCCCGGCGGCCACACACCGGCTGCTGCACGACTCCAACGTGGACTGGGGCCAGGACCTCGGCAGGCTCGGGGACCGGCTGCGGGAGCGGTATCCGGGCGAGCGGGTGTGGCTGGTCTACAAGGGCAGCGGGGTGCCCTCCGCCTACGGCATCCGTGCCTCCGATCCGCGCAAGGTGCCCGTGTCCCGGGTGCACGGGCTGCTCGTGGTGTCGGACTCGGCGGCCGCGAAGGCGCGCGGCAGACTGGCCCGGCTGATCCGGACCAGCCGTCCCGTGGACGAGGTGGGGTATTCGATCACGCTGTACCGGCGCTGAGCCCCGGGCCACGGCCCGGCGCCCGGCCCCGGCGCCCGCGTCCTCGGCAACCCGGCGGGCCGCCAAGGGCGGTGAGCTATGTTGAGTGATCGTGGGAGAAAAAGTCGACGGGCCGGTGCCCTCTCCGCAAGCGGCACGCGCCCAGGCGTCAGCGATCACCTCGCGCGGCTCCGTCGCCCGGGCCGAGGCCTCCCCGACCTCCCGGCTGCGCGCGCTGTTCGACGGGCCCCGGCTGTCCCCGGGGCAGCGGCGGATCGCCCAGTATCTGATCGAGCACATCACCGAGGCGGCGTTCCTGTCGATCACCGAGCTGGCCGACCGGGCGGGGGTCAGCCAGCCGTCGGTGACCCGGTTCGCGGCGGCGGTCGGCTTCAGCGGCTACCCGGCGCTGCGTGAACGCCTCCAGTCGATCGCCCTGAGCGCGCTGCCGGGCCCGCACGAGGCGGACCGGGCGAACGAGCTCCAGGCCGCGGTGGACGCCGAGATCCAGAACCTGGAGAACCTGCGGCGCGACCTCGCCGACCCCGGCAAGGTGGTCCGGGTGGGGCGCGCGCTGTCCCGCTCCACCCCGCTGACCGTCCTCGGGCTGCGCATCTCCGCCTCGCTGGCGGAGTACTTCGGGTACGCGGCCCGCCGCATCCACCCCGATGTGCGGCTGGTGACACAGGGCGGGAGCGTGGCGTACGACGCGCTGCTGCAGGCGCGGGAGGCGGGCGGCGGCTGGGTGCTGGCGTTCGGGATGCCCCGGCACGCGCGGGAGACGCTGACCGCGCTGCGGGTGGCGCGCGAGGCCGGTCTGAAGGTCGCGCTGATCACCGATCTGGCGCTCGGCCCGCTGCCCGACGAGGCCGACGTCACCTTCGCCACGGGCACCGGCTCCCGGCTGGTCTTCGACTCGTACGCGGCGCCCGGCCTGATGGCCGCCGCGCTGCTCCAGGCCATGACGGACGCGGACCCCGAGCGCACCCAGGCCCGGCTGGAGAAGTACGAGCGCGGGGCGGAGGAGCGGCGGTTCTTCCTGCCGGAGTGAACCGGCACGCATGAATGTTTTCATGCGTCTTGAAAACCCGACGGCATATATAAATACTGCTCCCGGCGCCCCCCACGCGGCACACCCGGAAGCGACGACGATCATGCCCATGACCACCACGCGCATCAGCCCCGACTGGCCATGCCAGGTCAAGACCCCGGGCAGCTACGACTGGGAGCGCTCGGCGGCCCGCTGGCTGCGCGAGCTGATCCCGGCCCGCTACGCCGGCTACCCGGCGCTGATCAAACACCCCGTCCTGCTCGCCCGGCACGCCCGGCTCCAGGTCCAGCAGGAGATCCGGGTCGCGCGCACCGCGCTGCAGACCGCCCGGACCGAGCTGCCCGTCCTCGGCCTGCCCGAGGCGGTCATCGAGCACTCGATCAAGCTCTACGCGGCCGAACTCCTCCAGCTCCAGCACATCGCGCGCAGTGTGCGCGTGGTCTCCGAGGCGCTCGGCGGACGGGGCACCGCCCGCTGAGCGGTGCGCGTACCGCGTGAGCAGCACACGTACCGGCCGGACACGTGATCGAGCGGCTTCACCTGTGCCATGCTCGTCGCGTGACGAGCGATCCAGCGCTTCCCATGGACCCGGGTACCGGCGCCGACCCCACGGCGCTGGCCCAGGCCGTGGCCCGGCAGCGCGCGGAACTGGAGCGGCTGCGCGACGAGGCCGCGACCACGGCGGTGGTGGAGCGCGCCAAGGGCGCCCTGATGGCGGCGGAGAGCCGCACCGCCGACGCGGCCCATCACGAACTGCTGCGGCGGGCCCGGGCGGGCGACCGCACCCTTCTGGAGGAGTGCTGGCTGACGCTCGGCGCCCTGGAGTCGCCCGTGCGGGAGGCGGACGGGCGGCCGGAGCGGGACGCGCGGCTCTCGGGCGCGGCCTCCGGCACCGGTGACATCGCGGACGTGCTCGGCGCGGTGGGCCGGGACCTGGTGCGGGTCGGCTCCCCGCAGGAGCTGGCCGCGTGTCTGCTGCGGCAGCTGGCACCGGAGGCCGGCGCCGACGCCGTGATGCTGTACGAGCGGCTGCCCGAGGGCGGCCTCCAGCTGCTGGGGCACGCCGGGATCGCGCCCACCTTCGCCGCGCAGTGGCACCGGATACCGCCCCTGACCAATGTGGCCCCGCTGGAGGCGCTGGCGGCGGGCGAGGCCTGCTGGCTGGAGGACCTGGCCAAGGACCGGGAGCACTATCTGCTCGTCGACGACCCGCCGGACCGCTGGCGGTCCCGGGCCTGGCTGCCGGTGCCCGGCGGGGCCGCCTCGGGGGTCGCGCTCGGTGTGCTGCGCGGTGAGGACCGGCCGTTCACCTCGCGCGAGCGGCGGCTGCTGCGCGCCGTGGCCCGGCTGTGCGCGGGCCGGCTGCGCGCCTTCGACGCGCGCCCCGACAACCACGACGACGGCTCCCAGCCGGTGCAGAGCGTGCTCGACGCGCTGCCCGGTGCCGCGATCCTGCTGTGCCCGCTGCGCTCCGCCTCCGGCGAGGTGGAGGACTACCGCATCGAGGCCGCGGCGCCCGAGGCGGTGGACGTGTTCGGCCGCACCGGCCAGGACATGGTCGGCAGCCGCATCCTGGAGAGCTATCCGTCCGTCGCGGGCGAGGCGCTGTGGGACGGCTACCTCCAGGCGCTCACCACCAAAATCCCCTTCGAGAGCGAGCCGTTCGCCTATCACGACACCGTGGACGGCGTGCCCGTGACCGCGACCTACTCGGTGCGGGCCGCCCCGCTGGACGGCGGTCTGCTGGTGACCTGGCTGCGCCACGACCCGGCGGAGCTCCAGGAACAGCGGCTGGCCGACGTGCAGCGGCTCGGCAATCTGGGCTGGGCCAACTGGAATCTGGTCACCGGCGAGACGTCCTGGTCCGCGCAGGCGTACGCGGTGCTGGGCCAGGACCCGGCCGCCGGACCGGTGCCGCTGGGACGGCTGCCCCAGCTGGTCGCGGCGGACGACGCGGACACCCTCACCCTGGCCATCACCGAACTCACCCTCCGGGCAACCCCGTTCGACCTGCCGTTCCGCATCCACACCGAACGCGGCGTACGGCATCTGCGGATCGTCGCGGAGGCGGTGACCGAGCCGGACGGCACCCCGGTGGAGGTGCACGGGTTCGTGCAGGACCTCACCGCGCAGCGCAGCGCCGAACTGGCCCTGATCGAGAGCGAACGCGCGATGCTGCTCCAGCGCGGCGTCCTCCAGGCCGAACGGGCCCTGGCCGGGCGGCTCCAGCACGCCCTGCTGCCGCTGCCCCGCAGACCGGTACGGCTCGCCGGGCTGCGCGTCGAAGTCGCCTATCTGCCCGCGCAGTCGGGCATCCAGGTCGGCGGCGACTGGTTCAGCGCGATCGAACTCCCCGACGACCAGGCGCTGTTCGTGGTCGGCGACGTGGCCGGCCACGGCATCGACGCGGTGGCCACGATGGCGCAGCTGAGGTTCACCGCCAAGGGCATGGTCAGCACGGGCTCCTCGCTGACGGGGGCGCTGGCCCGGCTCAACCAGCTGCTGCTGCATTCCCGGGACGCGCTGACCACGGCCACCATGGTCCTCGCGCGCTACGACCCCCGTACCCGCGTGCTCACCTGGGCGCAGGCCGGGCATCCCCCGCCGCTGCTGGTGCGCGGCACCGAGGTGCGTTACGTGCCGCGTCCCCGGGGCATCCTGCTCGGCGCGAGCGCGGCACCGGTCTTCGAGCCGGCGGAGCTGCGCCTGGAACCGGGCGACCGGCTGCTGCTGTACACCGACGGTCTGGTGGAGCGGCCCGGCGAGAGCCTGGACACGGCCCTGTCCCGCCTGGCCGGCACGGTTCGCGCGCAGGGCCGGGAGGGCGCCGGTTCGCTGGACGCGCTGCTCGCCTCGCTGCTGGCGGACGAGCGGCGCGACGACGTGTGCGTGGTGGACGTCCGGGTGCCCTCGGCCGACGAGTAGGCCGACGAGTAGCCGGACCGCTCACGTCCGCGACTCCAGCGCGCGGCGGGTGTCGTCGCCGTAGACACCGCGCTCGTCCCCGCTGACGCCGTACCAGACCTGGAAGCGGGCGACGGCGGCGGCGAGTACGGCGTCGTAGCCGCCGGTCGCCGAGCCATCCCGGAACACGTCCGGGATGCGCAGCAGGCGTTCACGCAGCTCGGTGACGCCGGGTCCGGAGTCGCCCTCGCGCAGGGTGCCGGGGCCGTCCGGATCGGCGGTGGCGGAGGCGGCGGGAGCGTCGGGTGAGGGCGCGGCCGGGGTGGCGGGTCCGGTGGTGGCCGGGGTGATGGTCACGGGGCGCGAGGCGGCGGAGTGGGCCGGGCCGGCGGCGGTGGCGTTCTGCCGGGCGGGGAGCAGCAGGGCGCAGCCGAAGCCGACGAGCGCGGCGGCGCCGAGGGCGAGGACCGCGACGGACCGGCGGTGCCCGGCCCGCGGCGAAGGCGCTCCGGAAGGTTCGGGGTGTTCGGGGACCGGGGGCAGTTCCTGGGTCTCGTCCTCGGCCCCGGCGGGCGGCGGCGGGGGCGGGGGCGTGCCGGGGCGCCCGGGAGGGGGCGTACCGGCGGACTCGCGCCGGCCCTGGCCGTCCTCCGGCAGCAGCTCGCGCATCAGCTCCGCGAGCGCGTCCTGGCGGCGGGCCCGTACGACGCGGACGGGCTCCACGATCCGCCCGGGGCGCGGCGGCTGGGGATCGGGGGGTGTCGGCACGCTGCTCTCCTTTCCGTCCCTCGGGTCCGGGAGTGCGCGGTCCCGACCGGGGATACGGCGCGCGGGGGGCGGGCGTTCAGGACCGCGCCCCGGCGGCGGAGATCAGGCGGAGATGAGACAGGGCTCAGGCAGTGCTCAGGCGGAGAGCGGCGCCGCCTGGGCGAAGCGGTTCAGGGAGGTGGTCAGCGTGGCCACGAAGGCGTCGCGGTCCTCCTCGGGCAGCGCGTCCAGGGAGAGGTAGGGGTTGAGGTCCTCCAGTTCGACCAGGAGGAGATCACCGGCGACGGTGCGGCAGGCGTCGACGCGCTGGATGCCGTGGCCGAGCGCGTTCCAGTCGATGAAGCGGCGCGCGAACTCCAGGTCGGCGGCGGTGGCCGGGTACGGCTTCATCTCCCAGCGGCGCCGGGGGTCGGGGGCGTAGAGGGCGTACGCGAAGTCGTCGTCCACGAAGTAGAAGGAGATCTCGTGGGTGAAGTCGACGTGCGGCTGCACCAGGACGCTGCCGTCGGCGACGGGCGCCTCGGCGACCCGGCTCGCGGGCACCAGGCGCAGGCCGAGGGAGTCGGCGCCGAAACGCGGCTTGACCACGTAACGGTCGGCCCGCGGCAGCCGGTCCAGGTCCTCGGCGCGGTCGACGGTGGGGATGACCGGGTGGCCCGCCGCCGTCAGCTCGATCAGATACCCCTTGCCCGCCATGTCCGCCTTGCCGGTGAGCGGGTTGTACACCCGGGCCCCGGTCTCCAGCGCGTGCGCCCGGAACTTCTCGTACTCGGCCAGATAGCCCAGCACCGGCCCGGAGTTGCGGACCACCACCGCGTCGTAACCGTCCATCAGCGCGGCCGCGTCCAGCGGATGGCACAGCGCCAGGTCGAAGTGGGCGCGCAGCCGGGAGGTGAGGAAGACGTCCTCGTCGCCGTAGCGGCGCCCGCGGGCCGGGAACGCCAGGTCGGTGACGTAGAGCAGGCGGGGGCGGCGCATGGGGGTTCTCCTCGGGCGGACCGGTGGCGACAGGGTGGAGAAAGGTTACGCCGAGGGCACGGGGTGAAGATCGGCGGGCCCTGCGGTGATCGCGTGGAGATACGGGCCCCGGCCCGGCCGCACAGCACTCGGTTCCCTCCGGGGCGGCTTGCGCTGCACCGAGTGCCACACGGGCCGTCGGGGTGCTACGTTCCCGCTCATGAGCACCAGCAGCGCGGCCCCGGCCGCGAAGCCGCCGATGCGTGACGCCCTGGTCGAGGCCGCCTTCCGGCTCTTCGTGGAGCGCGGGTACGACCGCACCACCGTGGACGACATCGTGGCGCTGGCCGGCGTCGGACGGCGCTCGTTCTTCCGCTACTTCCCCTCCAAGGAGGACGTGGTCTTCCCCGACCACGAGCGCTGCCTCGCCGACATGACCGCGTTCCTCGCGGCGGGCGACGGCACCGGGGAACCGGTGGAGCGGGTGTGCGACGCGGCCCGCCTGGTGCTGCGGATGTACGCGGAGAACCCGGCCTTCTCGGTGCGCCGCTACCGGCTGACCAAGCAGGTGCCGGGGCTGCGCGCGTACGAGCTGTCGGTGGTGCGGCGCTACGAGCGGGCGCTCGCCGGCTATCTGCGGGAGCGGTACGCGGGGCGTCCCGACGGCACGCTGCGCGCGGACGTGATCGCGGCGGCGGTGGTCGCGGCGCACAACAACGCCCTGCGGTCCTGGCTGCGTTCGGACGGCGCAGGGGACGCGGACGCGGCCGTGGACCGGGCGCTGGGGTGTGTGCGGGCGGCGTTCGCGGAGCCGGGCGGCGGCGCGGCGGACCGGCCCCGCGTGACGCCCGTGACGCCTGTCCGGAGTGAGGGTGAGGACGTGATCGTGGTCGTCGCCCGGCGCGATGCCCCGCTGTGGCGCGTGGTGCGGGAGGTCGAAGCGGTGCTCGGGCGGCCCTGAGGGGGCAACCGGACGGCGTTGCCCGCACATTGAGGGTACGGAGTGCCTTTACGGCTGACACTGCGTGCCATACGCTGGCGGTGTGCACGGTGGCACGACGACCGGGCACACGTGTGCGCGGTTCACGCCGCGCGTTCGGGATGTCCGGCCCAGCGCAGGGAGTTGACCAGCGTGTACCAGCACTCAGCAAGCGCCACGCACCCGGCGGGCGGCCGGGCGGCGGATGTGCTCGAACCCCGCTCCGCCGAGGACAGGGACGCCCTCACCTTCCAGCGCTGCGCCTGGTGCGGCACGGCGATGTACCACCGGCTGCTCTGCCCGGTGTGCCAGGGCAGCGACCTGCGCACGGAACGCAGCCAGGGCGTCGGCACGGTCCGCCACTCCACCGTGGTGCACCGCAACACCCCGATGGCGCGCAATGTGTCCCTGGTCGAGATGGCCGAGGGCTTCGTGGTGCGGGGCCGGGTCATGGGGCCGGCCGTCGGCATCCACAGCGGGGACCGGGTGCGGCTGTCCACCGCCAAGGACCCGGTACGGGGCGAGCCGGTGTTCCAGCTGCTCGACGAGGCGTACCGGGCCTGGAGCTGAACCGCCCGCTGTTCGCGGCCCGGATCGGCCCCTGAACGCTCAGTCCTTGAGGGTGATCCGGATGCCGACCGTGCCCTCCGCGCCCCGGCGGATCCGGCTGCCCAGCAGCGTGAGCCGGCCGACGATGCCGTACTTGCGGGCGATGAGGGAGCGGTAGCGGGCGGTGGTGTCCGCGTCGGTGATCCGGGCGGTGGCCGGGACCTGCTCGCCGGTCGCGTTGCCGCGCATGTCGCAGGGGCCGACCAGCACATCGGCGCGGCGGCGGACGCGCTTGACCTTCCAGCTGTCGGCGGTCGTCCAGACGCCCAGGGCGTCGTCGTCGCGCACCACCCAGACCGGGGTGGGCACGGGGGTGCCGTCCTTGCGGTAACTGGTGACCAGCAGGTACGTGCCCGTGCCGAGCCGGGCCAGGAGCGTGTCGTCCATGTCCGCAGTCTAGGAGGCCGCTCGCCGCCCGGCAGCACGACGGGGCCCGGGAGCGGGGGCCGCCACCGCACGTACCCTGCGGCGGAATACCCGGGACCCGCGACGGGGATCAACTCCTGCGTCTAGATTGCGTCTTGAGCCGTGCACCGCTCAAGGCACCACTCCCTTCAGGCCCTCAGGAGCTGACCCACGTGACCGACAACCCGGCCGCCGCCAACGATGTCGCCGAGTCGCTGCGCGCCCGTATCAACACCGGCCAGCCGCACACCGCCCGGATCTGGAACTACTGGCTCGGCGGCAAGGACAACTACGAGGTGGACCGCGCGGCCGGCGACCAGATCCGCCAACTGCACCCGGGCATCGGGGAGTACGCCCGCGCCGACCGCCTCTTCCTCGGCCGCGCCGTGCGCCATCTCGTACAGGAGGCGGGCATACGGCAGTTCCTGGACATCGGCACCGGGCTGCCCACCGCCGACAACACCCACGAGGTCGCCCAGCGGCTCGCGCCGGACGCCCGGATCGTCTACGTCGACAACGACCCGCTGGTGCTCGCGCACGCCCGCGCCCTGCTCACCAGCACGCCCGAGGGCCGTACCGACTATCTGGACGAGGATCTGCGCAACATCGACGCGATCTTCGAACACGCCGCGAAGACACTGGACTTCGACGAGCCCGTGGCGCTGATCCTGCTCGGCGTGGTCATCTTCATCGGCGACGACGAGGACCCGTACGGCCTGGTGCGGCGGCTGACCGAGCGGCTGCCCGCCGGGAGCCATCTCGTGCTCTCGCACACCATCACCAGCCCCTCGATGCCCGACGTGGACGAGGCGGTCGCGTTCTGGAACGAGCACGGGACCCCGAAGCTGACCCAGCGCACCCCCGAGAACGTGACCCGTTTCTTCGACGGTCTCGAACTGCTGGAGCCGGGCGTCGTCTCCTGCTCGCGCTGGCGCCCGGAGCCGGGCGAGGGGGACGAACCGGAGGAGGTCGCGATGTTCGGCGGGGTGGCCCGCAAGGGCTGAGCCCGCCCACGCGAACTCCCCCTCCCCGTACGGGAAAACGGAATCCACGGAACCCGCCGGAAGATCGCCGCAGTCGCTGAACGCGTCCGCCCCGCCCCACGTACTCAGGGGCGGGCGCTCATCGACCGGAGGGCCCCGCGATGCCCGGACGGGGTGTCGCGCGCTCGGGGTTTCGGGAGTCTGGCATGAGGCACGCACGACGGCGGGTCGTCCGGCGAGTGACACGGCTGGCGGCCGTCGGCGGACTCCTTCTGGGGGGCGCGATGGTGACGCAGGCGGCCATGGCGAGCGAGCCCCCGCAGTCCCCCGCGGCCCCGCTGAGCACGGCGTCCACCGCCGCCGAGACGGGCAGCACGCTGACGGCGAAGCTGGGCACGGCGCGCTCCGCGGGCAGCTGGATCGGCGCCGACGGCCGGCCGGTCGTCGCGGTGACGGACGCCGGGGCCGCACGGCAGGTGCGGCAGGCGGGCGCCGAGCCGAAGATGGTGGGCCACAGCATGAACGAGCTCAAGTCGGCTGCCGCGACGCTGCGTTCGGCACCGCGCGTGGCGGGCACCGCCTGGTCGGTGGACTACCGCACCAACCGGGTCGTGGTACGGGCGGACAGCACGGTGTCGTCCGGTGACTGGACGAGGATGACCAAAGTCGCCTCGCGCATCGGGAACTTCGTCACCATGGAGCGCTCGAAGGGCACGTTCACCACGCGGCTGAACGGCGCGCAGCCCATCCTCTCGACGGGCGGCCGCTGTTCGGCGGGCTTCAACGTGACCAACGGACAACGGGACTTCATCCTCACAGCGGGCCACTGCGGCCCGGCGGGCTCCATCTGGTTCGCCGACAACCAGGGCAACCAGCAGCTCGGCACGACGGTGAACACCAACTTCCCCGGCGCCGACTTCTCGCTCGTGCAGTACGACTCCGGCAAGGCCGGGGCGGGGGCCGACGTGGTCGCGGTCGGCGGCGGCAAAGGCGTGCGGATCACCGGGGCGGCCGACGCCACGGTGGGGCAGCGGGTGTTCCGCAGCGGCAGCACCAGCGGACTGCACGACGGCCAGGTGACCGCGCTCAACGCGACCGTCAACTACCCCGAGGGCACCGTCACCGGGCTGATCGAGACGAACGTGTGCGCCGAACCCGGCGACAGCGGCGGCCCGTTGTTCTCCGAGGGGGTGGCGCTTGGCGTCACCTCGGGCGGCAGCGGCGACTGCACGTCGGGCGGTACGACGTTCTTCCAGCCACTGATCAAGGCGATGTCGGCGCTGAACGTCCGCCTCATCACCTCCGGGGGCAAGGCCGGGGCCGCGCAGAACCCGTCGCCGGCGCCGTCCACCGCCACCCCGCAGAGCACCGTGGCCCCGAGCGCCGCCTCCCCCGGCTCCACGGCCCCGGTGAGCGGCATCGCCCAGGGCCGCACCCTCCTCGCGCGCCTCACCGACACCCGCAACGTGGGTCCCGGCCTGCTCATCATGGCGGGCAGCCTGATCGCCCTCATCGCGGCCCGCTACATCCGCTCGGAGCAGGAGCGGCGGGCCTACCAGCGGTACTACTCGGCGACCTGGGGCTGACCCGGGCGCGGCCGTCCGGGTGCGGGGTGGCGGGTGCCGAGAAGCTGATCGGCGAAATCGGTCACTCGACGCACCCGTACGGTCGTGAAGGAACGGAAACGAGTACGGCGGCGGTCGCGCGGCGGCCGGTTCAGGACGGGCGGCGCGGCTGCGGTGTCGCGGAGGCCCACTCCAGGACGAGGCGCTGGTACTCCGCGCGCTGCTCGGTGGTGAGAATCCCGCCCGAGCGGCGCCACAGGGCCCGGATCTCCTCGTTGACCTCCGCGGCCGACCGCTGGCAGGCGGTGTCAGCAGTGGTGGACATGATGTGAAGCATATGCCGGTCCCCGTGAAGACGACGTGAGCAAGTGCGCTCGATACGGACATTTCGGACCGTGTTACTCATCACGTCAATGGGGCGTGACCCGGGCGGAGTTCGGGGGCGAACGGGCGCCCCCGGCCCGCTTCTCAGGTGCCCGGCTTACGGCTCTCAGGTGCCCGGCTTGCGGCCGTACACGAACACGTCGTCGCCGTTCCTGAGCAGCGACCAGTACTTCTTGGCGTCCTTCGTGGTCATGTTCACACAGCCGTGGGAGCCCGGCGGGTTCCACATGCTCAGGCCGACCGAGTGGAAGGCCTGCCCGCCGTCGAAGAACTGGCTGTAGGGCATCGGCACGTCGTAGAGGTTGGAGACGTGGTCGATGTCACGCCAGTAGATCTTCTTCAGGCCGGTGCGGGTCTCGTAGTGGTCGCGGCCGGTGCGCACCGGTACGGGGCCGTAGACCAGCTTCTTGCCGTCCTGGACCCAGCTCAGCTGGAGCGTGAGGTTCACACAGGCGATGCGGCCCTTGTTCACCGGGCACTTGCCCGCCTTATTGGGCTTCTTCCCGACCGCCTTCTGCTTGTTCATGAGGTCCATCACGCCCCAGGTCACCGGGCCCGCGTAGCCGATGGCCGGGGTGATGCCGTGCTTGTTCTGGAAGCCGCGGATGGCCGAACAGTCGGCGCTGGACTGCTTGCCGTCGACCGGGCGGCCGAGGAACTTCTCCACCTGCTTCTGGTACGGCCCGGCCGTGCTCGTGCAGCTCGCGGCCTGGGCCGGTGCGGCGGTGACGACGAGCGCCAGCGGCGCCGCCAGTGCGGTGACGCCGAGCAGGGCGGCACCTCGTCTGCGTGCTTTGTCCCCCATGGTCCGACCCCTTCCCCTCTCCTGTGCCCCGAAGGCATCCGTCGCCCACTAGACCCGCCGGCGGGCCGGACGGTTGTGGTTCCGGTCATGCTGTGACGAAACGGTGAACTTCACCGTCTGTCGGTCATCGTCCGTGCAGCGCCGTGTGGAACCCCCTGTGCACGGCGGTCAGTCCGCCGTCCACCACGAGGGCGGTGCCGGTGATCCAGGCCGCGTCACGGGAGGCGAGGAAGGCCACGGCGGCCGCGACGTCCTCCGGCTCCCCGATCCGCCCGAGCGGATAGAGCCCGCGCACCGCCTCCAGATCCGCGTCCCGCCCCTCCCACGCCGAGGTGCGCACGGTGCCCGGCACGACGAGGTTGACCCGCACCCCGCGCGCGGCCGCGTGCCCGGCGAGCGTGCGGGTGAGCGAGGCCAGGCCCGCCTTGGCGGCGCTGTAGGCGTGCCCCCCGAAGTCCTGGAGCCCGTTGACCGAGCCGATGCTGACGACGGCACCCCGCCCGGAGGCGGCGAGATGCGGCAGGGCGGCGCGGCAGCAGCGGTGGACCCCGGTGAGCGTGATGTCCAGGTCCCCTTCCCACACGTCGTCGGGACCGTCCTCGAACAGCTCCGTGTCCGGGGAGGACCGGGCGGCACAGTTCACCAGCACATCCAGCGTCCCGAACGCCGCCACGGCATGGGCGACAGCCGCCTCGACGGACTCCCGCTCCCCCACGTCGCACCTCAACGCCGTTGCGTCCAGCCCCTTTTCCCGCAGGCCCTCGGCGGTCCGTCCGGCCGCGTCGGCGTCCCGGTCGGTGACGAGCACCCGGCCGCCCTCCTCGGCGATCCGCCGCGCCACGGCCGCGCCGATGCCCCGGCCCGCACCCGTGACGAGAACTCCATGCCCCGCAAAGCGAGTTGGATCGGTCATGGGGCCGACGGTAGACCGGCGGCACGCGGTGCGACAGAGGCCGTACGCGGACAAGTCCGTTGAACTGTCCGGCCGTCCGTCACGTACCACTCGCTGCGGGCGGCGGCGTGCCGCTCGGCGTCCCGAGAAGAGGTCGAGCGATTTCAGTGGATGCGAGCCGCCCGGCCGGCGGCGGAACCCTCGCCGTGGCCGCCCCCGCGGAACAGCCGGCAGGTCAACTCCCCGCCGCCCGGCCGGTCCTGGGACTGGACGGGCTCCGCGGGCTGGCCGCCCTGTATGTGGTGCTGTTCCACTGCTGGTTGTACGCCTTCCCCGGCTATCCCCGCAGTTCGGCGCCCGGTTGGCTGGACGGGCTGATGTTCGGGCGGCTGGCCGTCGTGTTCTTCCTGGTGCTGTCCGGCTTCTCGCTGGCGCTCGCTCCGGCGCGGCACGGCTGGCGCACGGGCGGGGTCGGCCGGTTCCTGCGGCGGCGGGCGTGGCGGATCCTGCCTCCGTACTGGGCGGCGCTGGTCATGAGCCTGGTCGTCGCCTGGTTCGTGGTGTCGCCCTCGCACTACGGACCGCCCACCGCGAAGTCGGTCCTGGTGTACGGCCTCGGCGTCCAGGACGTGTTCACCGCGCCCACGCCGAACGGCGCGTTCTGGTCGATCGGCGTGGAGAGCGAGCTGTATCTCCTCTTCCCCCTTCTCCTGCTGGTGCGGCGGAAGTTCGGGGCGGCGGCGCTGGTCGCGGCCGTGACACTGCCGGTGATCGCCCTGGGCGTGCTGGCGCCCGGCGCGAACCCCGTCGAGGGTGCCAACGGGCTCACCGCGCATCTCGCGCCCGTGTTCGTCGCGGGCATGGCGGGCGCGGGGATCGTCGTCGCGCCGGAGCGGGTACGCCGGCTGCCGTGGGGGTGGTTCGCCGCTCTGGCGGCCGTACCCGTTCTGGTCCTCGGCGCCGTACGGGGTTTCGTGTGGACGGTGGACCACTACTTCTGGGTGGATCTGGCCGTCGCCCCCGCCATGACGCTGCTGCTCGTCGCGGTGGCCACCGGCAGGCCCGCCGTGCTCGTACGGCTGCTGACCACACGGCCGGTGCGGAGCCTCGGTGACTTCTCCTACAGCCTCTATCTGATCCATCTGCCGGTCGTCATGGCCGTGATCCACCGGGTGGCGCCGCATTTCGTGGGCCGGGGACTGCCGACCTTCTGCTTCACGATCGGCGTGGCGCTGCCGGTCTCGGTACTGGGGGCGTGGCTGTTCGCCCGGGTCTTCGAGCTGCCCTTCAAGCGGAACAGGTCCTGGAGGGCGCTGGTCGCGTCCGCACGGTCGTAAGACACGGAAGGACGCGAGCAGGGGCGGCCGGTCTCTCGACCGGCCGCCCCCTCATGTGTGTCGGCGGGAATCAGTGCCCGCGCGCGATCCACTCCTCCAGGTGCGGGGCCTCCGCGCCGATGGTGGTGGGTTCGCCGTGGCCGGTGAGGACCTTGGTGTCCGGGGGGAGGGTGAGGAGCTTGTCCCGGATGGAGTCGACGATGGTCGGGAAGTGGGAGTAGGAGCGGCCGGTGGCGCCGGGGCCGCCCTGGAACAGGGTGTCGCCGGTGAAGACGGTGCCGAGACCGGGGTCGTACAGGCAGACGGCGCCGGGGGCGTGGCCCGGGGTGTGCAGGACGGTCAGGTCGGCGCCCGCGGCCTCCATGACCAGGCCGTCCCTGAGGTGGGCGTCGGGGTCGCGGTCGGGGTGGGTGAGCTTCCACAGCGGCAGGTCGTCCGGGTGCAGCCAGATGACGGCGCCGGTGAGGTCCGCGAGCGCGGGGGCCGCGTTGACGTGGTCGTTGTGGGCGTGGGTGCAGATGATGGCGGTCAGCCGGCGGTCGCCGACCGCGCGGGCGATGGCCTCGGCGTCGTGGGCCGGGTCGATCACGACGGCCTCGTGGTCGTCGCCGACGATCCACACGTTGTTCTCGACGTCCCAGGTGCCGCCGTCGAGGGTGAACTGGCCGGAGGTGACGAGGCGTTCGATACGGGCGGTCATCAGAGCACCACCACCGAGCGCAGCACGTCGCCCTCACTCATCCGGTCGAACGCCTTCTCCACCTCGTCCAGTTGGATCGTCTCGGTGACGAACGCGTCCAGCGGCAGCCGGCCCTGGAGGTGCAGGTCGATGAGCGTCGGGAAGTCACGGGAGGGCAGACAGTCGCCGTACCAGGACGACTTGAGGGCGCCGCCGCGGCCGAACACCTCCAGCAGGGGCAGTTCGAGCCGCATCTCGGGGGTGGGGACACCGACCAGGACGACGGTGCCCGCCAAGTCGCGGGCGTAGAAGGCCTGCTGGTAGGTCTCGGGGCGGCCGACCGCGTCGATGACGACGTCGGCGCCGAAGCCGCCGGTCAGCCCGCGGATCGCCTCGACGGCGTCGGTCTCACGGGAGTTGACGGTGTCGGTGGCGCCCAGTTCGCGGGCCTTGGCCAGCTTGCGGTCGTCGATGTCGACGGCGATGATCCTGCCCGCCCCGGCGAGCCGCGCGCCCGCGATCGCCGCGTCGCCCACGCCGCCGCAGCCGATGACGGCGACCGAGTCGCCCCGGCCCACGTTGCCGGTGTTGATCGCGGCGCCGATGCCCGCCATCACACCGCAGCCGAGCAGTCCGGCGACGGCTGGCGAGACGGCCGGGTCCACCTTGGTGCACTGCCCGGCGGCCACGAGGGTCTTCTCCGCGAAGGCGCCGATGCCCAGCGCCGGGGTCAGCTCCTGACCGGTGGAGGCAAGGGTCATCTTCTGCTTGGCATTGTGGGTGTTGAAGCAGTACCAGGGGCGCCCGCGCAGACAGGCCCGGCAATTGCCGCACACCGCGCGCCAGTTGAGGACGACGAAGTCACCCGGCGCCACCTCGGTGACGCCCTCGCCGACCGACTCGACGACGCCCGCGGCCTCGTGGCCCAGCAGGAAGGGGAAGTCGTCGTTGATGCCGCCCTGCTTGTAGTGCAGATCGGTGTGACAGACCCCGCACGCCTGGATGCGTACGACGGCTTCGCCGGGCCCGGGGTCGGGGATCACGATCGTCTCGACGCGCACCGGCTGATCCTTCCCCGGTGCGACTACGCCGCGTACTTCCTGCGCCATGACCTGGCCCCTTTTCCCTTGTACGTACCTTCGCCGCCGACCCTACGCCACGGACATACGTCGGACCGGGCCTTGACGGGCCCGGTCCCGGGAGCGTGGGTCGTACGGTCAGCCGCCGAGCGCGGGGAGGACGCCGAACGCCGGGGCGGCCAGGTCGGTCAGCTGGTGGAGTTCGTTCAGACGGTTCATGTCGCTGAGCTGGTTCAGACCGCGCAGCTGCTCGCCGACGCCGGGGACCTCGGCGCGGTGCTCGGCGGGGATGTCGCTGACGGCGAGGTTGTCCAGCGTGGTCACCGGGTTGATCTGCCCGGTGCCCGCGGCGCTCGCGTCGGCCGCGCTCGCGAGCGGCGCGGCAAGTCCCGTGACGCCGACGGCGAGACCGACCGCGGCGACGATACGTCGTGTTGAGATCATGCCCTCTGCAACGCGCGCGCCCCGCCCCGGACACGGGCACCGGCCGCTCCTCACCCGACAGGTGGAGCGCGTCGTCTGCGCTTGCCGTGGCCGCCGGGGCGGGGGAGCCTCGAAAGGTGGACCCCGTGCGGTCCCGCTCCGCGCCGGGCCGCCAGCGTCCGAAGGAGGCCACCATGGGCAGCACGAAAAACCCCGCGTTCACCACCGACACACTGCGCGAGAGCATCGAGTCCGACACCGGGGACTCGCTCCTGAACCTGTACGAGGACGACGCGGAGATACGCGTCATCGACCGCGACGCCCAGCCGAGCCACCCCAAGGTGCTGCGCGGCCGGAGCGAGATCAGGGAGATGCTCGACGACATCTACAGCCGCGACATGATCCACCGGCTCGGCCAGTGCGTGATCGACGGCGATCACGCGGCGTTCACCGAGTCCTGCGAGTACGCCAACGGCGACCGCGTCTACGCCGAGTCGATGATCACCCTGCGGGACGGCAGGATCTCCGAGCAGATCCTGATCCAGGCATGGGACGACTAGGCACGCGGGGCGCGCACGCCCAGGTCGGATCCCGCCTCTCGTGGTCGTTCTCGGCCCGCGCGTCCTTCGGCCCCCGCCCGGCCCACCGCGAGCTCGCCGGGCCGGGGCACGTGTCCGCCGCGGGGGCGCTCCGCTCGGCGCTGCGCACGGCGGGACACGCGGCCAGGTTCGCGGCCCGGCACCGGCCGGGGCGTCGACGGCGCGGCTGAGAGGGGGCGTTCGGCGGTGAGGCCGGGGCACGCCGGGCGCCGCGTCGCCCCGGCCGGGCGGCACCCGTGACCAGGTCCGGCGCGGCCGCCCGTCGCCGCCCGGCGGGCGCCGGTTCAGGCGCCCGCCGTCTCCAGCACCATCCGGAACCGCGCCCGCCCGGCCAGCATCTTCCGGTACGCCGACTCCACGTCGTCCAGCGGGACGACCTCGGTCATCGGGCGGATGCCGTGCAGGACGGCGAAGTTCATGGTGTCCTGCACCTCCTGGGAGGTGCCCGAGGGGTGGCCCTTGACGTCGCGGACGCCGCTGATGAGCTGGAGCGGGGAGATGTCCAGGGGTTCGGGCGACACCCCGATGATGACGAGTTCGCCGCGCGGGGTGAGCCCGTCCACCGTGGCGGACATCGCGGCGGAGTTCCCGGCGGTGGCGAGGACGGCCTTGGCGCCGCCGAGGTTCTGCAGCGCCTCCGCGACCGGGGTGCCGGCGGTGCTGTCGATGTAGTGGTGGGCGCCCAACTCCTTGGCGAATCCGGCCTTTTCGGGGCCCCGGGCGATGGCGACGGTCTCGAAGCCCATCGCGGCGGCGAACTGCACGCCGAGGTGGCCGAGCCCGCCGAGGCCGAGGATCGCGACCCGGTCGCCGGCGCGGGCGACACTGCGCCGCAGCCCGTTGAACGTGGTCACGCCCGCACAGGCCATGGGTCCGGCGGCGGTGGCGTCGAGCCCGTCGGGGATGCGGGCCAGCGCGTCCACCGGCACGATCACCTTCTCCGCGAAGCCGCCGTCGTAGGCCCAGCCGGGCACCTTCAGGCGGACGCACGCGATGAAGTCGCCCCGGCGGCAGGGCGTGCAGTAGCCGCAGCTGCCGCCGAACCAGCCGACCGCCACCCGGTCGCCGACCTTCCAGCCCCGGCCGAGCGCGCCGTCGCCGAGCTCCTCGATCCGCCCGGCGATCTCGTGCCCGGGGACCTCGGGGAAGGTGATGCCGGGCGCGGCGCCGTCCACGAACAGGGCGTCGCTGTGGCAGATCCCGCACGCCTCCACGGCGATCCGCACCTCCCCGGGCCCCGGATGCGGCACCTCCCGCTCGACCAGCTCGAACGTCCCGCCGGGGGCGGTGACCTGCGCGACTCGGTACGTGCTCATGCGTGTCTCCGGAGTACGGCTCGGGGGTGGGGGCCCTGCCGTTCCAGCAGACCAGTTCGCCCGCGATCACGCGCGCCGAGCGGGCTCGGCCGGACCGGACGCGTCCACCCGCCTTTTACACAGGTAAAACTGAACAGGCTGAACTGGACAGTCCACCCTGCCGGTGTCTACGGTGACGGCATGGCCCACATCTCGGATTCCGCCGCCCTGGCCGCGCGCGAGCTGCGCGTGATGTTCGGCAGGCTGCGGCGCCGTATCCGCGAGGTGGCGCGGGACTCCGGTCTCACCCCGCCGCAGGAGTCGGCGCTCTCCCTGGTCGGCAAGCACGGTGCGGCCACCGCGAGCGCGCTGGCCGCCGCCGAGGGCGTACGGCCGCAGTCGATGGCGGCCACGCTGGCCGCGCTCGACGGGCACGGGCTGATCCGCCGTACGCCCGACCCGGCCGACGGCCGCCGTCAGCTGGTCACCCTGACCGAGGCGGGGCAGGAGCGGGTGGAGGGCAACCGGCAGGTGCGTGAGGAGTGGCTGGCGCGCGCCCTGGAGGACCGGTTCTCCGAGGAGGAGCGGCAGACCGTGCTCACGGCGCTGTCCCTGCTGGAACGGCTCTCGCACCCGTGACACCGGCCATACCCGCCGGGCCGTACCCCCGGCCCCGTTCATGCCCGCCGGTCCGCCGGTGAGCACCCCGCCGGACCGTTCGCGCGGCCGGCTCACCCCCCGAAAGGTCTGATCACCTCATGTCCGTCACCACGCTCGACCCCCGTACCGCCCTCGTCGTGATCGACCTCCAGCGCGGCATCGTGGGCATGCAGACCCAGCCGTACGCCGCCGCCGACGTGGTGGCCCGTTCCGTGGAGCTGGCGGACGCCTTCCGCGCCCGCGAGCTGCCGGTGGTGCTGGTCCGCGTCTCCTTCGCCGCCGACGGCGCGGACGCGGTGCCCGGCCGCACCGAGCGGCAGCCGCGCGGCCTTTCCTTCCCCGAGGGCTGGGACGTCCTCGTGGACGAACTCTCCGGCCACGACGGCGACATAACGGTCACCAAGCACAACTGGAGCGCGCTGTTCGGCACCGACCTGGACGTGCAGCTGCGCCGGCGGGGCATCACGCAGATCGTGCTGACCGGCATCGCCACCAGCATCGGCGTGGAGTCCACCGCCCGTGACGCCTACGCGGCGGGCTACAACGTCACCCTGGCCACCGACGCGATGGCCGACTCGGACGCCGAGGCGCACGCGAACAGCGTCGAGCGCGTCTTCCCGCGTCTCGGCGAGAACGGCACCACGGCGGAGATCCTGGAGCTGCTGGCCAAGACCCACGGCTGACGGACCCCGCGGTCGACGGCTCCACGGCCGGCGGCGCGCCCGCGTGCCCGGCCCCCGGTGCGGATCACCGGAGGCCGGGCACGCGCGTACGAGGGCCCGCGCGGGTCAGTCCCCGGCCGCCGCCCGTTCGACCTCGGCCTCCACCTCGCCGCGCGGGCGGCCGGTCTCGCGGGCGTACTCGCTGACCGCGGTCTGGGCGTCGCGGGCCAGGTCGCGCCAGGCGCGCAGGGCGGTCTCGTAGGTGCCGGACTGGGCGCCGGTCATCCCGCGCTCGGCGGGCGGACCGTAGGTGTCGCGCAGGTCCGTCACGGTGGCGTGGGCCGCGTCGGCCGCACGCTGTTTCTGCACCAGTTCTTCAAAGGTGTGAGCCACACCAACCGACCCTAGTTTCAGGCGGCGAACGCGCCACTCGAAACCACCGGACCGCTCACGCGTTCTCGTCCGTCACCAGGTCCGCCCACACCTGTTTTCCGCCGCTGACCGGCACCGTGCCCCAGGTCGAGGAGACCGCCTCGACCAGGAGGACGCCCCGGCCGCCGGTGGCCTCCCAGCCGACGCTGGTGGGCTTGAGGGGGCCGCGCGGGGAGGCGTCGGCGACCGCGAGGCGCAGCCGCCGGCCGACCAGGCCGAGGTCGAGGCGGACCTGCCCCTCGGTGTGCACGAGGGCGTTGGTGACCAGCTCGGAGACGATCAGGAGCGCCGAGTCCAGGGTGTCGTCCGGTATGTCCCAGCCGCGCAGCACGCGCCGGGTGAAGCGGCGCGCGTGCCGGACCGCCTCGGGGACGCGCCACACGGTCCAGCTCTCGCGCAGCGGGCGTACGGCCATGCCGTCGTAGCGGGTGAGCAGCAGGGCCACGTCGTCGCCCCGGTGGGCCCCGCCGAGCAGGGCGTCGGCGGCGGCGCCGAGGTCGGCGGGGTCGACGGCGGAGAGGTCGCGGGCGAGCCGGGCCATGCCCTGGTCGAGGTCGGAGTCGGCGGACTCCACCAGGCCGTCGGTGGTGAGCGCGAGGACGGTGCCGGGTCTCAGCCGCAGCGGGGTCATCGGGAACTCGGCCCGGTCCAGCACCCCTAGGGGCGGCCCGCCCTCGGCCGGCACGGTCTCGGTGGCACCGTCCGGGTGCCGGAGCACCGGCTGCGGATGCCCGGCGCGCACGCACAGCGCGGAGCCGCTCTCCATGTCGACGTCGACGTAGGCGCAGGTGGCGAAGAGGTCGGTCTCCATGTCGAGGAGCAGCCGGTTGGCGAGGGCGACCACCACGTCCGGGGGGTGGCCCTCGGCCGCGTAGGCGCGCAGGGCGGTGCGGAGCTGGCCCATGAGGGTGGCGGCGCCCGCGTTGTGGCCCTGGACGTCGCCGATGACGAGGGCGACGTGGTTGTCGGCGAGCGGGATCACGTCGTACCAGTCGCCGCCCACTTCAAGTCCCGCCGTCGCGGGGAGGTAGCGGGCGACGGCTTCCGCGCCGGGGAGGCGGGGCAGACGGCGGGGCAGCAGGGTGCGCTGGAGCATGCCGACGAGTTCGTGTTCGGCGTCGAAGGCGTGGGCGCGCAGCAGGGCCTGCCCGGTCAGGCCCGCGCAGGCGGTGAGCAGGGCGCGTTCGTCGGGGCCGAACTCGTGCGGGCGGTCCCAGCCGATCAGGCAGACCCCGGCGGTGCGGCCCCCGGCGGGCAGGGGCAGGACGGCGAGGCCGCCGGGGCCGACTCCGGCGAGGCCGGGTTCCAGGCGGGAGCCGGCGGGCCAGATGCGGGCGCGGCCCTTGCGCAGGGCGGCGGCGAGGGCGGGCATGGCGCGTACGGGGGCGTCGGGCCACTCGCCGCGCCATTCCGCGCGCCAGAGTTCGGGCCAGGCGCTGGGTTCGGGCGGATCGAGGACGGTGACGACGAGCCGGTCGTTCTCCAGTTCGGCGAGCGCGATGCGGTCGGCGCGCAGGGGTGCGCGCAGCGCGGCGACGACGGCCTGGCCGACGTCCTTGACGGTGCCGGCGGTGGCGAGGGCGGCGGCCAGCCGCTGGACGCGGGCCACGTCGGTGACGTCGGAGCGGAAGGCGGAGGCGTCGGCGACGGTGCCGACGAGCCGGGCCGGGTGTCCCCCGCCGCCGGGCAGCAGCCGGCCGCGCAGCCGCAGCCAGCGGGGCGCCCCGGAGGGCTGGAGGGCGCGGAACTCCAGTTCGCGGTCGCCGACGGGCATGTGGTCGGCCTCGACGACGGACATCAGCGCGGGCAGGTCCTCGGGCACCGTGCGGCCGAGCAGCGTCTCGACCTTGCCGTCGAACGCCTCGCGGGAGAGGCCGAAGAGCCGCAGGATGTCGTCGCCGACCTCGACCCGGCCGGTGTCCATGGCCAGGCGGAACGCGTCACCGGCCAACTCCCGTGGCGGGGCGGGCGGTACGGGCACCGGCGCGGTGACCGCCCCGGCGAGCAGCTCCAGGCAGGCCCGGTCGTCGGCGCCGAAGCCGCCGGGCTGTTCGGTGACGGCGACCAGGCAGCCGCTGCCGGGCACTCCGAGGGGCAGCGCGGCGAGCGAGAAGCCGGCGTCCGGGGCGGGGGTTTCACCGGGGCCCGACCAGACCGGCCGTCCGGTGCGATGCGCCTGGGCGACGGGCGAGCCCGCGGTGGCCGGGCAGCCGTCGCGCAGGCCGTACACCGTGCGCGGCAGGCCCGCGGACTCCACGAGCCGGAGTGTCGCGGGGTCGTCGCCGGGGGCGTAGACCGCCGCGTAGGCGGCTCCCGCCAGGACCAGTGCCTGTTCCAGGACCCGGCGGGGCCGGTCCACGGAGGGCAGGGCCATCAGCGTGGCGAGGACACGCTCGGCACGCTGAGTTCTCGATCTGCGTACCGCAGCACCCTCGCTCGCCACGTTGGCCATTACAGCGCCTGCGGGGGCTGTGCGCAGCCCCCGTGCACGCCCCAAGTGGTACGAGCATTCCGCGCGTAGCGGTCCGAACACATCTTTACCCGTGCGTTTCGCACGACGATCTCATGACGTGTATGACTGTCCGCGACCGTTCGGCTCCTGAGAGTGTCTTCCCATGCCGGCCGGGACCACCGGACGGCGGACGCAGGGGCGGGAGGGGCATGGACAAGCGGTACGAGGTGTACGCGCTCGCCGATGGACACTTCTACGACACGCCCGACCGGCTCTCGGCGGAGGCGGGGGCGCCGGCACCGCAGTACGCGGCGGCGCGGCGCCCGGTGCCGGACGGCTGGCACGCGGCACGCTCCGGGGACTGGCTGACGCTGACCCCGCTGGGCGAGGACGGCGCGCCGGAGCCGGGACCGGCCCAGGGCTGGAAGATCCACTCCTCGGCGACGGCCGCGAACGCCGGCCGGGTCGCGGAGATCGTGTGGGACTACTGCGTGCCGCGCCGCATCCCGTTCAAGTTCGTGCCGGGTCCACATCTGCTGCACCTGCGCAACGCCAAGTACGCGGGCCGCGACACCAGCGGCAAGTTCGTCACCGTCTACCCGGCCGACGAGGCGCAACTGTACGAGATACTCACCGAGTTGGGCGCACTGCTCGACGGTGTCGAGGGGCCGTACATCCTGACCGACCTACGCTGGGGCGCGGGCCCGCTCTACGTCCGCTACGGCGCGTTCGCCCGCCGGTACGTCGTCGACGAGCGCGGCTCGCTGGTCCTCGCGGTGGCCGACGGCGAGGGCACGCTCGTGCCGGACCGGCGCGACCCCTCCTTCCAGGTGCCCGAGTGGGTCACGCTGCCGGAGTTCCTGCGGCCGCATCTGGAGGCCCGCAACACCACGACGGTGGGCGAGCTGCCGTACCGGATCGAGAAGGCGCTGCACTTCTCCAACGGCGGTGGGGTGTACGCCGGTTCGGACGTGCGGGACGGCAGCCGGGTGGTGCTGAAGGAGGCGCGGCCGCACGCGGGGCTCGCGGCTGACGGCGCGGACGCGGTGACCCGCCTTGAGCGGGAGAAGGACGCGCTGGAGCTGGTCGCCGGGACGGGGGTGGTGCCCGAGGTCCTCGACTGGCTGGTCCTCGGCGAACACCGGTTCCTGGTCATGGAGTTCCTGGAGGGCCGCCCGCTCAACTCCTTCTTCGCCGAGCGCCATCCGCTGCTGATATCCGACCCCGACCCGGCGAAGACGGCCGCGTACACGGCCTGGGCGCTGCGGATCCACGCGGCGGTGGAGCGGGCGGTGGCGGCGGTGCACGAACGCGGCCTGGTCTTCAACGACCTGCACGTCTTCAACATCATGGTCGCGCCGGACGAGGAAACGGTCCATCTCATCGACTTCGAGGCGGCGGCCCCGGCCGCGGAGAACGGCCGGCAGACGGTCGCCCACCCCGGCTTCTTCGCCCCGCCGGACCGCCGGGGCAAGGACGTGGACCGCTATGCGCTCGCCTGTCTGCGGATCGCCCTGTTCCTGCCGGTGACCTCGCTGTTCGTGGTGGACCGGGGCAAGGCCGCGCATCTGGCCGAGGTGATCGCGGAGCAGTTCCCGGACGTGCCGCGCGCCTTCCTGGACGAGGCGGTCGCCGAGATCACCCGGAACACCGCGGGAGGCGAGACCCGGCCGGCGACCCCGCTGGTGCGGCCGGGCGACTGGCCGCACAGCCGGGACTCGATGGTCAAGGCGCTCCTCGCCTCCGCGACCCCGGAGCGCGCCGACCGGCTCTTCCCGGGCGACATCGCCCAGTTCGCCGACGGCGGCGGCCTCGGCCTCGCACACGGCGCGGCCGGAGTGCTGTACGCCCTGGCCGCCTGCGGGGCCGACCGCTACGAGGAGGGCGAGCGCTGGCTGCTGAGGCACACCGCTCCCCCGCCACCCGGCACCCCGCTCGGCCTCTACGACGGACTCGCGGGCGTCGCCCTGGTCCTCGACCAACTCGGCTACCAGCAGCAGGCGTTGGACCTGGTCGCCGGCATCCTGCGCGAGAACTGGCGCAACCTGTCCTCCGACCTGCACGGCGGACTGGCCGGGCTCGGCCTGGTCCTCGGCCACCTCGCGGCCACCACCGGCGAGAAGGCCCTCGCGGACCACTCCGCCGAGGCCGCCGACATCCTCGTACGACGGCTCGCCGAACCGGTCCCCGAGACGCCCCGGCGCCGGGCGGGTCTGATGCGCGGCGCGAGCGGCCCGGCGCTGTTCCTGCTGCGCCGGTACGAGGAGACCGGCGACCCCCGCGCGGCAGCGGCGGCGGCCGAGGCGCTCCGCCGCGACCTGGCCTGCTGTGTCGTCCAGAAGGCGAGCGGCGGCCTGGAGGTCGACGAGGGCCGGCGCACGCTGCCCTACCTCGGGGACGGCAGCGTGGGCATCGGGCTGGTCCTCGACGACTATCTGGCGCACACGGGCGCCGACGGCTTCGCCGCACAGGCCCGCGCGGCGGCTCCGGGCGGCCGGGAACAGACCCTCCTCGCCCACGCGGCGGGCGCGGCAGCGGAGTTCGAGCGTGCCCGGGAGGGCATCCTCGCCGCCGCGAGCTCCCGCTTCTACGCACAGCCCGGTCTCTTCCAGGGCCGCGCCGGGATGGTGCTGCAGCTGGCGCGCACCACCGCGCCGGGTGCCGGCCGGGAGCGGCTGGAGCGGCAGATCGACGGGCTCGGCTGGTTCGCGATGGCCTACCAGGGCCAACTCGCCTTCCCCGGGCACCAGATGATGCGGCTCTCGATGGACCTCGCCACCGGAACGGCAGGCTGTCTGCTCGCCCTCGCCTCGGCGCACGGCGCCGGTACGGACGCGGGCGGCGACGCGGGCGAGCGCGCCCACCTGCCCTTCCTTCCGCCGCTGAAGGCGGCCCCCACACGCGGCTCCGACCCGGAGTCGTGACACAACCCCGTCCCCATGAACAGGGAGAGGACACCACCATGGCACTGCTCGACCTCCAGGTCCTTGAGTCCGACGACCACACCCTCACCGTCGCCAGCACCGTCAGCCTGCTGTCCTGCGTCTCGGCGGCCAGCGTTCTGCTCTGCCTGTGACCTGACCGGCACCATCCGGCTCCGGGCGGCCTCTCCCCTCACGGGGAGGGGGCGTCCGGGGCCTTCCCGTTCCCCGGCGGCGTTCCGATCGCCGACTCCCTTCATTCCAGGGCGGCTTGACCGCAGAACCCGATCCGCCCCACCCGCTCGACCGAGGCGAGGCCGCAGCCGATGACGACCAGTCCCGACGCCGACGCCACCCGCACCCTGTCCCGCGCCGTACTCCGCCACGGCGCCCCCCGCGCCGCCGCCCTGTTCGTCCTGAGCACCGCCGCGACGGCCGCCGGGCTGCTGCTGCCCGCCGCACTGGGGCGGTCCCTGGACCTGCTGCTGGCCCGCGAGGACGCCACCCGCCCGGTGCTGTGGTGCGCGGGGCTCATCCTGCTGTCGGCCGTGCTGGAGGGCTGCGCGGGTGTCGTGAGCGGCACCCTGGACGCGGGCTCGGCGGCGTGGCTGCGCCGCCGGGTCACCGGGCACGTGCTGGCGCTGGGGCCGCGCGGGGCGGCCCGGTTCGGCGACGGGGACCTGGTGGCCCGGCTCGTCGGCGGCGCCGCCCAGGCGGGTACGGGTCCTGCCGCGCTGGCCGCGCTGCTCGCCGAACTCGCGCTGCCGCTGGGGGCGTTGGTCGCGCTCGGCCTCATCGACTGGCTGCTCGCCGCCGTGTTCCTCACCGGCGCGCCGGTGCTCGCGCTGCTGCTGCGCGCCCTGGCGCGGGACACCTCGGCGTGTGCGGCCGAGTACCAGCGGGAGCAGGGCGTGATCGCGGCCGCGCTGGCGGAGGCGGTCGGGGGCCACCGTACGATCCGCGCGGCGGGCGCCGAGGAGCGGGAGTCGGCGCGGGTGCTGGCCCCGCTGCCCCGGCTCTCCCGCGCGGGCCACGCCATGTGGCGGGTGCAGGGGCGGGCCGCGGCCCGGGCCCTCACCGTGGGCCCGCTGCTGAGCCTGGGCGTGGTCGCGGTGGCCGGACTGCTGCTCGCCCGGCACCGGCTCACGGTGGGCGACGTGCTGGCGGCCTCTCGGTACGCGGCGCTGGCGACCGGGGTCGGTGTGCTGGTCGGCCGGCTGGCCGCGCTGAGCCGGGCGCGGGCGGGCACGGCACGGCTGGCCGAGGTGCTGGGCGAGGCGGAGTTCGCGTACGGCGGGCGACGACTCCGGCCCGGCACAGGCACGTTGGAACTGCGGGGTGTCACCGCCCGCCGGGGCGGCCGCAGCGTCCTCGACGGGGTGGACCTCACGGTGCCCGGCGGCACCACCCTCGCCGTCGTGGGGCGGTCCGGCACCGGCAAGTCGCTGCTCGCCGAGCTCGCCGGGCGGCTGGCCGACCCGGACGCGGGTGCGGTGCTGCTGGACGGCGTGCCGCTGCGCGAGCTGACCCACGACGCGCTGCGCCGCGCGGTCGCCTACGCCTTCGAGCGCCCGGCGCTGTCCGGGACGACCGTCGAGGACGCCCTCGCCTTCGGCCTCGACCGGCCGCCCGCCCACCGGGTCCGCGAGGCCGCCCGCACGGCGTGCGCCGACGCGTTCGTCCGCCGGCTGCCCCACGGCTACGACACCCCGCTCGCACACGCGCCCCGCTCCGGCGGCGAGTCCCAACGCCTGGGCCTCGCGCGGGCGTTCGCACACGGCGGCCGGCTGCTGATCCTGGACGACGCCCTCTCCAGCCTGGACACCGTCACCGAACGCCAGATCTCCCGCTCCCTGCTGTCCCCGGGCGGCCCGACCCGCCTCCTGGTCGCCCACCGGGCCGCGACCGCGGCGGCGGCGGACGCGGTGGCCTGGCTGGACGGGGGACGCGTGCGCGCGGTGGGGCCGCATGCCGAGCTGTGGCGGGAGGCGGAGTACCGGGCGGTGTTCGGCGACGCCCAGGACACGAGTAAATAGCCCTATATATATGGGAGTTGAGCCCCGATGAAGCTGCGGCGGCGGGCGGCCCGGTACGCACGGACCACGTGGCGGGTGCTGGTACGGCTCGGCGCCTGGTCCCTTCTGGAGGCCGGGCAGACCTTCCTGGCCGGGTACGCCCTCGCGCGCGCCCTGGACGCGGGCTTCCTCGCCGGGGACGTCCGCACCGGGCTGCTCTGGCTCGGCGCGGCCGCGGCGGCGGTGGCCGTGGGCGCGGTCGGCACCGGGCGGGTGTACGGCGTGGTGGCCGCGCTGGTCGAGCCGGTGCGGGACCGGCTGGTGACGGGCGTGGTCCGGCGCGGGGTCCGCGAGGCCGACCCGGGCGCGCTCTCGGGGCTGACCCAGCAGGTGGAGATCGCCCGGGACACCCTGGCCGGTCTGGTCCTGGTCTCCCGCTCCTTCCTCTTCACTGCGGCGGGCGCGCTGACCGGCCTGTTCTCCCTGGACCCGCTGCTCCTTGCGGTGGTGCTGCCTCCGCTGCTGGCCGGGGTGGCCCTGTTCGCGGCGACCCTGCGTCCCCTGGCCCACCGCCAGGAGGCGTTCCTGACGGCCGACGAGGCGCTGGCCGGGGAGCTGGGCGCGGTGGGCCCCGGTCTGCGGGACATCACCGCGACCGGAGCCGAGGCCCAGGTCGCGGCCGGCCTCGGCCGCCGTGTCGACGCCGAGCTGAGGGCGGCCCGCTCGCTGGCCCGCTGGAGCCCGGCCCGCGTGGCCGCGCTCGCGCTGGGCGGCGAGGTGCCGGTCCTGCTGCTCCTCGTGTCGGCGCCCTGGCTCCTGCGCCGGGGTGTGACACCGGGCGCGCTCCTCGGCGCGCTCGCCTACGTCGGCCAGTCCCTGTATCCGGCCCTGCAGAACCTGGTGCACGGGCTGGGCACGAGCGGGGCCCGGCTGACGGTCGTACTGCGCCGCCTGGTCCCGCCGGAGCAGCCCGCCCGAACGGTGCGGCCGGCGCCCCCCGAGGCGGCCCCGGAGTCCCGGACTCCCGCCGCCCTCGCCCTCTCGGGTCTCCGCTTCGCCTACGGTCCGGCCAGCGAACCGGTGCTCCAGGGGCTGGACTTGACGCTGCCCGCCGGCGCCCACCTCGCCGTCGTCGGCCCGAGCGGCACCGGGAAGTCCACGCTGACCGCCCTGGTGGCCGGGGTGCTCACGCCGGGCGAGGGCACCGTACGCGTCCACGGCCACCCGGTGCCCGGCCCGGACGCGGCCGCCCGGCGCGTGCTCATCCCGCAGGAGGCGTACGTCCACGGCGGCACCCTCGCCGAGAACCTCACGCTGCACCGCCCGGACCCGGTCCCGGAGGACGAACTCCTCGCCGCCGCCGAGGCGGTGGGCCTGCTCCCGCTGCTGCGCAAGCTGGGCGGTCCGGCCGCGCGCGTCGACCCGGCCGCCCTCTCGGCGGGCGAGCGCCAGCTCGTCGCCCTCACCCGCGCCTACCTCTCCCCCGCCCCGCTGGCCCTGCTGGACGAGGCGACCTGCCACCTCGACGCGGAGGCGGAGGCCCGCGCGGAACGCGCGTTCGCGGCCCGCCCCGGCGGCACCCTGGTCGTCGTCGCGCACCGGATGAGCTCCGCGCGGCGGGCGGATCTCGTCCTGGTGCTGGACGGCCCGCGCACGGTGTGCGGCACGCACGCCGAGCTGCCGGCCGCCTCGCCGCTGTACCGGGACCTCATGGGCGACTGGGCCGGGGCGTCCGACGCGCGGGCGGGCCGGGCGGCGCCGGGAGCGGCCGTCACAGCCACCCCTCCCCCCGCGATATCCGGATGGCGTCGATCCGGTTCCGTGCGCCCGTCTTCCGGGTGATCGCCGCCATGTAGTTCCGGACGGTCCCGTGGGACAGGTGCAGGCTGCGGGCTATCTCGGCGATCGACGCGCCGCCCGCGGCGAGGTCCAGCACGCTCAGCTCCCGGCGGGTCAGCGGGATCTGTGTCGCGCGCAGGAAGCCGAAGCCCAGCGAGGCGTCGATGAAACGTTCCCGCGCGGCCACGTGCCGTATCGCGCGGACCAGGCGCTCCGGGGAGCCCGCCTTGTCGACGAAGCCGAGGGCGCCCGCCTCGGCGGCGCGCTTGAGGAGTCCGGGGCGATGGGCACTGGCGAGGACGACGAGCGCGGGCGGGCGTCCCCCCGTGCCCGGGGGACACAACTCGGCCAGTGGGGGCGCCGCGTGGCCGTCGCCGTATTCGAGATCGGCCGCGCACACGTCCGGGGAGAGCGTGCGCACCTGGTCGGACGCGCCGCGCCACGGCGTGTCGTCCACGTGGAGGCCCGGTTCCCGCCGCAGCCACTCCGCCAGGACCGCCCGTACCAGACACGCGTCGTGCACCAGAAGCACCCGGATCACTCCCGCCCCCTAGGACTCGCCGTACGTCGCTCTGCGCGGCCGGACTGTCACCCTCGGAAGTCGGCCGCGTGCCCATTGTTGGGCGTGGCGGCCCATCTCGTGCGCGGAGATCCGGCCATCACGAGGCGCGGGGGCGCACACGCGGCGCCCGTGTGCCATCGCGTGCTCCGAAACCACGGGCATGGGCCCCGCCCTCGCGGGGTACTCGGTCGCTCCCCCTGCCGGCCGGGCCGCCGCGCAGGTCGGGGACGCCGCCCGGTGACGGCATCCGCCGCGCGCGGGGCGCCTCCCGACAGGCGCCCCGCTCCGCCCGGCCCGGGCGCGCGACCGTACGAGGAGGTGGTCGGGGTGTCCGACACACCGGGGCCGGCGTCCGTGTCCCCGGCGGCCGGACGACCGCTGCTGTCGGTCGCGCTCGCCTCGATGATGGAGGAGGTCGGGGCGCACTCCGGTGCGGTCTATCTGCTGCGGCCCGACGCGCCGGTGCTGGAGATGGCGGTGATGGCGGGGCTGCCCCGCGCCTTCGCGGCGCCCTGGGAGCGGGTCGGGCTGAGCGCGCGGATCCCGGTGGCCCAGGCGGTCCGGGAACGGCGCCTGGTGTGGGTGGGCGGCGCGGAGGAGATGGCGCGCAGGTTCCCGAGGATCGCGGTGGTGCTGCCGTACCCCTTCGCGCTCGCGGCGGTGCCGCTGGCGACGGCGGACCGGGTGCACGGCGTGGTGTTCGTGACCTGGCCCGGCAGCCGTCCGGCGGAGGTGTCCGGCGAGGAGCAGACGCGACTGACGGAGAGCTGCGCGCGGCTGGCCGGGCAGCTGGAGCGGGCCGCCGCCGAGGCCCGGCCGCCCGGCCCCGAGCCGGACCTGCTGGCGGCGCCCGCGCCGGAGGCCGCCGCCGACCCGGACCCGGCGGAGGCGGCCCGGCTGCTGTCCCGGCTGCCGTACGGCCTGGTCTCGATGGACCTGCGGGGCCGTATCGGCTTCCTGAACGCGGCCGCCGCCGAACTCCTCGGCCGCCCCGCCGCCGAACTCCTCGGCACGCCGCCCTGGGTGTCGGTGCCCTGGCTCAACGACCCGGGGTACGAGGACCGTTACCGGGCCGCGCTGCTCAGCCAGCGGCCCACCTCGTTCGTGGCGCTGCGGCCGCCGGACCAGTGGCTGTCCTTCCGGCTGTACCCGAGCACGACCGGGCTGAGCGTGCGCATCACCCGGGTCAAGGTGCTCACCGAGCGGGCGCGCGAGGCGGCGCGGTCGGGCACGCCCCCGCCCCGCCTGGTGACCATCTCCCAACTGCTGAGCCTGACCGGCGCGTTGACCGAGGCGGTGGCGGTACGAGACCTGGTGCGGCTGGTCGCGGACGAGCTGGGGCCCGCCGTCGGCAGCCGGGCGCTGGTACTGCTCGGCTCGCAGGAGGGACGGCTGCGCGTGCTGGGCCACCACGGCTATCCCGACGCGCGCGCGGTGGAGCACTACGACGGCCTGCCGCTGAGCGCGCGCACCCCCGGCACCCAGGCCCTGGACAGCGGGGTGCCCGGCTTCTTCGAGTCGGCGGAACGCCTGGAACGGCTCTACCCCTCGGTCCGCGAGCCCCGGGACGGCTTCGCGGCCTGGGCGTATCTGCCGCTGGTCGCCTCCGGGCGCCCGGTGGGCACCTGCGTGCTGGCGTACGCGGAACCGCACGTCTTCCGGGCCGAGGAGCGCGCGGTGCTGACCAGCCTCGGCGGGCTGATCGCCCAGGCGCTGGAGCGGGCCCTGCTGTACGACGCCAAGCACCGCCTCGCGCACGGCCTCCAGTCGGCGCTGCTGCCGCACAGCCTGACCCCGCCGCCGGGCATCGAGGCGGCGGCGCGCTATCTGCCCGCGACCCGGGGCATGGACATCGGCGGCGACTTCTACGACCTGGTGCCGACCCGGCCGCTCGCGGCGGCGGTGATCGGCGACGTCCAGGGGCACAACGTGACGGCGGCCGCGCTGATGGGCCAGATCCGCACCGGGGTACGGGCGTACACGGCGGTGGGACAGGCGCCCGAGGAGGTGATGGACAGCATCAACCGGCTGCTGCTGGACCTCGGCGCCGATCTGTTCGCGAGCTGTCTGTATCTGCGGCTGGACCCGGCACGCGGACGGGCCGTGATGGCCCGGGCCGGCCATCCCCCGCCGCTGCTGCGCCGCCCGGACGGCCGGGTACGGGTGCTGGACCTGGCCGGGGGTCCGCTGCTCGGGATCGACGCGGGCGCGGTGTATCCGACGACCGAGGTGTCCCTGACTCCCGGTTCGGTGCTCGCCCTCTACACCGACGGGCTGGTGGAGTCGCCGGGCGTGGACATCGAGGACGCGCTGGTGGAACTGGGCGCGGTGTTCGCGGAGGCGGGCGCCGGGCCGCTGGAGGACGTCGCCGACGAGCTGATCCGGCACGGGGCGTCGGGGCGCGAGCGGGTGGACGACGTGGCGGTGCTGCTGCTGCGGGCGAGCGGGGACGGCTGACGGCACCGGACCTCGTGGGGCGGACGGTGCCGGACCTCGTGGGGCGGACAGTGCCGGCCGCGTCATGAAAAGAGGTGGTCCGGCCCTCCCGCCGGAGGGCCGGACCGTCCCCGGCCGGCCGGAACCGCGTGTGAACGGCCGGCCGGGGAGTCATGGCCTCCGGCACCCGCGCGGGTGCCGGAGGGCTGGCGTCGGCTCAGTTGCCGCCGCTGTGGTGGTGACGCGACTTGTGGTGCCGGGCGGTGTCGTCCTGGGCCGCGCCCTGGTCGTCGGCGGCCTGGTCACCGGCGCCCGCCTGGTCGCCCGCCGCGGCGGACGGGTCCGCGGAGCCGCCGACCTCGTCGCCGCCGGCCTGGTCACCGGCACCGGCCTCGTCACCGGCACCCGCCTGGTCACCGGCGCCCGCTTCGTCGCCGGCACCGGCCTGGTCGTCGCCGGTGCCCTGGTCGCCCGCGCCCGCCTGGCCGCCGTCGCCGAGGGTGGCGCCGGTGGCCGCGAGGGCGGTGGTGACCGGCTGGAAGAAGGTCTCGCCGCCGCTGGTGCAGTCGCCGCTGCCGCCGGAGGTCAGGCCGACCGCGCCGCCGTCCTGGGTGAACAGGGAGCCGCCGGAGTCGCCGGGCTCGGCGCAGACGTTGGTCTGGATGAGACCGGTGACGGTGTCCACGCCGTTCGGGTCGGTCTCACTCTGGAAGTTGACCGTGGCGTCCAGGCCGGTCACCTGGCCGTTGTGCAGCCCGGTGGTGGAGCCCATGCGGAAGACGGTGGAGCCGACGGTGGCGTCCTCGGCCTGGGTGATCTGGACCGTCTGGCCGTTGCCCGCGTTGACCTCGCTGGGGGCCTCGGTCGCCGGGTCGTCGTACTTCACGAGTGAGAAGTCGCCGGCGCCGGGGAAGTTCGCCTGGTCCACCGTGGCAATGGGCTGACCGGTCTGCGAGTCGGACCACTCCTTGGCCGCGACTCCGCAGTGACCGGCCGTCAGGAAGGCGGGGCTGCCGTCGGAGGCGGTGACGTTGAAGCCGAGCGAGCAGCGCACATTGCCGCCCTCGACCTGGGAGAAGATCGCGTCGCCGCCGGAGACGAAGGTCTTGAAGGTGCCCGAGGACTTTCTGAGGGTGGCCATGTTCGCGCCGAGGCCGTCCACGGTGGACTCCAGGCGGTCCCACTTGGCGCCGGTGACCGTGCTGTCGGCGCTGACGATCACCTTGTTGGTGCGCGGGTCCACCGCCCAGGCGGTGCCCGGGATGGTGGCCTTGGTCCTCAGCGTCTGCGCGGCGGCCTTGAGTTCGGAGGTGCTGTTGTCGACCTCGCGGACGGCGGCACCGGCCTGCTGGGCGCGCGCCATGGCGTTCTGGTCGCCCCGGGCCACGTTGACGACGAGCTGCTGCTTGCCGTTCTCGTAGTACGCACCGGCGAACGCGGTGCCGAGCTGCTTCTGGAGCTGGGCACTGAGCGTGGAGGCGTCGGTGGCCTTCAGCGTCTTGGCGGTGCCTGCGGCGGCGGTCGCGTCCTTGTCCTGGGACGCCATGGCGTTGGGCAGCAGGAGGGCCGCGGCTCCGAGCGCCACGACACCGCCCGCCGCTATCGCGGCCTTGCGCTTGGGCATTCGCTTGTGACTCAACCTTCTCGACCTCCAGTGGGGGACGGGGGTCTGCCGCTAGGGCAGTCGGATCGGGGGCGCCCGGACGGCCACCAGTACGGGCGGGGCGCGCGCAGCGTTCAACTCCGTTCGCCAACTTCCTTGGAAGCAAAGCGAATCGGCCATCGCACAGGGGGTGTCTGCACCGGCGGTGGGGCCGTACCGCACGGCCGGCGGGTCCGGATCGTCACGCTGGGGCCCCGTCAGGTGACGGTCCGTCCCTCACGTGTACCGGAATCGTTGCTTCAGGGAATCTGCACACCGACTGCCCAAGCGGGTCACCGGAGAGGCCGGATCTGCACATCCGCGCGCTCCCGCGACGCGCCTTTGGAGAGGAGTGCCGGATTCGCCGCCGGAGGAACGCACGAGGGGGTGTGCGACGCGCGCCCGGCCTGTGAAGGAGTGGCCACGACCCGGTGCGCACGCCTGCACCATCGCCCCCCATTACCGACAGAAACGCCTGGTGAGGGGCTTGTTCGGGTGGAAGCGGGCGTGGCGTGCGTGCTTTGATCCATCGCACCGCGGGGACCGCTCGGGGGCTGCCGGAGACGGTGGCCCCCCGGGTGCCCCTGCGGACGCGGCGGTCCATCTGTCCCCCAGAGGGGGCCGCTCTCCCCCCTTGTGAGATATCCATATGAAGGGAAGTTCCACCATGAACTCCACCCCCCAGGTCGAGACTGTCGAGATCTCGGACGCCGAGCTGGACAACGTCTCCGGCGGCCTGTCCGTGAACGCCCTCAACACCGTGACCGGCGCCGTCAACGGCATCGTCCCGGTCTCCGGCGTGGTGGACACCGCCATCGGCACCGTCGAGGGCGTCACCGGCCTGAACACCCAGCCGGTCACCAACCTGGTCGCCGGTCTCTGACCGCACCCGGTTTCACCGAAGTCCCGGAGCCGTCCGCCGGCTCCGGGACTCTCGGGCGTTCCCCGGCGGTTTCCGCGCAGGACCCCGCCGCAGTCTCCGTGCCGTCGTCTCTCCTCGGGTGAGGGAAGTTCCGTGCAGTTCCGCCAACAGGCCCTCGCCAAGCTCCAGTCACCGGAGGAACTCGACCTCCCGGTGCGCCTCGCGCGCCCGCAGGGCTGGCTCGCGCTGGGTGTCACCGTCGTCGTGATGGCGGCCGCCTCCGTGTGGGCCGTCACCGGTTCGGTCACCTCCACGGTCACCGCCCCGGCCATCCTCACGCACGCGCAGGGCAGTTACCTCCTGCAGAGCCCCGTCGCCGGCCAGGTGACGGCCGTGCTCGCGAAGCAGGGCGAACAGCTTCCCGCGAACGCGCCCGTCCTCAAGGTCCGTACCGCGCAAGGCGATGCGCTCATCCGCACGGTCGCGTCCGGACGGATCACCGCGCTCGCGGCGACCATCGGACAGATCATCCGGACCGGCGCGAACGTGGCCGCGGTGGAGAAGGTGGCCCACGCCGGCGACCCGCTCTACGCGACGGTGTACGTGCCCGCCGAGAACGCCGCCGCCGTCCCGGCGCACGCGGAGGTGGACCTGACCGTCTCCTCCGTGCCCGCCGACCGCTACGGCGTGCTGCGCGGCCGGGTGAAGTCGGTGGACCGCACCGCCCAGTCGGCCCAGTCGATCGCCGCGTTCCTCGGCGACACCCAGCTCGGCCGGCAGTTCACCCGCGCGGGCCGCCCGGTCGCCGTGACCGTGAAACTGGAGAAGTCGGCCTCGGCGAAGAGCGGTTACCGCTGGTCCTCCGCCGACGGACCGCCCTTCCGGCTCGACTCCATGACCCTGGCCACCGGTTCGGTCCATCTGGCCGACCAGCGCCCCCTCGATTGGCTGCTCCCGTGACCGTACAGACGGGGCAGGACCCCGACACCCGTAGCCGCAGACGAGCGGCCCCGCCACGCCGCCCGGTCCCCAAGGGCCGTGGCGGCACGGTCCGTACGCCCACCGTGCTCCAGATGGAGGCCGTCGAGTGCGGCGCCGCCTCCCTCGCGATGGTGCTCGGCCACTACGGCCGCCATGTCCCGCTGGAGGAGCTGCGCATCGCGTGCGGTGTCTCCCGCGACGGCTCGCGCGCGAGCAACCTCCTCAAGGCGGCGCGTAGTTACGGGCTGACCGCCAAGGGCATGCAGATGGACCTGGCCGCCCTCGCCGAGGTGCGCGCACCGGCCGTGCTGTTCTGGGAGTTCAACCACTACGTCGTCTACGACGGCATGGGCCGCCGCTTCGGCCGGCGCGGGGTGTACATCAACGACCCCGCCAAGGGCCGCCGTTTCGTGCCCATGGAGGAGTTCGACGGCAGCTTCACCGGTGTGGTGCTCGTCCTCGAACCCGGCGAGGACTTCGCCAAGGGCGGCCGCAAGCCGGGCGTGCTCGGCGCCATGCCCGCCCGGCTGCGCGGCACCGCGGGCACCCTGCCCGCCGCCGTCCTCGCGAGCCTGCTGCTGGTCGCGGTCGGCGCGGCCGTGCCCGCGCTGAGCCGCACGTACATCGACATGTTCCTCATCGGCGGCCGGACCTCGCTGCTCGGCACGCTGTTCGCCTCGATGGGCACCTGCATCGCGCTGACCCTGGTGCTGACCTGGCTCCAGCAGGCCAACCTGCTGCACGGCCGGATCATCTCCTCCACCCTCTCCAGCGCCCGCTTCCTGCGCCATCTGCTCAGGCTGCCGGTCACCTTCTTCTCCCAGCGCTCCCCGGCCGACCTGGTCCAGCGCCTGCAGTCCAACGACCAGGTCGCCGAGACCCTGGCCCGCGACCTCGCGGCGGCGGGCGTGGACGCGATCGTGGTCGTGCTGTACGCGCTCCTCCTCTACACCTACGACCCGCAGCTCACCTTCGTCGGCATCGGCGTGGCCCTGCTGAACATCGTGGCGATGCGGCTGGTCGTACGGCTGCGCGCGACCCGTACGGCGAAGCTGCGCGCGGACACGGCGCGGCTCACCAACACCTCGTACACCGGCCTGCAGCTGATCGAGACGATGAAGGCGACCGGCGGCGAGGACGGCTACTTCCGCAAGTGGGCCGGGCAGCACGCGGCGACGCTGGAGGAGCAGCAGAAGCTCGGGGTGCCGAGCGCGTGGCTCGGGGTGGTGGCGCCGACGCTGGCCACGCTCAACAGCGCGCTCATCCTGTGGATCGGCGGTGTCCGGGCGATCGAGGGGCACATCTCGGTGGGGCTGCTGGTCGCCTTCCAGGCGCTGGTGGCCCGCTTCACCGCCCCGCTCACCCGGCTGAACGGCGTGGCGGGCCGCATCCAGGACTTCGCGGCCGACGTGGCCCGGCTGAAGGACGTGGAGAACTTCCAGGCCGACCCGCTCTACGACCGCCCGGGCGGCGCGGGCGAGTCCACGCGCCGGCTGCGCGGGCACGTCGAGCTGGAGAACGTGACCTTCGGCTACAGCCCGCTCGACAAGCCGCTGCTCACCGGCTTCGACCTGACGGTGGGGCCGGGTCAGCAGGTGGCGCTGGTCGGCGGCTCGGGCAGCGGCAAGTCGACGGTGTCCCGGCTGATCTCGGGGCTGTACTCGCCGTGGGACGGTGTGATCCGGATCGACGACACGCGGCTTGAGGACATTCCGCGCGGCGCGCTCGCCTCCTCGGTCTCCTTCGTGGACCAGGACGTGTTCCTCTTCGAGGGCTCGGTGCGCGACAACGTGGCGCTGTGGGACCGCTCGATCCCGGACGAGGCCGTGGTGGAGGCGCTGCGGGACGCGGCGCTGTACGACGTGGTCATGCGCAGGCCCGGCGGCATCCACAGCCGGGTCGAGCAGGACGGCCGGAACTTCTCCGGCGGCCAGCGTCAACGCCTGGAGATCGCGCGGGCGCTGGTGCGCCGCCCGAGCATCCTCGTCCTGGACGAGGTGACCAGCGCGCTCGACGCGGAGACGGAACTGACCGTGATGGACAACCTGCGCCGGCGCGGCTGTGCCTGTGTGGTGATCGCGCACCGGCTGAGCACGGTCCGCGACAGCGACGAGATCGTGGTCCTCCAGCACGGCACGGTGGTCGAACGCGGCCGCCACGAGGAGCTGGTGGCACGCGGCGGCGCCTACGCGGCGCTGGTCAGGGAGCGATGAGATGACGCAGACGCACGAAGGGGACCTGGTCCTCGGCGCCCTCGGCGCGCTCGGCACCCGGGTGGACTGCGCGGGCTTCGGCCGGCTGGACCTCGAAGGGCCGCAGGTGCTGTGGCTGGTGGCGTCCGGCGCGCTCGACCTGTTCGCGGTGGACGCCGCCCAGCAGGGCCACTGGCACCACCTCGGCCGCCTGGAGGCGGGCGCCCTGCTGCTCGGCCCGGTCGCCGGACCCCAGCACACCCTGGTCGCCCGCCCGGTGCGGGACTGCGTGGTGCACCGGGTGAACCTGCGCGAGCTGTACCAGAGCGCGCGGACCGAGACCTGGTCCTACGACGAGTACGGCAACCCGCAGTACGTACCCCCCGCCACCAGCCCCCTGGAGTACGCCCTCGCACTCGGCGTCGGACGCGGCCTCGCCGTGCTGTTCCAGGCCCCGCTCGCCGAGGACCGCTCCACCGCGCCCTCGGACGACGACGTGTTCTGGACCCAGGTGCCGCCGGGCAGCGTGCAGTACGGCTCGGTGTACGGCGCGGAGGCCGCCGCCGATCTGCTGATGGACCCGGCGCTGTGGCAGACCCTGGTGGACCAGCAGTACCGGCTGCTGACCGCGCTCGACCGGTGGATCGAGCAGCTGGAGCGCCGCCACGAGACGCGGACGGCGGCCGGGATCAAGGCCGGTGAGGCGGTGCGCGCCGAGGCCGACCGGACGTTGCTCGCCTCCATCGGCAAGCGCTCGGCCCGCCGGACCACGGCCGCCGACGCGGACGCCGGATACGCGGCCTGCCGGCTGGTCGCGGAGGCGGCCGGGATCGCCCTGGCCGAGCCCGCGCACAGCGGCACCGAGAGCGAGCGCCTGGACCCGGTGGAGCGTGTCGCGCTCGCCTCCCGGGTGCGCACCCGCGCGGTCCGGCTCGACGGCCACTGGTGGCGGGAGAACGTGGGCCCGTTGGTGGGTCACCGGGCGCTGTCCGGGGCGCCGGTGGCGCTGCTGTGGCGGCGCGGCGGCTATGTCGCCGTCCAGCCCGCGACCGGGCGCGAGACGCCGGTGGAGAAGGCGAACGCGGAGGAGTTCGAGCCGCGCGCGGTGATGTTCTACCGTCCGCTGCCCGAACGGCGCCTCGGCCCGCTCGGCCTGCTCCGCTTCAGTCTGCGCGGCACGCGCGGCGACCTGGCGAACCTGATGCTGGCCGGGCTGGTGACGGTGGCGATCGGCGCGCTGGTGCCGGTGGCCACGGGCAAGGTGCTCGGCGAGTACGTGCCGCAGGCGCGGGAGAACCTGATCGCGCAGGTGTGTCTCGCGGTGATGCTCAGCGGGATCGTCTCGGCGGCGTTCACGCTGCTGGAGAACCTGACGATCCTGCGCCTGGAGGGCCGTATCGAGGCGGCGCTGCAACCGGCCGTGTGGGACCGGCTGTTGAGACTGCCCACCCGGTTCTTCGCGAGCCGCTCGACCGGTGAACTGGCCAGCGCCGCCATGGGTGTCAGCGCGATCCGGCGGCTACTGGCGGGCGTGGGACCGGTAGTTGCCCAGTCGGTCACGGTCGGTGCGATGAACGTCGGGCTGCTCCTCTGGTACAGCGTGCCGATGGCGCTCGCGGCGATCGGGCTGCTGATCGTGATCGGCGCGGTGTTCCTGGGGCTCGGGCTGTGGCAGGTGCGCTGGCAGCGGCGTCTGGTGACACTCGGCAACAAGCTGAACAACCAGGCGTTCCAGACCCTGCGCGGTCTGCCCAAGCTGCGGGTCGCGGCGGCGGAGAACTACGCCTACGCCGCCTGGGCACGGGAGTTCGCACGCAGCCGGGAGCTCCAGCAGAAGGTCGGCCGGATCAAGAACCTCAGCTCGGTGCTGGGCGCGGTCTATCTGCCCGTGTGCACCCTGGTGATGTTCATGCTGCTCGCGGGTCCGGCGAAGGGCGCGATGTCGGCGGCGGCGTTCCTCACCTTCAGCACCTCGGTGACGATGGTGCTGACCTCGGTGACCCAGCTGACCGGCGCGTTCGTCTCGGCGGTCGCGGCGCTGCCGCTGTTCGAGGAGATCCGCCCGGTGCTGGACGCCACCCCCGAGGTGCGCTCGGCCAGCACCCGGCCCGGTGCGCTCACCGGCGCGCTGGAGGCACGGCGGCTGTCCTTCCGGTACGCCGACGACGGCCCGCTGGTCCTGGACGACGTGTCCTTCGCGGTGCGCCCGGGCGAGTTCGTCGCGGTGGTGGGCCCGAGCGGCTGCGGCAAGTCCACGCTGCTGCGCCTGCTCATCGGCTTCGACAAGCCGGTCTCCGGCAGCGTGCTCTACGACGGGCAGGACCTCGCCGCCCTCGACCGGTCGGCGGTGCGGCGCCAGTGCGGGGTGGTGCTCCAGCACGCGCAGCCGTTCAACGGCTCGATCCTGGACGTCATCTGCGGCGCCGAGCCGTACACCCCGGAGGAGGCGATGGCGGCGGCCGAACTCGCCGGGCTCGCCGAGGACATCCAGCGGATGCCGATGGGGCTGCACACGATCGTCGCCGGAAGCGGCGCGGTCTCCGGCGGCCAGCGCCAGCGGCTGATGATCGCCCAGGCGCTGATCCGCCGGCCCCGGGTGCTGTTCTTCGACGAGGCGACCAGCGCGCTGGACAACGAGACCCAGCGCACGGTCATGGAGAGCACCCGCAAGCTGAACGCCACCCGGATCGTCATCGCCCACCGCCTGTCCACCGTCATGGACGCGGACCGGGTGGTGGTGATGGAGGACGGCAAGGTCGTCCAGCAGGGCCCGCCCGCCGAACTCCTCGCGGACACCGGGGGGCGGCTGCACGAACTGGTGCGCAGGCAGCTGGCCTAGGAGCCGGGGTGCCGCGCAAGGCGCAAGAAAACGCCGTGTCCCGGCCAGGGCCCCCCACGGGCCCTGGCCGGGACACGGTTGTGCTTCCGGAGACCGGCGGACGGCCCCACACCGTCCGCCTGCTCCGGCCACGGGATCACGGTCGCTCCGGCCAGGGGCCGCACTCCCCAGTCACGAGCCCGATCCGGCGTCCTGGAGTCCGCGCGATCCCGGTCTAGAACGCGAAGACGCTGCTGTCGAGAGCGTCCTTCGCGCACGAATTGCCGAACGTGCGCTCGTAGGAGACGCGTTGGCCCTGCCACACCCCCTGGACGGTGACGGTGACCGGGTCGTAGAGCCGGGTGCACCACACGTCGTCGCGAGCCTTCAGGGCGGTGAAGTCGCCCTGGAGTCCGCGCAGTTCGGCACAGGCCCGGACGGGGTCCGGGTGGGTGCCGGACGCCGTCGGGGCGCAGCTGAGGGTGACGGCGCGCTCGGGGGCGAGGGTGGCGGCGCTGTCGCCGTGCCCGGTGGTGAGCACCAGCGCCGAGGGCGCGTACAGCGAGGCCGGGGCGGCTGCGGCAGCCCCGGTCAGGGGGCCGCAGACGGCGGCGGCGGTGAGTCCCAGCGCCGCGGTCCAGCGCGCGGTGTTCCGCATCGTGTGCATCCTTCCGCTCGAACAGACGGGGGTGCCGGCCCGGTTCCGTTCGGGTGCCGGGGCGGCGGCCGCCACTCTGCCGAGTCCGCCGCCGGAACACACATCCCACCCATGACTTTCAGTAACCTTGCGTGTTGAATCAGTGGCGAGAAGTCACGGAAATCGAACACGTCGGCCGCTCAACCCCACGGTTCTTGATCTGACTTGACGACTCGATGGCCGAAAACCACCGCCTGCGCAATCGGCCTGAAACATTCCGGCCGTGGCCGCCCGGGCCCCCTTCACGTCCCGTTCGTGACACCTTCACGCTTCCTCGCGTTCGCCCGGGTTTCGGGTGCGTTCCGGGCGCGGCCCGATGGCCGAACCGTCCATCGTGGGGCCCGGAAGATGGATGAAACAGCACCTGGTCCGTTTCCGCCGCCCCGCCGTACCGTCGGCAGATCCCGACCCGGACATCCGCCATCACGCGGCGCAGGAGCCCCCGTTGACCTCACAGCCCGCCGAATCCCCGGCCACGCCGCCGCCCGCCCTCACCGAGGTCGAGCCCTACGGCGTCGAACGCATCCCCGACTCCGAGCGCACCGCGACCGCGCTCGACCTCTTCCGGGTCGCCTTCGGCGGCGCGAACACCTTCTCCACCTGTGTCCTCGGCGCGTTCCCGATCCTGTTCGGGCTCTCCTTCCGGCAGGGCCTCGCCGCGACCGTCCTCGGCGTGGTCGTGGGCGCGCTGATCCTGTGTCCGATGGCCGTGTTCGGCCCGGTGAACGGCACCAACAACGCGGTGGCGTCCTCCGCGCACCTCGGTGTGCACGGCCGGATCGTCGGATCCTTCCTCTCCCTGCTCACCGCGATCGCCTTCTTCTCCATCTCGGTGTGGAGCTCGGGCGACGCCCTGGTGGGCGGCGCGCACCGGCTGTTCGGCCTGGAGCGCGGCACGCTGTCGTACGTCGTGGCGTACGCGCTGTTCGCGGGGCTCGTTCTCGCGGTGTGCGTGTACGGCTTCCGGTTCATGCTCTTCGTCAACAAGATCGCGGTGATGTCGGCGACCGTGCTGTTCCTGCTCGGCGCGATCGCCTTCGCCGGTGACTTCGACCCGTCGTACGCCGGTGTCTTCACGGCCCACGCGGACGCGGCGACCCGGTCGATGTTCTGGCCGTCGTTCATCGGCGCGGCCCTGATCGTGCTGTCCAACCCGGTGTCGTTCGGCGCGTTCCTCGGCGACTGGTCGCGCTACATCCCCGCGTCCACCCCGCACCGCAAGGTGATCGGCGCCGCCTTCCTCTCCCAACTCGCCACGCTGCTGCCCTTCGTGTTCGGCCTGGCGACGGCGAGCATCATCGCGACGAAGGCGCCGGAGTACGTGGACCCGAAGGCGCCGGACTTCGTGGGCGGGCTGCTGGCGATCTCCCCGAGCTGGTTCTTCCTGCCGGTGTGCCTTCTCGCTCTGATCGGCGGCATGTCGACCGGCACCACCTCGCTCTACGGCACGGGCCTGGACTTCTCCTCCGTCTTCCCGAGGCTGTCCCGGGTCCGGGCAACGCTGCTGGTCGGCGCCCTGTCCATCGCGTTCATCTTCATCGGCCGCTTCGGCCTGGACCTCGTACAGTCCATCTCCACCTTCGCCACAATGATCATCACCTGCACCACGCCGTGGATGGTCGTGATGATGCTCGGCTTCTGGACCCGGCGCGGCTGGTACGACCCCGACGCCCTCCAGGTCTTCAACCGCCGTCAGCGCGGCGGCCGTTACTGGTTCGCGCACGGCTGGAACTGGCGCGGGATGACCGCCTGGTGGGTCTCGGCGGTGCTGGGTGTGCTGTTCACCGACATCCCGGGCCAATTCGTGGGCCCACTGGGCGACTTGGCGGGCGGGGTGGACATCAGCCTGCCGCTGTCCCTGGCGGTCGCCGCGCTGCTCTTCCTGGCGCTGCTGTGGCTGTTCCCGGAGCCCCGCGCGGTCTACGGCCCCGAGGGCCCGCGGCTGGCCCGTACGGCGGACACCCCGGTCCCGCCGATCACGGGCGGCGACGGCCCGGCCCTGGTGAGCGAGCCGGCCGCGACGGAACCCACCCGATGACCGAGTGGCTGGACCTCTCGGTCCCCGTGGTCACCGGGATGCCCGTGTATCCCGGTGACCCGGAGGTCACGGTCTCCCCCGCGCTGCGCGCCCCCGCCGACGGCGTCAACGTCCTTTCCCTGCACCTGGGTTCGCAGTCCGGCACCCATGTGGACGCGCCGTACCACATCGACGACGCCTGGCCCCGGCTGGACGAGCTCCCGCTGTCCCGCTTCGCGGGCCGCGCGGTGGTGGCCGACGTACGCGGCCTTGCGCCCCGCTCCCCCGTCACCCCGGAGCTGCTGGCGCCGGCCCTGGGGGCGTCGGCTCCGGGCACGGTCCTCCTCCTGGCCACGGGCTGGTCGGCCCACTGGGGCACGGCCACCTACGCGGACCATCCCTTCCTGACCCCGGCCGCCGCCGAGGCCGTCGTGTCGGCCGGCGTCCGCACGGTGGCGGCGGACGCCCTCAGCGTGGACCCGAGCGGCCCCGCATCCGACCCGGCTCTCCCCGCCCACCGCGTCCTGTGCGGCGCGGGCGGGGTGATCGCCGAGAACCTGACACACCTGGACCGGCTGGTGGGCGTACCCGACGCCGAGGTCTTCCTCTTCCCGCTCCATCTGCCGGGGGCGGACGGAGCGCCGGTGCGGGCGGTGGCGCGGTGGACGGACCGGGCGGGCGCTACGGGCGGCTGAGGGCGCGGGTGATCCCGGCGGCCACCGTGGTCGCGAGGAGCCAGCCGAGGGCGATCAGGAGACAGGACAGCCACGGGTGGAGGCCGGTGGGGTCGAAGGCCCGTCGCACCTCCTGACGTGGGACTCCCGCCCGCCTAGGATCGACGCCGGTCCCCTCGGGGCCGGATGTCCGTGACGGAGTGGAGGGGGCCGGATCATGGCCGGGCAGTGGGCGGATTTCCAGTACGAGATCTACTTGAACGGGATGAGCGGTGCCGTGCCCCGGCTGCCCACCGATCTGACCCGGCTGGAGGAGCTGGCCGAGCACCGGCTCGGCCCCGGGCCCGTGGGGTACGTCGCGGGGAGCGCCGGGGACGGGAGCACGGCGCGGGCCAACCGGGACGCGCTGGAGCGGCTGCGGATCGTGCCCCGGATGCTGCGGGACGTACGCGAACGGGACCTGTCCGTCGAGGTGTTGGGGCGTACGCTGCCCGCGCCGCTGGCCCTCGCTCCCGTCGGGGTGCTGTCGATCATGCACCCGGAGGCGGAGTCCGGTGCCGCCCGTGCCGCCGCCGCGCGGGGCGTGCCGTACATCCTCTCCTCGGCGTCGAGCACGCCGATGGAGGAGGTCGCGGAGGCGATGGGGGACGCCGAGCGCTGGTTCCAGCTGTACTGGGGCAGCGACCGGGAGGTGACGGCCAGTTTCCTCGCCCGCGCGAAGGCGTCCGGGTACGCGGTCCTCGTGGTCACCCTGGACACCCCGCTGCTGTCCTGGCGCCCCCGCGACCTGGACCGGGCCTACCTGCCGTTCCTGCACGGCGTCGGCACCGCCAACTACTTCACCGACCCGGCGTTCCAGGCAGGACTCGCCAAGCCGGTGCACGAGGACCCCGACGCGGCCGTGCTCCGCTTTCTCGGGCTGTTCGGGGACGCCGGACACACCTGGCCGGACCTGGAGTTCCTGCGGGAGCACTGGGACGGCCCGATCGTGCTGAAGGGCATCCTGCACACGGACGACGCCCGGCTCGCCGCCGACGCCGGAATGGACGGGGTGGTGGTCTCCAACCACGGCGGCCGCCAGGTGGCCGGTTCCCTCGCGGCCGCCGACGCGCTGCCCCGCATCGCCGATGCCGTCGGCGACCGCCTCACCGTACTGTTCGACAGCGGCATCCGCACCGGCGACGACGTGTTCAAGGCACTCGCCCTCGGCGCCCGTACGGTACTCCTCGGCCGCCCCTACGCCTACGGCCTCGGCCTGGACGGCCAGGCAGGCGTGGACCACGTGATCCGCTGCCTGCTGGCAGAACTGGACCTCACGCTGGCCCTCTCCGGCCACGCCTCCGTGGCGACGCTGTCCCCGGACTCGCTGACCTGAGCCGAGAAGCCGAGGGCACGGCACCCCCCAGGGGCGCGGGGAACCGCGCGACCAGCCCAACCGAACCGGCACCCGCCAACGGCGAGACCCCCCGTGTTCCCCCGCCCAAGCGCCGCAGACACTACGCCCCCTGGCGCGGCGGCTCCGAAACCCCTGATATGGAGAGCGAGTCGGGACTCGCCGACGGCGTGTCCGCCAGCCAGCGCTGGCCCGCCGAGCGGTCCCGGAAGGCGGCCACGATGTCGGAGCCGGGCCGGGTGTCCGCCGCCGCGAGGGCCAGGGTCCGGTCCCAGCGGGGCAGCAGATCGCCCCGCACCGTGAGGTCGTAGCGCACGTCGTCCGCGCGGTCCGTGCCGGCGTCGGCGCAGGTGCCGAGGATGACGACACCGGGGTCGGCGTGCGAGTCCAGGCACAGCTGGGGGTCGGCGGCGCTGTGCAGCAGCCCGTCGGCGTCGTAGGTCCAGCGCTGGATGTCGTCGCCGGAGCAGAGCGCCAGCGTGGTCGCGGCGCCGTCCCGGGGCTCGCCCTTGACGCTCAGGCAGAGATCGGCGCCGACGTTGCGCAGCCGGAAGGGGTGCCCGGCCGTGGGGACCGCGACGGCGGTGGGCGTCGCTGCGGGCTCGGACGGTGACGCGGCGCCGGACGGCTGCGCGGAGCGGGGGTCGGCGGCGGGCTTGGCACCGGTGGAGGCGACCTGGGAGGCGCCGTCGCGACCACCCGGCCACGCACCGGCGGCGAACACGGTCACGAGGAGTCCGGCGGAGGCGACGCCGACGCCGGTGAGCACCACCTTGGCCGACCAGGCCCCGGCGACGCGGGCGAGCGGACCCTCGCTCCCCCGGCGGCGGCCCGTTCCCTCGCCGGCCCCGGCCGCGGCCCCGCGTCTGCCGCCGCCGCGCCTGCGGCCGCCCGGGCGGCGGGAGGTACCGGGCTCGGCCCCGGCGCCGGAGCGGCCGGGGCGGGAGTCGAGGTAGCGGCGCGCGCCCCAGCCGAGGACGGCCTCGGCGAGCAGGGCGCCGAGCGCCGTGTCGATCTGGCCGAGCTGTTCGGCGGCGTGCCGGCAGTAGGTGCAGGCGGCCAGGTGCCTGCGCACGTCGGGCAGCAGGTCGCCGCCCCGGCGGATCGGCACCTCGAAGAGGCGGTTGTAGTGGCGGCACTCGGCGCTGGGCGCCAGTTCGCGGTGGGCGCGGACGCAGCCCTCGCGGAACCGTTCCCGGGCCTGTTCCAGCGCGGCGGCGGCGCTCGCCCCGTCGAGTCCGAGGAGTACGGCCGGGACGCCGACCGGCTCCGCCTCGACGGCGGTGTGCCACAGCAGGGCCTGCTCCAGCGGGGCCAGGGCGTGGAAGGAGCGCTCGGCCAGGGCGCGGTTCTCGGGCGTCAGCGACTTGGCCGCGCGCATCCCGCGTCCGCCCGCCGGCTTGCCGAGCCCGGGCAGCGCGGCGGTGATCTGATCGGCGGCGGCCCATTCCACGATGGTGTCGCGGACGGTGAGCAGCAGCCGGGGGCGCAGGGCCACGGCGGGCTCGCCGAAGCGGAGCCGGTCGAGCACCTGGTGGAAGGCGGCCGCGGTGACCATGTGGGCGACGGGGCCCGAGGTCGCCAGGCAGATGACCGCGTAGTCGGTGGCGGGCTGCCAGTGACGGGCCATCAGCAGGGCGGCGGAGCGGGACGCCTCCGCGTCGGAACCGGCGCGCAGGGGCGCGGCGAGCGACTCGTCGGACTCACCCGGGTCGCCGCCGTGCGGATACGGGGGCCGGGGAGGGCGGGGGGTGGTCACTTGGGCGGTTTCCTTTGGCGCGTGCGGTGCGTGGGAGCCGGGAGAGCGGACCTCCGGGGTGCGCACGGGAGCGGGAAGTCACCGGCGTCGTCCCCACTCCGGTTCCTCAACTGCCGAAGCGGTCCCGGACCTTACCCCCCGCGCGGGTGTGTCAACCCTCGCACAACTTCTGCACAAGCAACAAGGCGCCCGTCCCACATCACCGGTTTTGAAAGGAAGTCTTCGAAACCCCGCGCGGGTGTGTTCTCTCGCGCCCCGTGTGAAACACGCGCACCCATCGCCCCGCCGCGCACGCTGTCGTGGGGCGGGGCGGCGGTGTGGACTGGTTCCCGGTCCTTCCCGGGAGGCCCCGGCGGAACGGCGGTTCCGCGTACGGGGCCGGCCGGCCGGTCCGTTCCCACCGCCCGGCCGGCGGTCACGACGGCTTCCCCCGTCCGCCGGGCGGTGTCAGATCTGCCAGGAACGGAGCCGGCCGGCCGCGCCGTGGACGTCGGCCGTCCCGGAGCGCAGCTCGCGTACGAGCCCGGTGAGGGCGCCGGGCGGCGGTTCGACGCGCACACCGCTGACGGCCAGATAGGCGACGGCGGTGGCGCACGCGAAGCGGGCGTTGGCCGAGGGCAGCGGCCGGAGCACGGCGAGGGTGTGCAGCAGGGCGGCCGCGCGCCACGCGGCGTCGGCCTCCACCCCGGGCCCCGGGGGTTCGACCCGGTGCCGGGCCACGGCGGCGACCAGCACGGAGAGGTCCCCGACCGCCGCCGCGCCGGGGAGCACCTCCTCGTAGCGCCGCAGCAGCCAGGGGACGTCGATGTGGATGACGGACGACGGCATCGCTCAGGCGGCCTCGCCGTCGGCGGAAGCGGGCGCGGGCGCGGAAGCAGGGGCGGGCCCGGGGGCGGCGGAAGCGGGGGCGGCGGAAGGGGCGGGGCCGGGAGCAGGGGCGGGGCCGGGCGCGGGTGCGCGGGCGCTTCGTACGGCCGGTTCGTCGTCCGGGAAGGCCGCCGCGAACTCCCCCGCGTGGGCGGCGAAGAAGCCGCGGAACGTCTCCGCGCCCTCCCGCAGTGCCCGGTGCCGGGCGATGTCCGCGGCGGCGGCCTCGCGCACGAGGGCCTTCATCGACGTACCGCGCTCCTTGGCGATCTCGCGCAGGTCGGCCAGTTCGCGTTCGCTGAACTCCACATTCAGAGCTGGCATGGCCTCACGGTACAGCCCGGGTACTTACCCGTAAATTCCGCCAGTTGAAGGCCCTTTTCCGCCGGTACCGCGGACGGTGGTGGCCCGACACCAGCGGACGCGCCGCCGCAGATCCATCACATATCAGCACAAAAAGTGTCTTATTTCCTTTATGCATACACCTTCGCGGCGTACCCTGCTCCGAGCCCCGTTCGCTGCCGCCGGCGCGGGTCTCCTGGCTGCCTGCACGGACTCCGGCCCCGGCCCGCGGCCGGGGCCGAGCGGCGCGTCGGCGGCCGGCAAGGCCTTCGTCCCCGTGGGACCCGAGGGATATGTCGACCCGTCGGGCCCGGAGGTCCGGGCCGCCGAGCGCAGGCGCGGCTCGGGGCGCGTGCGCATGGTCGGGCTGACCGCCCGGGAGACCACGCTGGACCTCGGCGGCCGCAGTGTACGGACCTGGGCCTACCACGACCAGCTCCCCGGGCCGCTGGTGCGCGCCACCGCGGGTGACGTGCTGAGCATCACCTTCGCCAACCGGCTGCCGGAGTTCTCCACCCTGCATTTCCACGGCATCCGGCTGCGCTGCGACATGGACGGCGTGCCGGGGCTGACCCAGCGGGCCGTGGCGTCCGGCACCGACTTCACCTACCGCTTCACCGCCGCCGAACCGGGGACGTACTTCATCCATTCGCACGTCGGGATGCAGCCGGACCGCGCGCTGTACGCGCCGCTCATCATCGACGACCCGCGCGAGCCGCTCTCCTACGACCAGGAGTGGATCGTCATCCTGGACGACTGGCTCGACGGGGTGAACGGCTCCACCCCCGACAAGGTGCTCCGCCAGCTGATCCCGGACTCGTCCCTGCTCGACAGCATGAGCATGGACATGGGGATGGGCCCGCAGCATCCGTCGGCCCACCCCACCGCCACGCATGTGGACAACGGCCCCGACCGCAGGCTGCACCACTCCTACAGCCGTCTGCTGCACAGCATGGGCGGCAGCGTCGACTTCCCCGTCTACCTCGTCAACGGCCGCCGCCCGGGCGAGCCGACCAGCTTCCGCTGCCGTCCCGGCGAGCGCATCCGGCTGCGCATCATCAACGCGGGCTCCGAGACCGCCTTCCGGGTCGCGCTCGGCGGGCACACCATGACGGTCACGCACACCGACGGCTATCCGGTGCAGCACTGCGACACCGACGCGCTGCTGGTGGGCATGGCCGAGCGCTACGACGTGCTGGTCACCGCCAAGGACGGGGTCTTCCCGCTCGTGGCGAAGGCCGAGGGCAAGAACGGACAGGCGATCGCGGTGCTGCGCACCGACAAGAGCAGAACCGTTCCTCTCCCCGATGTGCACCCCGACGAGCTGGACGGCAACATCGTCCTCGCCAACCGGCTGCGCCCCGCCGACTCGGCGGCCCTGCCCGAGCGCGAGCCCGACCGCCAGTTCCGGATCAGGGCGACGGGCAGCATGGGCAAGTACGACTGGAGCTTCGACCACAAGCCGTACGACGTGCGCCAGCGCCACCCCGTGAAGGCCGGGGAGCGGGTCCGCGTCACCCTCATCAACGCCACCGACATGTGGCACCCCATGCATCTGCACGGCCACACCTTCGCGATGACCGGCCTCGACGCGAACGGCGCCCGCAAGGACACGGCGATCGTGCTGCCCCACCGCAAGCTGGTCTTCGACTTCGACGCCGACAACCCGGGTTTGTGGATGCTGCACTGCCACAACCAGTACCACTCGGAGAGCGGCATGATGACGATCCTCGGCTACCGCACCTGAGCGGGGCGCGCGCATCGTCCCGCAGGCGGGAATCGGACGACAGGCCCTAGGCTGGGTGACGGAGGTGCGCCTGTCGACTCTGCGCGCACGCGCTTGGGAGTGGCGACGATGAGCCGGGGCTATCCGTTCGACGAGGCGGCGACGGCCCGGGCCGTGATCGCCGACGACGGAACACTGCTGGAGTGGAACGAGGGCGCCCGGCGTCTGCTCGGCCACCCGGCCGACGCCGTCCTGGGCCGCCCGGCCGCCCTCCTGCTCGCGAGCGACGACGACGGCGGCACCGCGCCGCTCCCCTCGGGCGGTCACTGGGACGGCACGCTCGACCTGCGCCACCGGGACGGCCGTACGGTCCCGGTCCGGCTGCTCGCCCGCCACCGCCGGGGCGACGGCGACCGCGGCGGCGACTGGCTCGTCCTCGCCCCGCCCGCCGGCACCACCCCGCCGGCGGCCGGTGACCCGCTGTCCGAGGCGGCCCTGCTCCAGTCCCCGTGCGCCGTCGCCGTGTACGACGAGCGGCTGCGGCTGCGCCGCGCGAACGACGCCATGGCCCGGATCACCGGACTGTCCGAGGACCGGGTGCGCGGGCTGCGGATCACCGAGATGGGCGGCCTGCCCCAGGCCGAGGACCTGGAGCGGGACATGCTCCGGGTGCTCACCACCGGCCGGCCCGTGGACCTGCGCGTCTTCGCCCGCGACGCGGACGGTGGGGCGGGCAGGGTCTGGCTCGCCCGGATGGCGCCGGTCACCGACGCGGACGGGCAGGTGCGGGGCGTCGTGGTCGCCGCGCACGACGTCACCGAGGCCCACCGGGCCCAGCAGCGGCTGCGCCTGGTGAACGAGGCGAGCATCGCCATCGGCACCTCCCTGGACGTGACCCGCACCGCGCAGGAACTGGCGGACGTGTGCGTGCCCGAGCTCGCGGACTTCGTCACCGTCGACCTGCTGGACGCGGCCGGACCCGGCGGCGGGCCCCCGTACCGGGTGGTGGCGCCCGTACCGCTGCGCCGGGCCGCCCACCGCTCCGTCCTCGAAGGGGAGCCGGAGGCGGTGGCCGAGCCGGGCGCGAGCGAGGTGTACCCCGAGTTCTCCCCGCAGGCGGCCGCGCTGCTGAGCGGCCGTACCGTGACCGCCGCGGTGGCCGCGGGCGACCTGGACAAATGGCTGGCCTGGAGCGCGGAGCGGGGCGAGCGGGTGCGCGAGTTCGGCATCCACTGCTCGATGGCGGTGCCGGTCCACGCCCGGGGCACCACCCTCGGGGTCGTGGTGCTGGCCCGGCACCGGCGCCGCGATCCGTTCACGGCGGACGACGTGCTGCTGGCCGAGGAGATCACCGCGCGCGCCGCCGTCTGCCTCGACAACGCCCGCCGCTACTCCCGCGAGCGCGACACCGCCCTGGCCCTCCAGCGCAGCCTGCTGCCCCGGCGGCTGCCGCCGACGGCCGCCCTGGAGGCCACCTCCCGCTATCTCCCGGCGGCCCGGGCCGGGGTGGGCGGCGACTGGTTCGACGTGATCCCGCTGTCCGGGACCCGGGTCGCCATGGTCGTCGGGGACGTGGTGGGCCACGGGGTGCAGGCGTCGGCGGCGATGGGCAGGCTCCGCACCGCCGTGCGCACCCTGGCCGACCTCGACCTGGCCCCGGAGGAACTGCTCACCCATCTGAACGACCTGGTGGTCCGGCTCTACGAGGAGTCCGGCGACGGCGGCGGCGAGGTGGGCGCGACCTGCCTCTACGCGGTCTACGACCCGGTGTCCCGGCGCTGTTCGCTGGCCCGCGCGGGACACCCCCCACCCGTGGTCCTGGAGCCCGGAAAGCCGCCCCGCGAACTCGACCTGCCCTCCGGCACCCCGCTGGGCCTGGGCGGGCTGCCCTTCGAGTCGGCGGAGGTGGAGCTGCCCGAGGGCACGGTGATCGCCCTGTACACCGACGGTCTGGTGGCCTCCCGGGACCGCGCCGGGGACCGGGGCAGACAGCTGCTGTTCGAGGTGCTCGGCGACGAGACGCGGCGCCCGGGCGAGCGCTGCGGCCACGCGCTGGACGCCACCTGCGACCGGGTCCTGGACGCCCTGCTGCCGCGCGGGGACGCGGCGGACGACGTGGCGCTGCTGCTGGCCCGCACCCACGCCCTGCCCGCGGGCCAGGTGGCCGCCTGGGACGTGCCGGACGACCCGGCGCTGGTGGCACCGGTGCGCAGGGAGGTCGGGGAGCAGCTGGAGCGCTGGTCGCTGACCGAGGCGGCGTTCACGGTGGAGCTGGTGGTGAGCGAGCTGGTCACCAACGCGATCCGCTACGGCTCGCAGCCCGTGCGGCTACGGCTCATCCATGACGCGGACCGGCTGATCTGCGAGGTGTCGGACGCCAGCCACACCGCCCCGCACCTGAGGCGGGCCAAGACCTTCGACGAGGGCGGCCGGGGGCTGCTCCTGGTCGCCCAGCTCACCCAGCGGTGGGGCAGCAGGCACACCGCCGAGGGCAAGACCATCTGGGCGGAACTGACCCTGGAGGGGGACGGCGGGTGACCGCCCGGCAGCCGCTCAGTAGCCGCTGAGCCAGGGCCGTACCCGCTTGCGGGCCTCGTGCAGGCGGGACTTGAGGGTGCCGAGCGGGATGCCGGCGCGTTCGGCGGCCTCGGCGTAGTCCAGATGGCAGATGTCGCGGTAGACCAGCGGCGCGACCAGGTGCGGATACTCGCGCTCCAGCCGGTCGAGCGCCTCCAGGAGGTCGACCCGGGAGCCCGCGATGACGCTGGTGGTGCGGGGGTCGACGGGTTCGGGGCGCATGGACGGGGCGGGCCGTTCGGCGGCGCGGCGGCGCAGCTCGCGGTACTTCTGGCGGCAGCAGTTGGCGACGACCGTGTAGAGCCAGGTGCTGAAGCGGCTGCGGCCCTCGAAGCCGGTGATGTGCCGGGCCACCTGGAGCAGCACGTCCTGCGCGGCCTCCTCGGCGTCCTCCCGGCACGGCAGGAACCGCCCGCAGCGGCGCACCACCTCCGGGCGCAGCTCGGCCAGGAGCCGGTCGAGCGCGGCCGTGTCGCCGGTGGCGGCCAGCCGGGCGAGGCCCTCGGCCGTGGGCTCGTCCGCCGCGGCGGCCGTCGGCTCGTCCCCCACCGCTGCCCCCTCGAAGTCGATCTCAGGCCAGGCATGATAGTCGTATGCATCCCCCGGAGCGGATCGGCCGTCACCGCATGGAACGGGTCCTGGGCACCGGCGCCTTCGCCACGGTGTGGCTCGCCCACGACGACGAGCTGGACGCACCGGTCGCGGTCAAGGTGCTCGCCGACAACTGGGCGCACCGGCTCGATGTGCGTGAGCGGTTCCTGTCCGAGGCGAAACTGCTGCGCCGGGCCTCCTCCAGCCGTCTGGTCCAGGTCTACGACATCGGTGAACTCCCGGACGGCAGGCCGTACTTCGTCATGGAGTACGCCGACGGCGGCACGCTCGCCGATCTGCTCGACGACGGTCCGCCGCCGGTCCCGGAGGCGCTGCGGCTGACCGCCGAGGCCGCGCGCGGGGCGGCCGCGCTGCACGAGGCGGGGATCGTGCACCGCGACATCAAGCCGACCAACGTGCTGCTGCACACCGCCCCGGACGGCGAGCGCCGGCTGCTCCTCGCGGACCTGGGCCTGGCCAAGAGCCTCGCGCAGGCGTCCGTACTCACCCTGGCGGCGGGTTCGGCGGGCTACCAGCCGCCCGAGCAGGCCGAGCCGGGCGCGGGCATCGACGCGCGCGCCGACGTCTACAGCCTGGGCGCGGTGGGCTACCAGCTGGTCACCGGCACCGTGCCGGGCCCGCCGGGCCGCGTGGTGCCGCCGGGGCGGCTGCGCCCGGGGCTCGGCGCGGACGTGGAGCGGGCGCTGCTGCGGGCCCTGGAGCCGGACCGGGAGCGGCGCTGGCCGGACGCGGCGGCGTTCGCGGACGAGCTGGAGCGGCTGGCGGAGGGCGGCGGCCGGGGGCGCCGGCGGTGGCCCCGCCGGGTGCGCACCGGGTACGCCGTCGTGGCCGGGGCGGTGGCGCTGGGGGTGGCCGCCGGGGCGACGGCCCTGGTGCTGCACCGGCCCGCCGCCGGGGCCGCCGGACCGGTCCGGGTGCGGGACGCCTCGGGCCGGATCAGCGTCGAGGTGCCCGCCGCGTGGGCGCGCGAGGTCCGTGACTCGGGCTGGAACCCGGCGGCGCTCGGACTGCCCTCGGGGCAGGAGCCCGGGCTGGTCGTGGCGGGCGACCTGGCGCGCTGGCCGGACCTGGCCGCGCCGGTGGACGGCGTCTTCGCCGGCGTGACGGAACACGGGGACGTGACGAAGCGGGTGGCCGCGCTCACCCACGCGGGCTGCCGGGACAGCGGCGGCAAGGCGTTCACCGGGGGCGGCTGGCGCGGCACGGTGCGCACCTGGGGCGACTGCCCGGGCGGCGGCTCGGTCACCGAGTCGGCGCTGCGCCCGGCGGACGGCTCGGACGAGCCGCAGGTGTACGTCCAGGTGCGCGTCCGGGGTGACGCGGACGCGGTGAACGGCGTGCTCGGCTCGCTGCGGGTCGGCTGAGGGGGGGGCACGAAGGCGCCGGCGGGGCGTGAAGGCGCTCACGAGGCACGAAAGCACCGGGGGCGGGAAAATATTCTTCGCGCGCTCCGAACTTTTCCCCCGGTCCGCGCATCGGAGTGTGGTGACGGCGCACCCGGCGCCCGAGGCACGCGTACGGCGCGTGCCGCGACTACCAGGAGTGTCGAGCGACATGGCGAACTCATCCTTCTCCGCGCGGCGCGGGGCCCTCATCGCGGGCTCGGCCGCCGTCCTGGGTCTGCTGACCGCCTGCGGCGGCGGCCAGGGCGTCCGTGCCGAACCGGTCAGGACCGAGCCGGGTACGGCCGCGCCCGCGACCGAGCGGTCACCGGGCGTCTCCCCGCCCGCGTCGGCGGCGACGGCCACCGCCTCGGACAGCGCGTCCGCCTCGGCCCACGCCTCCCAGCGCGGTGAGGGCACGAAGGACGACGGCGGCACGAAGGGCGACGCGACGAAGCCGGGCGCCAGGCCCGCCGCGAGCTCCCGCTGCCACACCTCCGAGCTGCGCGCCTCGGTCGGCCGCAACGACCCGGGGGCCGGGCAGGAGAACTTCCCCGTCGTGCTCACCAACACGTCCTCCCGCACCTGCACGGTGCACGGCTATCCGGGCGCGGCCTTCGTGGACGCCTCGGGCCGGCAGCTCGGCCCGGACCCGAAGCGCTCGGCCGGTTCGGCGGTGACGGTCACGCTGCGGCCGGGGGCGAGCGCCTGGGCGGGGCTGACCTTCTCCAACCCGGAGATCAGCGGCGCCGACAAGGCGCGCCCGGCCGCGCTGGTGGTCACCCCGCCGGACGAGCGGGACTCGCTGAAGGTGGCGTGGACGGCCGGGGAGGTGCCGGTGGGCGGCAACTCCTCCTCCGTCTTCCTGAGCGTGTTCCAGCCGGGCACCCAGCCCTGACCGGCCGGGCCCGGCCGCACGGACGCGCGGTGTCCCGCCCGTGATCTGTTTTCATGGGCGGGCACCGACGACCCCGTCCGACCCGGAGGAACGCCCTGAACACCCCGCTCGCCGAGGCCCTGTCCGCCGTCCTGCTCGTGGCGGTGCTCGCCTGGGCGGTCGTACGGCCCTTCGGCCGCTCGGAGGCCGTCCTCGCGGTGCCCGCCGCCGGGCTGGCGATCGCCACCGGTGTCATCCCGCTGGAAGACGCCCGCGAGGAGGTGGCCCGGCTCGGCCCGGTCGTCGGGTTCCTCGCGGCGGTGCTGGTGCTCGCCCACTTCTGCGACGTGGAGGGGCTGTTCCGGGCGTGCGGGGCGTGGATGGCGCGCTGGTCGCGGGGGCGCCCGGTGCGGCTGCTCACGGCGGTGTTCGCGCTGGCGTCGGTCATCACGGCCGTGCTCAGCCTGGACGCGACGATCGTGCTGCTGACCCCGGTGGTGTTCGCGACGGCCGCGCGGACCGGCGTACGGCCGAAACCGCAGGTGTACGCCTGTACGCATCTGTCCAACACCGCCTCGCTGCTGCTGCCGGTGTCCAATCTGACGAACCTGCTGGCCTTCGCGGCGAGCGGGCTGAGCTTCACCCGGTTCGCGGCGCTGATGGTGCTGCCGTGGCTGGCCGCGATCGCGGTGGAGTACGTGGTGTTCCGGCGGTTCTTCGCCGGGGATCTGGCGGTGTCGGCGCCGGGTGCCGGGGAGAGGGGCGAGGAGCCGCCGCTGCCGCTGTTCGCGCTGGTGACGGTGGGCTGCACGCTGGCCGGGTTCGTGGTGGCGTCGGGGTTCGGGGTGGACCCGGCGTGGGTCGCGGCGGCGGGCGCGCTGGTGCTGGCGGGCCGGGCGCTGCTGCGGCGCCAGGCGACCCCGATGACGGTCGTGCGGGCGGCGGCGCCCTCCTTCCTGTTGTTCGTGCTCGCGCTCGGCGTGGTGGTGCGCGCGGTGGTGGACAACGGGCTCGCGGACGCGCTCAAGCACGTGCTGCCCGGCGGCACGGGTCTGCTCGCCCTGCTGGGCACGGCCGCGCTGGCCGCCGTCCTGGCGAACCTGATCAACAATCTGCCCGCCGTGCTCGTCCTGCTGCCGCTGGCGGCCCCGGCGGGCGCGGGCGCGGTGCTCGCGGTGCTGCTGGGGGTGAACATCGGTCCGAACCTCACCTACGCCGGTTCGCTCGCCACCCTGCTGTGGCGGCGGATCGTGCACCAGCACGACCACGGGGTGAACCTCGGGGAGTTCACCCGGCTCGGTCTGATCGCCGTGCCCTCGGCGCTGGCCGTGTCGGTGGTGGCACTGTGGGGGGCGCTGCACCTGTTCTGAAGCCTCGGCGGTCCGTGGGAGCGGCCGCCGTACGTCGAGAGGGGACGGCCCCGGATGCGTGTGATCGCCTGGCTCGTCGAGGGCACCTGGCCCGCCTGTGTGGACGCCGTACGGGAGCACACCCCGGCCGGTGCCGAGGTGGTGCTGCTGCACGTGAGCGGGCCCGAGGTGCCCGGGGTGGCGCACGGGGCGTTCGCGGGGCTGCTGGGCCGGGGGCGCCGGGGCGATCCGGGCGACCTGATGGAGGCGCTGAACGACGGTTCGGCGGCGGAGCTGCTCGCGGCGGCCGCCGGACGGCTCGGCCGCCCCTGCGTCCGCGAGGAGCGCTCGGGGCGGGTCGAGCGCGAGGTCGTCGCGGCGGCCGAGGGCGCGGATCTGCTGGTCCTCGCCCGGGACGGCGACCGCACCCGGCTCGGTCCGCACAGCCTGGGCCCGGCCTCCCGCTTCACCGTGGACCACGCGCCCTGCCCGGTCCTGCTGGTCTGGCCGGACCGGGCTCCTTCCCTGCGGACGCTGCCGCCCCCGCCGCCCCACTGACGGTCCGTCAGTGGCGGCGTCCCCCGTAGGAGCCGCCGTACGAACCGCCGTAGGAGCCCCCGTACGAGCCGTAGGACCCGCCGTGGTCGCCGTCGCCCGAGCGGCCGCCCCGGAAGCAGGCGTCCTGGTGGTCGGCGCAGCGGTAGGAGACGGGGAAGCCCTCCTCGGTGGGGCCGGGCTGCTCGGTGGGGGTCGCGCTCGGGGCGGGCCGCGCGCTCCGCGTCGGGGCCGGTGAGGCGGTCCGGCCGGGAGCGGCGGACGTGCTGCCCGCGCCCTTGGCGGGCGGGGTGGTGCCGTCCCAGCCGACGCTCTGCATCTGGGGGTCGGTACGGCTGGTGTCCATCACCCAGCGCTGCGCCCCGCTGTCCTCGCGGTTCTTGACGACCAGCGCGCCCGAGCCGTCGGTGGCGGCCGGGGTGAGGGCGAGGTCCTGGTCCCAGCGCGGGACGAGGACGCCCTGGAGGGTGAAGTCGTAGCGGAGGTTCCGCGCGGTGCTTCCGGTGGCCGTGCAGGGGGCGAGGCGGACCGAGTAGCCGAGGTGGGAGTCGAGGCAGAGATCGGGGGCGGCGTCGCTGCGCAGCAGCCCGTTGGGCTCGTACGTCCAGCGCTGGGACGGTGCCGAGGAGCAGGCGGCGAGTTTCGCCTCGGCGCCCTCGGCCGCCTTGCCGGCGACGGCGATGCAGTCGCCGGAGGCCACGTTGTGCAGCCTGCCGTGCAGGGCGCCCTCGCGGGTGCTCGCCCCGGCCCAGGAGGGGCCCGGCGTGGGCGGCTGGGTGTCCGGCGCCTCGGAGGGGGTGGCGCCGTGGGCGCGGGCGGAGTCGTCGCCGGAGCCGAGCGCCGACCACAGCACCAGCGGCAGGACGACCAGGCCGCCGACGGTGGCGACGGCCATGCCGAGGTTGCGGCGGCGGGCGCGGCGCGCGGCCCGGTGCGCGGAGCGGACGGCCGTCCCGGAGGCGGCGGGGCGGACGGCCGTCCCGGAGGCGGCGGGGCGGACGGCCGGCCCGGAGCCGGCGGTGCCCCGGGGCGCGGGCGGGGGGCCGGGGGCGGCGGCGGGCGGCCGCTCGAAGTCCTCGCCGCCCGTGAGCGCGGGTACGGCGGGCGCCTCCTCGGCGCGGTGTGCGCGGGCCTCGCGGTACTCGGCGGCGCCCCAGCCGAGGACGGACTCCGCGAGGGCGAGCCCGAGCCCCTGCCGGAAGCGGCCGAGCTGCTCGGCGGTCTCCATGCAGTGGCGGCAGCCCTCCAGATGGGCCCGCAGATCGGGGTCCATGTCCAGGGCGCCGCGCCGGAAGGTCACGTCCAGCATCCGCAGATAGCGTCCGCACTCGGGGTCGGCGGCCAGCTCGCGGTGGGTCTGGAGGCACTCCTCGCGCAGCCGCTCACGGGCGCGGCGCAGTTCGATGAGCGTGTTCTCCTCGTCCAGGCCGAGCAGTTCGGCGGGGACGGAGAGGGGCTCGCCCTCGACCTCGGCGTGCCAGAGGACGGCGCGGTAGGACTGGGGCAGCCGCTGGAAGGCGCGGGACAGCAGGCGCCGGCCGGAGGGCGGGAGGAGGCGGGCGGCGGCGCGCTCGGTGCCGCCGGGGCCCGGGAGCAGCGCGGGGTGCAGCAGGTCCTGGCGGCCGTCGCCGTCCCACTCGGCGGCGACGCGGCGCACGGTGACCAGCAGATGGGGGCGCCAGGCGGCGGAGGGTCCCGCCTGGCGCAGGGTCTCGCCGAAGAGCCGGGTGAAGGCGGCGGTGGTGAGCATCCCGGCGGCGCGCGGTCCGGCGGTGCACAGCCGGGCGTAGGCGTACCCCGCGGCCCAGTGCCGGTCGAGGAGTTCGCCGACGGGGTGCAGCGCGGGCGCCGCTCCCGTCCAGTTCTTCAGCTCGGTGCTGAGTTCCCGGTCCGACACCGGAGTGCGCCTGCCGTATTCGCCGGAATCCCGGGACTGGGGGAAATCAGGGAAATTCTCCGGTCCTTCGCCTTTCACTACCGCATTCCTCCAGACCCGACACGGAATCGGCCCATACCGACGGCAGGACCCCGAACGCGACAGCCCCAACGCCCGCCTGGGGAAGCTCATTTGAGACAGGGGGGACGCACCGGAGCGGACCGGCGCTCGCGGCGGAAAAACAATTGTCCGCGCGCCGGCAGCGCACACTTTCGCACAGGCCGGCGGCGCGGAACAAGAGATCTCCCGTTCGCGGGCACGGAAAACGGAACACGGCGGGAAGGAAGATGATCATTGACCGGGATTCAATCCCGGGAATCCTGTTGACCGGTCAAGGAAAAATAGGCGGCGGAAATCAGTGCCCGCTCACCGCGCGCGGGGTGTACGGCCGCTCCAGCTCCGCGATCTCCTCCTCGGTCAGCTCCAGCCGTACGGCGGCCACCGCGTCCTCCAGATGCCCGGTCCTGGACACCCCGACGACCGGTGCCGCCACCGTGTCCTGGTGCAGCAGCCAGGCCAGCGCCACCTGGGCGCGCGGCACGCCCCGCGCCTCGGCGACCCGGGTCACCGCCTCCACGATCTCCCGGTCGCTCTCCAGATACAGCCGGCTGCCGAAGTCGTCGCCCGCGCTGCGCCCGGTGACCGTGCCCCAGTCGCGGGTGAGCCGCCCCCGCGCCAGCGGGCTCCACGGCAGCACCCCGACCCCCTGGTCCGCGCAGAGCGGCAGCATCTCCCGCTCCTCCTCGCGGTAGAGCAGGTTGTAGTGGTTCTGCATCGACACGAACCGGGTCCAGCCGTTCAGCTCGGCGGTGTACTGCGCCTTGGCGAACTCCCAGGCGTACATCGAACTCGCCCCGAGGTAACGGACCTTGCCCGCCTTCACCAGGTCGTGCAGGGCCTCCATCGTCTCCTCGACCGGCGTCTCGTGGTCGTAGCGGTGGATCTGGTAGAGGTCGACGTAGTCGGTGCCGAGCCTGGTCAGGCTGTGGTCGATCTCGGACATGATCGCCTTGCGGGACAGGCCCCCGCCGTTGGGTCCCGGGCGCATCCGGCCGTGCACCTTGGTGGCGAGCACGATCTCGTCGCGGTGCCCGTAGTCCCGCAGTGCCTGGCCGACGATCTCCTCGCTGGTGCCGTCGGAGTACACGTTGGCGGTGTCGAAGAAGTTGATCCCCGCCTCCAGCGCCTGCCGGATCAGCGGCCGGGCGGCGTCCTCGTCGAGCGTCCACTCGTGGACACCCCGGTCGGGCTCGCCGTAGGTCATACAGCCCAGACAGATCCGCGAGACGTCCAGGCCCGTGGAACCCAGCTTCACATACCGCATCGTTGCCGCTCCTGCCGTGGGGAAGGTGCTGTCACCGCGAGGGTACGTCGGCCCGGTCAGGGCGAGTTGACGCACGCGGCGCGCGGCCGGTTGGATCACGGAAGTGCCGTACGGCACTCCCGCCGCCGCACACGAGAACCGAGGGAGCACACGTGACCCGCCCGGCCGTCGCGCGTGCCGCCGCCGTGCTGCTCGCCCTCGCCACCGCCCTGGCCGGCTGCGCGCCGGGACACGACGAGGACGCGATACGGCTGCCGCCGCGCCACGCCGGGTTCGACTACCAGATCGGCGGCGCCTACCCGCCGCCCGCCGGGGTCCGGATCGTCACCCGCGACCGCTCCGGCTCCCCCGCCCCCGGCCGCTACAACGTCTGCTACGTCAACGCCTTCCAGGCCCAGCCCGGCGAACGCGCCGGCTGGCCCGCCGACCTGCTGCTGCGCGACGGAGACGGCCGCACGGTGATCGACGAGGACTGGGACGAACCCCTCCTCGACCTCGGCACCCCCGCCAAGCGGGAGCGGATCGCGCGCCGGGTGAACGCCTGGACCGACGGCTGCGCCCGCAAGGGCTTCGACGCCGTCGAGCCCGACAACTACGACAGCTACACCCGCTCCCGCCGGCTGCTCACCGCCGACGACGCCGTCGCGTACATGCGCCTGCTCACCCGGCACGCGCACGCCCGCCGCCTCGCCGTCGGCCAGAAGAACACCGCCGAGCTGACCGGGCGCCGTAAGGCCGCCGGGCTGGACTTCGCGGTGGCGGAGGAGTGCGGGCAGTACGACGAGTGCGGGGTGTACGCGAAGGCGTACGACGACCGGGTGCTGGACGTCGAGTACACCGACGCGGGACTGCGCAAGGCGCTGGCGCGCTGGGGCGGACGGCTGAGCATCGTCCGCCGGGACCTGGAGGTCTCCACGCCCGGCGATCCGGGGTACGTACGCCGTACCCGCTGACCCTGCGCCTGACCCGACGGCTCAGCGGGGCGGCTCCAGCAGATCGAGGGCCGACTCCCAGGGGAAGCCGCCGTCCCCGCCGCCCGCCCCGAACCGCACGCCGAGCCCGGTCAGCCGGGCCACGCTCTCCCCGTAGGCGGGGTGGGCGGCCAGTGCCTCGCCGACGCAGGGCAGCACGGCGATCGGCACGCCGAGGCCGAGCGCCTCGCACAGGGTGCCCACCGCGAGGGTGTCGGCGATCCCGGCGGCCCACTTGTTGACGGTGTTGAAGGTCGCGGGCGCCACCACGACCGCGTCCGGCGGCGGAAAGGGGCGCGGGTCGGCAGGGGTGCGCCAGGCGGACCGTACGGTACGGCCGGTCAGCCGCTCGGCGGCGGCCAGGTCGAAGAAGCCGTTCGTCGCCGCCGGTGTGGCGATGACGCCGACGTCCCAGCCCCGGGTCCGCGCGGCCGTGATCAGGGTGCCGACCCCGTCGGCGATCCCGGCCGCGCAGACGACGACGTACAGGAACGGCCCGCCGGCTCGGTCGGTCATCCGGGCACCCTACCCGGACCCGGGGACCTCGCCGACGGCCGCGTTCAGTCGTCCGTGGCGCTCACCGCCGCCCGGGGCGAGTCCTCCGTGACGGTGATCGCGCCGACGGGGCAGGCCCGGGCCGCCTCCCGCACCATCGGGTTGTCGGTGGCGTCCTCGCGGCCCGGGATCAGCGAGCTGTAGCCGTCGTCGTCCTGGGTGAAGACCGCCGGGGCGGCCAGCGCGCACTGTCCCGCGCCGATACAGGTGTCCGTGTCGATGTCGATGTGCATGGGCCTGAGCCTCTTACCAGGTCACGGGGAGTTCCAGCATCCCCTGGATCGTGTCGCCGGGTTTGAAGGGAATTTCCTCCGCGGGGACGGCAAGGCGCAGCCCGGGCAGCCGGGTGAGCAGCGAGCCGAGGGCGATCTCCAGCTCGGCGCGGGCGAGGTTCTGCCCGAGGCACTGGTGGATGCCGAAGCCGAAGGCCACGTGGTGGCGGGCGGAGCGGCGGAAGTCCAGGGTGTCGGGGTCCTCGTACACGGAGGCGTCCCGGTTGATCACCGAGGTGGAGAAGAGCACGCCCTCGCCGGCCCGGACGGTCTGCCCCTCGACCTCGATGTCCTCCAGCGCGACGCGCACCAGGCCGTCCGCGATGGACAGCATCCGCATCAGCTCCTCGACCGCGCCGGGCAGCAGCGAGGGGTCGGCGCGCAGCTCGGCCAGCTTCTCGGGGTGGCGGAGCAGGGTGAAGGTGCCCAGCGAGATCATGTTGGCGGTCGTCTCGTGCCCGGCGACGAGCAGGATGAGCCCGAGCGAGACGGTCTCCGCCCGGTCCAGGGACCCCTCGCGCAGCTGCTGGTGCACGAGGTCGTCGAGCACGCCGTCGCCGGGCTCGGCCGCGGCGGCCTTGCGGTCGACGAGATCGCCGAGGTACTCCTCCAGCGCCACCCGGGCGGCCTGGGTCTCCTCGGCGGTCGGGCTGCGCAGCAGTCTGCGGGACTGCTCCTCGAAGAACTCGTGGTCGTCGTACGGCACCCCGAGCAGGCCGCAGATCACCATGGACGGCACGGGCAGCGCGAAGGCGGAGACCAGCTCGGCGGGCGCCCCCTGCTCGGTCATCGCGTCCAGCAGGCCGTCCACGATGCGCTGGATGCTCGGCCGCAGCGCGGCGGCGCGCTTGACGGTGAACGACGGGATCATCATCCGCCGCTGGACCTTGTGCTCGGGGTCGTCCAGGCCGAGCAGCGCGACCCGCCGGTCCCGCACCCCGGCGAAGCGGGCCGAGGGGACGGGGAAGCCGGGCCTGGTGCGGTCGCTGGACAGCCGGGGGTCGGCCAGCAGGGCGCGGGCGGCGGTGTGCCCGGTGACCGCCCAGACCTCGCGGCCGTCGAACAGCGTGACCCGGGACAGCGGCCGCGCCTCGCGCAACGGGCCGTACCCGGTGGGCGGGTGGTAGGGACAGGAGCGGTCCTGCGGGAAGGCGACGGGGGTGACCGGGGCGTCCGGCTCGGTGATGTCCGTCAGTTCCGTCATGGAAAGACCTCGCAGACGAAGAGGTGCGTCGTGCCGATCTTCATTAGATGCCTGGGGCACTCATGGGGCGACGGCAAGTCCGGCCAGATCGGTGGCCTCGCGGATCTGGCCGAAGAGCGTGGCCGGCAGGGGCGCGGAAGCACCGGTTCCGGCCGTTCCGGATCGCACTTCGCTTCTTCTCGGCCAGATTACTCGGTTGCTTCCGGCCACTTTCAGTCTCGCGGATACGGGGGTGTTCCGGCCACCGCTGCGCGGTACGGATGATTGCGGCGCCCGCCGCTGTTGTGGCAGGTCGCAGAAGAAAGCCGTACGAGCAAGAGCCGTCTGACCGAGAAGAGGACGAGGCAATGCCGCTTGAGGGCGAGTACGAGCCCAGCCCGGCCCAGTGGGTGCGCGAGCAGGTCGAGCTGTACGAGGGTTCCGGCGGGACCGAGGGGACGACGCTGCGGGACACCGGCCTGCCGGTGATCGTCCTGACCACGCGCGGCGCGCGCAGCGGCAAGATCCGCAAGACGCCGCTGATGCGGGTGGAGCACGACGGCGCGTACGCGGCGGTCGCCTCCGTCGGCGGCGCGCCCAAGCACCCGGTCTGGTACTTCAACGTCAAGTCCGACCCCCATGTCGAGCTCCAGGACGGCCCGGTCAAGCGGGACATGCGGGCCCGCGAGGTGACCGGCGCGGAGAAGGCCGAGTGGTGGGAGCGCGCGGTGGCCGCGTTCCCGCCGTACGCGGAGTACCAGGAGAAGACGGACCGGGAGATCCCGGTGTTCGTGCTGGAGCCGGTGGACGCGGGCTGAGCCCGCGGATTTTTCCGGGGCCCGGTGCATGAACCGTTCGCGGGCCGGGCACTCGCCGGTCAGGCCCCGCCGCGTTCCCCCGTCGCGGCGGGGCTCTCCCGTGTGCCGGTGGCGCCGTCGCGGTCGGTGACGTCGAGGAAGACGCGGTCGGTGTCGGGGAACATCTCGGCGACCGACCGCTTGATGCGTACGGCGACCTCCTCGACCCGTTCGCTGTCCATGCCCGGCACGAGGTCGACGCGCGCGGCCACCAGCGTGGAGTCGAGGCCGGTCTTCATCGTGAACAGCGCCTCGACGCTGTCGATCTCCGGCTGCGCGCACAGCAGCGCGCGGATGCGGCCGGTGAGTTCGGGGTCGGCGGCCTCGCCGATGAGCTGGTCGCGGGCCTCGCGGCCGAGGCGGTAGGCGACGGAGACGAGCAGCGCGCCGATCACCATGGAGGCGGCCGCCTCCCAGGCGACCTGGCCCGTCACCATGTGCAGCGCCATGCCGGCGGCGGCCAGGGTGACACCGAGCACCGCCGTGCCGTCCTCGGCGATCACGGTGCGCAGGGCGGGGTCGCTCAGATCGGCGGAGCCGCCCCCCTTCCGGCGGGCCTGGTGCAGCGCGCGGAGCAGGGAGAGCCCCTCGGCGACGAAGGCGACCCCGAGGACGACGAGGCCCGCGACATAGCCGCTGAACTTCTCCTCCGTGCCCGTGCGCAGCGCCTCGAAGCCCTGGAAGAAGGAGAAGCAGCCGCCCATCACGAAGATCCCGACGGCCGCGAGCAGGGACCAGAAATACCGCTCCTTGCCGTACCCGAAGGGGTGACCGCGGTCGGCCGGACGGCGGCTGCGGCGCAGCGCGGCCAGCAGGAAGACCTCGTTGAGGCTGTCGGCGACCGAGTGGGCCGCCTCCGACAGCAGCGCGGGCGAGCCGGCGAGCACTCCGCCGGCCGCCTTGGCCACCGCGATCACCAGGTTCGCGGCGAGCGCCACCAGCACGGTGATCCGGGTGTGCCGGTCGGCCCTGGCCTGCTTCTTCCGCTTCGAGGATGTCCCGCTCATCCGTCACCGAATGCCCCGCACCGGGCGGTTCATACGACGCCGTTCGGGCGGAGTACGGGAAGGGGGAAGCCGGCGGCGAGAGGGCCGGGGAGGGCGAACGGGTGGCGCGGCCCGCTCGGCCGACAAGAGGCCCGTGCCACGAGGAAGGAGTGACCCATGGCGAAGAACAAGACCAAGCTTCCCCTCCACTACCAGCCGGTCGGCTTCCTGCTCAGCTGGGCGGGCGGCGCGCTGGCGGGGCTGGCGTTCCGCAAGGTGTGGACGGTCGTCCGGCACGAGGACCACGCGCCCGACCCCCTGGACCCGGACCGGGGCTGGGGCGAGATCCTGCTCGCGGCGGCGGTGCAGGGCGCGATCTTCGCGGTGGCCCGCAGCGCGGTGGACCGCACCCGGGCGAAGGCGGTCGCCCGCTCGACGGGCACCTGGCCGCAGCCCCGCCCGGCGAAGCGGCACTGAGCGGCGCCGAACGGCACCACGCGGCACCGAGCCACGTCCGCCGCAGCACGGCCGCAGCACCGCCGTACGACGCGATCACGCCACGCAATCGCTTACGTAGGCACAACTCGATCATGTTCGAACGACATGCGTCAAAGTCGAAGACATATGTCAATCGAACATGCTCAAATTCCTTCTGACGAAGGCGAGCAGGCGGGCGCGGAGCGCGTCACGGGCGCGGGTGGGAGGTGATGCCGTCGTGCGACAGGACCCCACTCCGCCCACCCGGCATCTGCGTGTGCACGAGGACCGGGACCACACGGTGCTGGAGTTACGCGGCGAGATCGACATCGCCACGGCCGCCGAGATCGCCCCGCTGCTCGACCGGCTCACCGGCCGCCCCGGCCTCCGGCTCGTCCTCGACCTGCGCCCCGTGGAGTTCTTCGACTGCTCGGGGCTGCGCCTGGTCCACCGGGCCCGCGGCCGGCTGCTGGAGCGCGGCGGCCGGCTCCATCTGGTCTGCACCCACCCCCTGACCCTCCGTGTCTTCCGCGTCACCGGCCTGACCCGCCTCCTGCCCCCGCACCCGACCGTGGAGGCGGCCCTGTGGGAGTCGGACGCGGATTCCCGGTGAGCGGGGTCCCGCCGAGCGGGGCGCCCCCGTCACCGGGCGGTCGTCCGCCCGCGGAGCTGCTTCATCCAGTCCTCGCCCAGTGACTTCGGAATCCTCGTGGTCAGGGCCCCGTCCTCGGTGAGGGCGAGCCCCCGGTGGTACGACCCGCCGCCGCAGCCGTCGCTCTGCCGGGTGAGCGGCACCTCGGCGGAGGCGTCGATGACGGGCCGGGCGGCACCCGCCGGAGTGACCCGCAGCCGGACGGGACCGGGGCCCGGGTCCACGTCCTCCGGCAGCCGGAGGCTCACCCGGGTGATCTCCTCGTCCCGCAGCCGCGACCGCACGCACGCGCCCCGCGCGCACAACTCCGCGACGGCCCCGGCGAGTTGCCCGTGCCCGGCCTGGCGGAACAGGACGCCGACGCCCGCCTCGGTTCCCCAGCCCGCGCACGCGGTGCCTCCCCGCGCACACCCCGTCGCCGCCACGAGCAGCATCAGCACGCCGAGGACGCGCGGCGCGCCCCGCTCACGCATTCTTCGGTTCCTCGAACAGCGCGCTCACCGATTCCCCGTTGTGGATGCGGCGCACGGCCTCGGCGAGGGCCGGGGCGATGGACAGGACGCGGAGTTTCTCCGGGTGGTCGTCGAGCGGGACCGGGACGGTGTTGGTGCAGACGATCTCCAGAACGTCCGGCTGCTCGCTCAGCCGCTTGAGCGCACCGGCCGCGAACAGCCCGTGCGTACAGGCGACCCGGATCGACCGCGCCCCCAACTCTCGCAGCCTGTCGAGGAGTTCGAGCACCGTGCTGCCCTTGGCGATCTCGTCGTCCAGCACGATGACATCGCGCCCGGCGACCTCGCCGATGACGGCGCTGATGCTCACCCGGTCGTCCGCGAACCGCTGTTTGGCGCCCGCCGCCACCTGCGCCCCGATCATGCGCGCGAAGGCCGCCGCCTCCTTGGCGTTGCCGAGGTCCGGGGAGACGACGGTGGTGCGCGAGAGGTCGTACCGCGAGAAGTGCGCGGCCAGTTCGCGCAGCGCGTGCAGATGGTCCACCGGGACGGAGAAGAAGCCGTGCACCTGCGGGGCGTGCAGGGTCATGGCCAGCACCCGGCTCGCCCCGGCCGCCACCAGCAGGTCGGCGACGAGACGGCCGCCGAGCGAGATGCGGGGCGCGTCCTTCTTGTCGGAGCGGGCGTAGGAGTAGTGCGGCATCACGACGGTGATCCGGGCGGCGGAGGCACCCCGCGCCGCGTCGCACATCAGCAGCAGCTCGACCAGGTGCTCCTGCACCGGCTTGACCAGCGGCTGGATCAGGAACACGTCCCGTTCCCGGCAGTTGTCCTGGAGCTGCACCTCCAGGCAGTCGTTGGCGAAGCGGCTCACCCGGGCCGGGCTGAGCGGCACCCCGAGATGCGCGCAGACCTCCTCGGCCAGCCGGGGATGGGCACTGCCACTGAAGACGGCGATGTCTCGCACGATCCGCTCCTCGCATGATCCGTACGGGCTGCGGCGCACATGCTATCGGCGCCCCGCGCCGCCCCTCGCCGCCTGCCGCGTACGTCATCCGTACCGTCCGGCCAACTCAACGGTCTGCGCGGGGATTTGGCGGGCATCCGTTCGGGGGAAGGAGGACCCGTGGACAAGACCAGTTCCGTCAGGACCCGTTCTGTCAGAGACGTGCCCCGGCGCATGCCGCTCTGGGCCAAAGTGGTGACCGCGATCGTCGTCGTGCTGGTGCTGCTGGTGGCGGGGATACGGCTGGCCGTACTCCCGGGCATCAAGGACCTGTTCGGCACCGAGACGCGCGACCGTTCCGGCCCGGCGCTCCTGAAGTCCATTCAGGACATGAGCCGTTACGACGCCGCCTCCGGCAACTTCCAGGTGGTGGTGGACCTGGAGAAGGACGCCAGGTTCCTCCCGGACGCGCTGCGGGGCACCCGCACGCTGTACGTCGGCGCGGGCACCGTGGACGCCTACGTCGATCTCGGCGCGCTCGGCAAGAACGACGTGCGCGTGAACGAGGACCGCACCTCGGCCACCCTCCGCCTGCCGCACGCCCGGCTCGGCAAGGCCGCCCTGGACCCCGACCGCTCCTACGCCGTCTCCAAGCAGCGCGGACTCCTCGACCGCCTCGGCGACTTCTTCTCGGACAACCCCAACGGCGAGCAGGCGGTGCAGAAACTCGCCGTCCAGCACATCGGCGAGGCCGCGAAGGACAGCGAGCTGACCGCGCGCGCCGAGACCAACACCACCGGCATGCTCCAGGGCCTGCTGCGCTCCCTCGGCTTCGAGAAGGTGCGCGTCACGTACGGCTCCTGAATGCCACTCCCGCACACGGGCCCCCGCGCCCGTACAGCCCCTGAACGCACACCCGCATCCCCGACCGGAGGACCGCATGGCCCGTACCGCTTCCCGCCTGCCCGCCGCGCTGCGCCTGCAAAGGCGAGGTGAGCGGCCGCAACGGAAGGCGAAGACCGGACGGGCAAGCGCCCCCGCGAAGGCCGGCGCTCCCGGGAAGACGGGGCGAGCGGGCCTCCTCGCCCGGGTCCGCCGGACGGGCGCCGCCGGGAAGGCGGCGCCGCCCCCGGGCCCCAGGCCGCTCCCGCTCCCCCTGCGGCTGCCGATCATGCTGCTCGCCTTCGTCTTCATGGTGGCCTTCGCCATCCTGCTCGCCCGGGTCACCCTGGAGCCGTCCCCGGCCTCGGTGGCGCTGACCCACAGCAATCTGCACCCCGGCCGCTCCCTGCGCGCGTACCTGGACTACGCCTCCGTACGCGACGTGATCCGGCAGCTCGGCGGGAACATCCTGCTCGGCGTGCCGTTCGGCGTGCTGGTGCCGGTGCTCGCCCCGCGTGCCCGGGGTGTCGTCCAGGTCCTCGCGCTCACGGCGCTGGTGATGCTGATGGTCGAGCTGACGCAGGGCGCGCTGATCACCGGGCGGGCCTTCGACATCGACGACGTCATCCTCAACACCACCGGTTCGCTGATCGGCTGGGCGCTGCTGGGCCGCCGGCTGGGCCGGGCGGTGCACGCGCGGCGGGTGCGCGAGCCGGCCGGCGCCTGACGCACGGAGGCTCTCCGACTACTGGTCCGTACCAAGGTATTGACGTGTCGTCAGTTCACTCCTTGAATCGAGGTGCAGCAGACCCCCCACGTGAAACGGAGAACCATGGCCACCCCACGCCTGCTCCGCAGATGCCTGTTCGCCTCCCTCTCGGCCGCGTTGATCGCCGCGGCGGCCGTCGCGCCCGCGCACGCCGGCCCGGCGGCGCCCGCCGCGGCGGCCGTCACCACGTTCTCCGACACCTTCGACGGACCCGCGGGCTCCGCGGTCAACTCCTCGAAGTGGACGCAGGAGACGGGCGACAACGTCAACAACCACGAGCGGCAGTACTACACCTCGGGCACCAACAACGCGGCCCTGGACGGCCAGGGCCATCTGGTGATCACCGCCAAGAAGGAGAACCCGAACAACTACCAGTGCTGGTACGGCACGTGTCAGTACACCTCGGCCCGGCTGAACACCTCGGGCAAGTTCAACGCGCAGTACGGGCATGTCGAGGCGCGGATGAAGATCCCGCGCGGGCAGGGCATGTGGCCCGCGTTCTGGATGCTCGGCACCCCGGTGAACTGGCCGGACTCCGGTGAGATCGACGTGATGGAGAACGTCGGCTTCGAGCCCTCCACGGTGCACGGCACGATCCACGGCCCCGGCTACTCCGGCTCGGGCGGCATCGGCGCGGGCTACTCGCTGCCCGGCGGGCAGGCCTTCGCGGACGCCTTCCACACCTTCGCGGTCGACTGGGCGCCCGACTCGATCACCTGGTCGGTGGACGGCAACGTCTACCAGCGGCGCACCCCGGCCGACCTGGGCGGCAGGACCTGGGTGTTCAACAAGCCGTTCTTCCTGATCATGAACCTCGCGGTCGGCGGCTACTGGCCGGGCGACCCGGACGGCTCGACAAAGTTCCCGGCGCAGCTCGTGGTGGACTCGGTGTCGGTGACGACCGCCGACGGCGCCGCGGGCAAGGCCATCCGGGGCCTGGCCGGCAAGTGCGTGGACGTGGCCGCCGCGAACTCCGCGAACGGCACCCCGGTCCAGCTCTACGACTGCAACGGCACCGCCGCCCAGCAGTGGACGGTCGGCTCGGACGGCACGATCCGGGCGCTCGGCAAGTGCCTGGACGTGGTGAACAACGCCACCGCGGACGGCTCGAAGGTCCAGCTGTGGGACTGCACGGGCGGCGCCAACCAGAAGTGGGTGGTGTCGTCGGCCAACGACATCGTCAATCCGCAGGCCGACAAGTGTCTGGACGTGACCGACAACAACTCGGCCAACGGCACCCGGCTGCAGATCTGGACCTGCGGCGGAGGCGCCAACCAGAAGTGGACGGTCGGCTGAGCGGCCCCCGGGTCAGGGCCGGCTGAGCGGCCCCCGGGCTCACCACCGGCCGAGCCGGCCCGGGCTCAGCGCAGCCTCCAGGTGAACTTGTCGCCGCCGACCCAGCGGATGACGTCCGGGTCGTCCAGGTCGTGGATGACGATCCCCCGGGCGGCGGCGACCTCCAGCACCTCCGTGATGGACGTGACCTCGCCTATCACCTCACCGTCGATTTCCATGATCCGGAAGGGTGGCCGCCCCGGCTTGCCGGGGCACACCCCGAGCACCATGACCCGCGGCTTCGACATGTACGGAGCTGATTGTTCGGTCATGTTCTAGAGCCTAAATCGCCACGCACCCGGACGACTCGTCCAGGTGAGCCGGACCGGCGGCGCCCGCCGTGCGCCGGGCGCGGGGCTGGGGAACGCTGGAGGTCCCCGTGGGCCGGGGGCGGCCCGCGCCCACCGGGGGTGCCCGAAGCCGGAGGTGACCCATGAATCCCGTCGCGGCCCTGGACCGGATCGCCTTCCTGCTTGAGCGCTCGCTCGCGCCCACCTACCGGGTGAAGGCCTTCCGCACCGCCTCCCGGGTCCTCTCCGCCCTGCCCGAGGAGGAGGTCGCCCGACGGGCGTCGGCCGGTTCGCTGGAGTCGCTGAAGGGGATCGGGCCGAAGACCGCCCAGGTGGTGCGGGAGGCCCTGGCCGGTGAGGTGCCCGGCTATCTGAGCGCCCTTGAGGAGGAGGCCGGGGCGCCGCTCACGGACGGCGCGGGCGAGGGGCTGCGGGCGCTGCTGCGCGGCGACTGCCACACCCACTCGGACTGGTCGGACGGGGGCAGCACGATCGAGGAGATGGGCCTGGCGGCGGCCGCGCTGGGCCACGAGTGGACCGCGCTGACCGACCACTCCCCCCGGCTCACCGTGGCCCGTGGGCTCTCCCCCGAGCGGCTGCGCGAGCAGCTGGACGTGATCGAGGCGCTGAACGCCCGCTGGGCGCCGTTCCGGCTGCTCACCGGCATCGAGTGCGACATCCTGGACGACGGCTCGCTGGACCAGGAGCCCGGGCTGCTCGACCGGCTCGACGTGGTGGTGGTCTCGGTGCACTCCAAGCTGCGGATGGACGCCCGCGCGATGACCCGGCGCATGGTGAAGGCCGTACGGAACCCGCACGCGGACGTCCTCGGCCACTGCACCGGGCGGCTGCTCGCCGGGAAGAAACGGCCCGAGTCCGCGTTCGACGCGGCCGAGGTGTTCGCGGCCTGCGCCGAGTCGGGCACCGCCGTGGAGATCAACAGCCGCCCCGAACGCCTCGATCCGCCCAGGCGGCTGCTGCGGGAGGCGGTGGCGGCGGGCACGCTGTTCTCCGTCGACACCGACGCGCACGCGCCCGGCCAGCTGGACTGGCAGATCCTGGGCTGCGCCCGCGCCGAGGAGTGCGCGGTGCCGCCGGAGCGGGTGGTGACCACGTGGACGGCGGACGAGCTGCTGGGCTGGACCCGCGAGGGCCGGGTTCCCGAGCGGGCGGCAACGCGCTGACCTGCGCTCATGGACGTGACACGGGTCACCGTCCCCGCAGGAACGACCGGGCGGCGCGAACCGTTGTAGGAGGTGTGGGACGCGGTCGACCGACCGGCCGTGTCCCACCCCGCCCCGGCCGTGCGTCCCCCCGTCACGGCCGGGGCTCCTCTTTTTTCAGGCTTTTACGGCCTTTTGCCTCGGTTTACGGTCCTTTTCCGCGCGTTCAGCGCGGCGACCGCTCCTCCAGCGCCGTGTGCCAGGCGGGGCGCCGGTCCCCGGGGGCGGGCTCGGCGCGCCGGCCGCCGCGCGCGAAGAAGTCGGCCAGCGGCAGGATCGCCGCACCCACGGTCACCGCGTCCGGACCGAGACGGCCCAGCTCGATGGTCACCCGGTCGGCCGGGTGGCGCAGCGCGTAGGTGGCCGCGTGACGGCGTACGGCGGGCAGGAAGCGGGTGCCGAGCTGGAGCCCGGCCCAGCCGCCGATCAGGATGCGCTCGGGCTGGAAGAGGTTGATCAGGTCGGAGAGCCCGGCGCCCAGGTACTCGGCGGTCTCCTCAAGGACGGCGAGGGCCACCGGGTCCGGCTCGGCGTCGCCGGCCGGGTAGGCGGCGGCGAGCATCGCGGTGAGCGCGGTCTCCTCGTCGGTGTCCTCCGGCGGGCGTCCGCCCTCCTCGCGCCAGCGGGCGAGCAGCGACTCGGCGCCCGCGTACGCCTCCAGGCACCCCGGCGCCCCGCACCGGCACCGGCGCCCGCGCACCCGTACGGTCAGATGCCCCCACTCCACGGCCCGCCCCTGCTCCACGTCGGGGGCGACCAGACAGGCGCCGACACCGGAGCCGAAGAGGACGACCAGGGCGTTGCGGGCGCCGCGTCCGGCGCCGAACCACATCTCGGCCTGGCCGAGCGTCTTGGCGCCGTTGTCGATGAAGTACGGCACGTCGTCGGGGAGTTGAGAGGTGGCGCGGAGCAGCCGCTCCAGCGGGACGCCGTCCCAGCCGATGGTCTGGCCGTGCACCACGGCGCCCTGTTCGGCGGTGTGCTCGATGATGCCGGGGACGCCGACGCCGACGCCGAGCAGCCGGTCGGGTACCGCTTCCGGGGCCGCGAGGACCTCGGCGATGCCGTCGCGGATGTGGCCGACGATCACCTCGACGTCGTAGCTCTGCGGGGCCAACGGGTGTTCCACGCGGGCGAGTTCGGTGAGGGCGAGGTCGAACAGCTCGACGCGGACGCGGGTCTCGCCCACGTCGACGCCGATCATCTGGCCGCTGTGCGGGGCCACGCGGAGCAGGGTGCGCGGGCGCCCGCCGTCGGAGTCGACGCTGCCCGCCTCCTCGACCAGGCCGTCCGCGACGAGGTCGGCGACCACGTTGCTCACCGAGCCGGAGCTGAGTCCGGTGGCCGGGCCGAGTTCGAAGCGGCTCAACGGGCCGTCGAAGTACAGCCGTTGGAGCACGGCCGTGCGGTTGCCCCGCCTCAGATCGCGTACCGTGCGCCCGTTCCGCCCCGCCATGTGGCCCCTTCCGAACCGTGCCCGACCTGCAACATACCTCTCCTGGCAGGCCGGGCACGATGTCGGGGCACCCCTTATCTCATGCTGTGAGCTAAGGCGTGGGGCTCACGGTGGGTGCTCGGTGGGCTTCCGGTCACCCCGCCGCGTACACGTCCTCGACGTAACGCCCGTCCGCCACGAGGGAGTCGAGCCAGCGGACGGCGTCCGCCTCACCGGCGCCGGGGACGCGTTCCCGGTACAGGGTGCGGAAGGCCTCCCGTACGCCGGGGGCCATCCGGGAGCCGTCGCCGCAGACGTACACCCGGGCGCCGGCGGTGAGGAGGTCCCACACCTCGTCGGCCTCGGCGGCGATGCGGTGCTGGACGAAGAGGGCGCCGTTCTCGGGGGCCGCGCTGAAGGCGGGGCGCAGCGAGACGGCTCCGGCGGCCTCGGCGGCGCGCAGCTCCTCGGCGTGGAGGTAGTCCGCGCCTGGGGCATCGCAGCCGAAGTAGAGGAGCGCGGTGGGCAGTTCGGCGCCCTGGGCGCGGGCTGCGGCGCGGTCCGCCACGGCGCCCCGGAAGGGAGCGAGGCCGGTTCCGGCGCCGATCATCACGACCGGGGCCGAGCCGTCGATCCGGAACACCTCGCGGCAGGGCTGGACGCGGGCGTACACCGTGTCGCCGGGCTTGAGGGAGGCCAGGTGGCCGGAGCCGGTGCCCCGGTAGCGGCCCTTGCCGGAGCGGGCCGGGGCGTCGAGCACGGAAACCATGAGGTCGGCGTGGTGCGGGTCGTCCGCCGGGGAGGAGGAGACGGAGTAGTGGCGGGGGCGCAGCGGGGTGAGCAGGTCGAGCAGCAGGGGCCAGCCGAGGGCGCCGCGCAGGGCGGGGTGGTCCTCGACGATCTCCAGCAGGGTGCGCGGGTCGTCGCCGGGCAGGGCGGCGAGCGCGGCGCGCTCGGGCGGGCAGGGGTTGGCCCCGGCGAGCAGATCGAGCTGGCGGCGGTTCGGCTTCTCCTGCAACTCGACGTGATGGGTGAGGAGTTCGCGGACCGTCAGCGGGCGGTCGAGGGCGAGGCCGTCGCGGCGCGGGCGGGTGGCGCGGATGTCGAGGACCGCCTCGGGGGCGACGCCGAGGGCGGCGACGGCGCGGTCCACGAGGTCCGGGTCGTTCGCGGGCAGCACGGTCAGATGGTCGGCGGTGCGGTAGGTGACGCCCTCGGGGAGGGCGACGCGCAGGAACCGCTTGACGCGCGGGTGGCCGGGCGCGGTGAGGTCGTGGGCCTCGGTGACGGTCATCGGGACCAGACCGTGGCGCTCGGCCGCGGCGTCGAGGGGACCGCCGGTCAGGGCGCGGACCTCGTAGGCGCTCTCGGGCTCGCCGGCGGAGGCGGACACGGTGGCGTCCGGGTCGCCGTACTCCAGGAGCAGCGCGGTGCGCAGTCCCGCCGTGAAGTCGCGGACGGTGCCGGTGAGGTCGCCGGATGCGTCGGCGGCGGCGCGCTCGGTGAGCCGGGTGGCGCCGAGTTCGGCGAGGCGGGTGTCGATGCGGGTGGGGACGTGCTGGTAGGTGGCGGCCCAGTTGCGGTCGCCGACGCCGAGGACGGTGTAGGTGACGCCGGTCAGGTCGTGGTCGCCGTCGAGCCAGGCGTGGAAGGCGGTGGCGTCGTCGGTGGGGCGGCCGTTGTAGGAGGCGGCGGTGATCACCACCGGGCGGTCGGTGGGCAGGCCGTCCGCGTGGGCGTCCAGCGGGGCGACCTCGGTCGCGCAGCCGAGGGCGGCGGCCTCGTCGGCGAGCTGGGCGGCGAACTCGCGGCAGGTGCCGTAGTTGCTGCCGTGCAGGAAGAGCGCGGCGGTGCCGGGGCGGACCCGGGCCGGGAGGGTGCCGGCGGCGCTGTCCTCGGCGGCCTCGGCGCGGGCGGCGCCGGGGAGCGGGGCGTGGGCGCGGTCGGCGGGGGTGCGCGGGGTCAGGGCGAGCGTGAAGCCCTCGGGCTTGAGGGTCAGCGTCTCCTTGATGTCGAGCGTGTAGCCGGCGTGGTCGTGCAGCCGGTAGCGGTGGACCAGCATGGCGAGCAGCATGGTCGCCTCGTGCAGCGCGAACTGCCGTCCGATGCAGGCGCGTTCACCGGTGCCGAAGGGCTTGAAGGCGTGCACCGGGCGGGCCGCCTCGGCCTCGGCGGTGAACCGCTCGGGGTCGAACAGCTCGGGGTTGTCGCCCCACACGTCCTGCCGGTGCAGCATCGGCACGAGCACGCTGACGGCCTGCCCGGCGCGCAGCGGGATGCGCCCGCCGAGCAGGGTGTCCTCGCGGGCCTCGCGGCTGAAGGCGGCGGCGGTGGGCCACAGCCGCAGCGCCTCGTTGAGCACCTGGCGGGTGTAGGTGAGCCGGCCGACCTCGTCGTACGTCGGCTCGGGGTCGGCCGCGTCGCCCCACAGCGCGTCGGCCTCGCGCTGGACGAGCCGCAGCGCGGTGGGGTGCTTGGCCAGGTAGTAGAGGGCGAAGGACATGGCGCCGGAGGTGGTCTCGTGGCCGGCGATCAGGAAGGTGATGACCTGGTTGCGGATGTTGGCCGTGTCCAGGGTGGTGCCGTCGGCGGGGTGCTGCGCGGTGAGCATCAGGCCGAGCAGGTCCTGGGCCTCGCTCTGGTCGGTGCCGGTGCGGGCGGCGATCACCTCGTCGACGACGCCCGCGAGATAGTCGGCGTCGGCCTTGAAGGCCGCGTCGGCCGCCGTGTAGTCGCCGCCCGGGATGCGGGCCAGGCGGGTCATGCTCCACTCCAGGCAGCGCACCATCGCCTCGACGAAGGGGTGCGGCTCGTCGCGGTCGAAGGAGCCGAAGTCGTAGTCGAAGCCGGCCAGGCCGATGGTGTCGAGCGTCATCCGGGTCATGTCGTCGGGGACGTTCACCGGGCGTCCGGCGCCGGCGGCGCGGTCCCAGGACCCGATCAGCCGGCGGGCGACCTTCAGCATCACCGGGTGGTAGGCGCGCATGGAGCCGAGCGCGAAGGCGGGCATGAGGATGTCGTGGGCCTTGGCCCAGTTCGGCTCGTCGTTGTAGGCGGTGAACAGGCCGTCGGCGGCGAAGGCGCGCACGTTCTCCAGGGCGGGCCCGATGTGCTTGGCGAACCGGTCCTCGTCGGCCAGCTCGGCGACGAGGTCGGCGTCGGCGACGAAGAGCGCGTCCCGCCCGTGCAGCCGGCGCACCAGCGCCGGGCCGTGCTCGCGCATCAGGCCCATGACCTGCTGGATGGGGGTGCGGCCGGGACCGGTGGCGGTGATGTCGACGACGGGGACGCCGGGGTCCGTGGGCTCGGGAAGCGGTGCGGTGGGGGGCATGGCGCGGCAACTGCCTTTCGCGGGGCGGGAGTCCTGCTCTCCAGACTGGCCGCCCGGCGCACCGGCGCCATGCCATGGCACTACACGATCCTGTAGCCGAAAGTTTCCGGAAGTACTTGCGCCAAGGGCGCCCATGAGACCCGTAAGTTGCCGCTGACCTGTGCTTTCGTCTTGGATGGGACTGGCTTTGCACAGCGGGAGGCGGCGGATGGACCTGGGGCGGACGGACGGCGTGGTGTGGCGCAACCGCGCGCTCACCCTCTTCGACCGGGTGCCGATGCCGGTCGCCGTCTGTGATGTGTACGGCGTGGTGATGCTGGCGAACCCGGCGATGGCCGCCGCGTGCGGTACGACCCCGGGGCAGCTGCGCGGGCGGGACGTGCTGAGCGTGTTCCGGCCCCGGGAGGCCGGTCAGGTGGAGCGGATCGCCGAGGCGCTGCGGCTGCGGCACCGCTCGCGTTACGAGGTCTCGGTCAGCTGGAGCGCGCCGGGCGGCGCGGAGCGGTTCGGGGAGCTGACGGCGGACCCGGTGAGCGACAGCGTGGACGCGACCCCGGCGCTCCTGGTGATGCTGCGGGTGCGCGGGGAGCGGGGCGTCCGGCGGGGCCCGGAGCCCGCGCGGGTCACGGAGACCGAGGGCCGGGTCCTTGCGCTGCTCGCCGGGGGCGCCACGACGGACCGCGCCGCCCGCGAGCTGGGCCTGAGCCGGGACGGCGTCGCCTACCATCTGCGCCGCCTGTCGGCCCGCTGGGGCGCGGCCAACCGCACGGAGCTGATCGCCCGCGCCTACGCGCTGGGGGTGCTGGTGCCGGGGGTGTGGCCGCCGGAGGCGCGGGGGGCGGGTGCGGAGTAGGGCTCGGTCCCGGCGAAAACCGTTGGCCCCTCCCCCACTCCCTACATATGCTCACCCTGCACCTAGACCCCCTAGGCTCCCCGAGCCGCAGCCGTATCCGGAGGACCCCCCATGCGACCGCTCACCGAGCAGGACATCCGCGCCTCGTTCGTCAACTGCTCCAAGGGCGAGGCCAAACGGCTGACGGTCCCGCGCGATCTGGCCGAACGCCCCTGGGACGACCTCGACTTCCTCGGCTGGCGCGATCCCGGGGCGCCCGACCGCAGCTATCTGGTGGTGGAGCGGGCGGGCGGCCTCGCCGGGGTGGCCCTGCGCTTCCCGCCCGCGCGCCACGGCTTCCTGCACCGCAGCATGTGCTCGGTGTGCCTGACGACCCATCGCGGCGGCGGGGTCTCCCTGATGACGGCCCGCAAGGCGGGCCCGGCCGGCCGCGAGGGCAACTCGGTCGGCGTGTACATGTGCGCGGACCTGGCGTGCTCCCTGTACGTGCGCGGCCGCAAGGTGCCCGACTCCGGCACCCGCTTCGAGGAGAGCCTCACCGTCCAGGAGCAGATCGACCGGGCGTGCGCCAACCTGGCGGCGTTCGTGGACAAGCTGCACACCTGAGTCACACACGTCACACGAACGGTCCTCTTTCGGCCCCGTTCACCGCCCCCCCGGAACGGGAACAGGGCAAGGGATGCCAGACGTACGGAAGTGGACAGCCGGGCTGCGGCGCCTGATCGCGCGCCGCCGCGAGCCGGTGGTCGTGCAGACGCTGCGGTCGGCCTTCGCGGCGACGATCGCCTATGTCGTCGCGCTCCGGCTCAGCCCGGAACCCGCCCCGCTGACCTCGCCCCTGACCGCGCTGCTCGTCGTCCAGGTCACCTTCTACGCCACGCTCACCAACGGCATCCGCCGGGTGAACGCGGTGGTCGCGGGGGTCGTGGTCGCCATCATCTTCAGCCTGCTGGTGGGGCTGACCTGGTGGAGCCTGGCCCTGCTGATCGTGTCCGCGCTGACGGTGGGCCATCTGGTGCGCGTGCACGAGTACGTGGTCGAGGTGGCGATCAGCGCCATGCTGGTGCTCGGGGTCACCACCGTCGGCTTCACGGCGTGGGCGCGGATCGTGGAGACGCTGATCGGGGCCATCACCGGCATGGCCTGCAATCTGCTGCTGCCGCCGCCGGTGTGGGTGGACGAGGCGGGCCGTTCGATCGACGGTCTGGCCCGCAAGGTACGGCAGTTGATGCTCCGGATGGGTGAGGAGGCCGCGGGCGCCGTCCCCTGGCAGCAGGCGGCCGAGCGGCTGCACGAGGCCCGCCGGATGGACCACGACATCATCGAGGTGGACGCCTCGCTGCGGCAGGCCGAGGACAGCCTGCGGCTCAACCCGCGCGTCAAGGAGGGGCTGCTGCACCGGGTGGTGCTGCGGACCGGTCTGGACACGCTGGAGATCTGCACCGTCGTCCTGCGCGTGATGGCCCGCTCCTTCACCGACCTGGCCAAGGCGCGGGGCGGCCGGGAGCTGTTCCCGCCGCCGATCGGGGCGACGGTTCAGCAGGTGCTGTCCGAGGTGGCGGACGCGGTGGTGAGCTTCGCGGTGCTGGTCACCACCGACCTCAGCGCGAACGCCGAGTCGGCGGAGGCCCGGCTCACGGCCGAGCTGCACACCGCGGCCGCCACCCGCGACCGGCTCGCGGAACAGATCAAGCAGGAGATCGGCTCGGACTGGGCCAACTGGCAGCTGATGGGCGCGGTCCTGGCCGAGGTGAGCCGCATCATCGACGAGATGGACACCGAGCACCGCAGCCGCCGGCTGCTGGAGGAGCTGGACCGGGTCTCCCGCCAGCAGCGGGCCCGGCTGCCCCGGATGAACCGGCTGCGCGAGCGGCTCGGCGTCCAGGAGGACCTGTGGCGCAACCGCACGGGAGCGGGCGGACGCTCCCGCTGAACCGCCCCGCCCGACCGCCCCGCCCGACCGGGTCGCATGACCCGTTCGCCTTGCCTTCCCGGGCCGCGCCGCGCCAAGGTGACCCTGACGTACGGGACGCGAGAGCAGCGAGGGGCGGCGGAGGCACGGGATGTACGGCACGGACGACGGCTCCGGGCACGGGAACGCGGGCGCACGGGCGCGGGGCTGGAACAGGCGCCGGTTCGTCGGCGCCCTCGCGGGCACGGCGGCCGTGGTGGCGGTGCCCTCCCCGGCACCCCCGCAGGAGCCCCGCGCGGACGGCCCGGCGGCGGACGGCACGGCGCCGCACGGCACTCCGCCGGGCGGCGGGAAGCCCGCCCCCGAGAGCCGCCCGGCGCGCCCCGCCGGCTCCGGCCCCCGCCCCCTCTACCTCGGCACCTACACCTCGGGCGAGAACGGCGGCAAGGGCATCGGCAGGGCGTCGTACGACCCGCAGACCGGCGCCATCACGGGCGCGGGTGTCCTGGCCGAGGTCTCCGACCCGTCGTTCCTGGCCGTGCATCCGGACGGCCGCACCCTGTACGCGGTGGACGAGCGCGAGGACGGCGCGGTGAGGACCGTACGGCTCGCGGACGGGAAGGTTCTCGGCAGCCGGGGCACGGGCGGCTCGGCTCCCTGCCATGTGTCGGTGCATCCGGGCGGGCGCTGGCTGCTGAGCGCGAACTACGGCTCGGGCAGCGTCGCCGTGCACCCGCTGGACGCCTCGGGCGTGCCCGGTGAGCGCACCGCGCTGGTCACCCATACGGCCCCGCCGCCGGGACCGGGCCAACAGGGCCCGCACGCCCACCAGTTCCTCACCGCGCCGGACGGCGGGCACGTCCTCGCGGTCGATCTCGGCACCGACACGGTGTACTCGTACCGCCTGGACACCACGCGCGGCACGCTCGCCGAGGTGTCCCGGGCGTCCGCCCGGCCGGGCGCGGGGCCGCGCCATCTGACGTTCCACCCGGGCGGCCGGTACGCCTATCTGGCCAACGAGGTGGACGACACGGTGGCCGTCTGCGCGTACGACGCCGGCACCGGCCGGCTGACGATCGGCGCCCCGCAGCCCTCCGGCTCACGCGGCGGGGTGACCAACTATCCGGCGCAGTTCGTGGTGAGCGCCGACGGCGCGTACGCGTTCCTCGCCAACCGGGGGGACGACAGCATCGCCCGGTACGCCGTCGAGGACGACGGCGCCCGGCTGCGGCTGCTGGGCACGGTGCCGGTGGAGGGGGACTTCCCCCGGCAGATCGCGCTGTCGCCGGACGGCCGGCTGCTGTTCACGGCGAACCAGCGCTCCGGCACGGTCGGCGTGTTCCACGTCGACGGCGGCGAACTGCGGCTCGCGGGCGAGCCGTTCGCGTCACCCGTCGCCGTCTGCGCGGTGCCGCTGTAGGGCGCGCGGGCACGCCGCGGCCGCCTGGGTGAGCAGGGCGTGCATCCGCTCGGTGAGCTGCGAGACGTCGTCGGCGGGCGTGTGGAACGCCAGGCGTACGTCGCCGTGGGCGCGGGTGCGTTCGATGCGCAGGGTGAGTCCGTGCCGGTCGACGGCGACGGGCACGACCCGGGTCGCGGCGTGCAGGCTCTCGGGCCGCACCAGGCGGGTCAGCCGCTCGACCGCGTCCGGGTGGGAATCGGCCAGATGGGTGAGCAGCTGGGCCTCGGCGAGGGCCAGCGGGTCCGGCCGGGCGGCGGCGAACTCCTCCAGGCCGACGACCTGGGCGCCGGAGGGCAGCCGGAGGACCACACGGGTGGGCCGGAAGTGCAGCGAGCCGCCGTCCTGCGAGAGCCAGCCGGCGATCCAGAGCCGGGCCCGGATGCGCTGGCGCACCGGCACCGGGGCCACGTCCGCGAACTCCAGCACCGCGCTGGGCTCGCCGCGCGGCGCGCACAGGGCCGCCGTGTGCAGGGCGCTGTCCTCGGGCACGTCGAGCAGCACCCCGCCGTCCTCGGTCACGGAGTGCGCGCCGACGTACTCCTCCCGGGCGCCCTCGGCGGTCACCGCGCACGACCACGCGGCCGCGAGGACCGACCTCGCCCGCTCCGCCGCTCCGGGTCCGGCCGCCCAGTCCTGCGTGTCACCCATCCCGAGTCCTCCTTAGGTAAGCCTTGCCTAACCTATCGAAGATCCGGGCGCACGCCAACCACGCCACGCCGAACGGGTGACGAGAGAATGCGCAGGGGAGCGCCAACCGGCCGCCGCCCCATAGGACTTCGGCAGTCGTGCGGGGGCGCGAAATGACCGGGTGCTACGCGATGACGCCCAGCAGCGCCCGCGCGCACAGCTCCCGGACCTCGTCGCGCTCCGGGGTGCCCTCGCGCAGCCACTCCAGGCAGACGGCGGTGGTGAAGGCCAGCCAGCCGCGCACCGCGAGCCGGGCGGACCCGGACTCCTCGAACCCGGGCCCGAACTCCGGGTCGGCGGCGAGCGCGGCGAGGATCTGCCGCTCCTGGTCGGCGAGGGCCCGCTGGTAGACCCGGCGTACGGCCTGGTCACCGGCCGCGTCCGCGCGGTGGAAGGCGCGGAAGCCGTGGGCGTGGGTCTCGACGTAGGTCAGATAGGTGTCCAGTCCCGCGGCGAGCTGCTCGCGCACCGGCACCCCGGGCACGGGCGCGGTCATCCGCAGCATCCGCCCGCTCTCGCGCTCGACGACGGCCGCGAAGAAGTCCCGCTTGTTCGGGAAGTAGTGGTAGAGCAGTCCGCGCGAGACGCCGGCGATCTCGGCGACGCGCTCGATCCACACGTCGTCGTACGGGCTCTCGGAGAACAGCCGGGCGCCGACCGAGAGCAGCTGCTCGCGGCGCTCCTGGGTGCTGAGTCTGCGCCGGGCGCGTTCCCCCTCGTTCGCGGCCATGCGGCCACCTTACTTGACGCGGATTCAACAAGCGGACCAGACTGAACCGGGCTATTGAACTCGCGTACAACACGCAGGGAACGCAGGCACAACCGTCCGCTGGATCAAGGGAGATCGCGCCATGGCGGAGACGACGGAGAGCGGGCTGCCGAAGGGGTTCCGCAGCGCCGAGCACGGCTGGCCGGAGCTGGACCGCATCCCGCATCCGGCGCGCCGGCTGCCGCTCGCCGGTGACGTGGTGGGCGTGGACCGGCGCCGCCCGCTCCAGGACTCGATGCGCTACGGACGGGAGCTCGGGCCCATCTTCCGGCGGCGGGCGTTCGGCAAGGAGTTCGTGTTCGTGTGGGGCGCGCGGCTGGCCGCCGATCTCGCCGACGAGTCACGCTTCGCCAAGCACGTCGGCCTCGGGGTCGCCAATCTCCGGCCGGTCGTCGGGGACGGCCTGTTCACGGCGTACAACCACGAGCCCAACTGGCAGCTCGCGCACGACGTCCTGGCCCCCGGCTTCAGCCGCGAGGCCATGGAGACCTACCACGGCATGATGCTGTCGGTCGCCGGTCGGCTGACCGCCCACTGGGACGGCGAGCTGGCCGCCGGACGCACCGTGGACGTGCCCGGGGACATGACCAAGCTGACCCTGGAGACCATCGCGCGCACCGGCTTCGGGCACGACTTCGGCTCCTTCGAGCGGGACCGGCCGCATCCCTTCGTCCGGGCGATGATCGGCACGCTCACCTATGCCCAGCGGCTGAACAGTGTGCCCGGACCGCTGGCTCCGCTGCTGCTGCGCACCGCCGCCCGGCGCAACGCGGCCGACATCGCCCACCTCAACCGGACGGTCGACGCGCTGGTGGCCGCCCGGCGGGGTTCGGGGGGCGGGAGCGGCTCCGGCGTCGGCGTCGGCGGTGGCAGCGGCTCCGGCGGTGGCGGTGGCGGTGGCACCGGGGACCTCCTCGACCGGATGCTGGAGACCGCCCACCCCGTCACCGGGGAGCGCCTCTCGGCGGAGAACGTCCGCAAGCAGGTCATCACCTTCCTGGTCGCGGGCCACGAGACGACCTCCGGCGCGCTCTCCTTCGCCCTGTACTACCTCGCCCGGCACCCCGGGATCGCCGCCCGCGCCCGCGCCGAGGTGGACCGCGTCTGGGGCGACACGCCCGAACCGGGCTACGACCAGGTCGCCAAGCTGCGGTACGTGCGCCGGGTGCTGGACGAGTCGCTGCGGCTGTGGCCGACCGCTCCGGCCTACGCCCGCGAGGCCACCCGGGACACCGAACTGGCCGGTGAGCACCCGATGCGCCGGGGCGCCTGGGCGCTGGTCCTGCTGCCGCTGCTGCACCGCGACCCCGAGGTCTGGGGCGAGGACGCCGAGCGCTTCGACCCGGACCGTTTCGACGCCAAGGCGGTACGCGGCCGGGCGCCGCACACCTTCAAGCCGTTCGGCACCGGCGCGCGGGCCTGCATCGGCCGCCAGTTCGCGCTGCACGAGGCGACCCTCGTCCTCGGCCTGCTGCTGCGCCGCTACGAGCTGCGCCCCGACCCCGGCTACCGGCTGGAGGTCACCGAGCGGCTGACGCTGATGCCGGAGGGGCTGCGGCTGGGGCTGGAGCGGCGGACGGGCGGTGCGGCGGCCGCGTCTCGTTCGCCGGCGCCGGAGTCCGGCTCCTCGGCCGTGGAAGCCGGTTCAGCCGGCCGTTGCCCAGTGCACCGGGCGGACCAGTGACCCCGGCAGTCGCGTACCCGGACCGCCCTTGGCGGCGTTGACCTGCGGCTGGGTGACGAAGAGCGCGCCGGTGAGGTCGGCGTCGGTCAGGTCGGCGTCCCGCAGGTCGGCGCCGATCAGATCCGCGCCCCGCAGATCGGCCCCCGTGAGGTCGGCCGCTATCAGACAGGCACCGCGCAGACTGGCCCCGCGCAGATCGGCGTCCTTGAGGCGGGCCCCGATCAGATCGGCACCCCGGCGGTCCCTGCCCTTCTTCCGGCCGACCCCGCGCCGGGCCGACTCGCTGACCCGCAACAGGAGTTGGGCCACCCCGTGCCAGTGGGCGTCGAGATCCAGCGCGGCCAGCTCCCCGGCCTCCCGCCCGGCCAACTCCTCGGTCTCCTCCCGCGCTTGCCGCAGCTCGGGGTGGAACGGCCGGGCGGCGTCGAGCTCCAGTGCCTCGGCGACGTACCAGAGCAGTTCGTGCAGCCGCCGCATGACGGGGAACACGTCGAACATCAGCCGGGCCTCGGCCCGTTCACCCCCGCGCCAGTCCCGGCCCCCGAACGTCACCTGGGAGACGCGCTGGCCCGCGCCGAAGCAGTCGTAGACCGTGCAGCCGGTGAAGCCCCGCTCGCGCAGCCCGGTGTGGATGCCGCAGCGGTGGTCGCCGCGCAGATTCGGGCAGGGTTTTCCCGCGGGCTTGTCCAGGGCGAACCCGGAGGACGCGGCGAAGGGCAGCGCGACGCAGCACAGGGCGAAGCAGCGTGTGCAGTCGGCACGCAGGGCGGAGCGGTCGGCCGTATATGCGGAATCGGGCATGACGGTCAGCGTACCAACCTGCTGACCTGCGGGGTTCTGTTTTTCCGGGGGCCTGACTGGCTAGGCTGCGAAGGTCCGCCCGTCGAGGGAGCCGAGCCCCGAGGAGCCGCGATGCGTGTCGCCCTGTTCCTGACCTGTGTCAACGACACGCTCTACCCGGACACCGGCCGTGCCGTGGTGCGGCTGCTGACCAGACTGGGGGTCGAGGTGGACTTCCCCATGGCGCAGACCTGCTGCGGCCAGGCCCACTACAACACCGGCTACCGGCACGAGACGGAGCCGCTGGCCCGGCACTACGCCGAGGTCTTCGGGGAGTACGACGCGATCGTGACCCCCTCCGGCTCGTGCGCGGCGATGGTCCGCGAGCTGTATCCGCGCCTGGGGGAACGGGCGAGCGCCGAGGGGCGCGGCGGCGGTCTCACGGCCACGCTGGCCCCGGTGATCCCGAAGACGTACGAGCTGACCGAGTTCCTGGTGGACGTGCTGGGGGTGACCGACGTGGGCGCCTGGTACCCGCACACCGTGACGTATCACCCCACCTGCCACGGCCTGCGCTCCCTGGGGCTCGGGGACCGGCCGCGCAGGCTTCTCCAGGCCGTCAAGGGGCTGGAGTTGACCGAACTGCCGGGCGCCGACGAGTGCTGCGGGTTCGGCGGCACCTTCTCGGTCAAGAACGCGGACGTGTCGGCGGCGATGGGCGCGGACAAGGTGCGCAACGCCGAGTCGACCGGCGCCGAGGTGCTGTGCGCGGCCGACAACTCCTGTCTGATGCACCTCGGCGGCACGCTGAGCCGGTCGGGTTCGGCCCTGCGCCCGGTGCACCTCGCGGAGATCCTGGCGAGCACGGAGGAGGACCCGGCCGTATGAACGCGACGTCCCTCGGCATGCCCGCCTTCCCGGAGGCGGCACGGGAAGCGCTCGGCAACCCCACTCTGCGCGGGAATCTGCGGCACGCGACGCACACCATCCGCGCCAAGCGGGCCCGTGCCGTCGCGGAGGTGTCCGACTGGGCGGAGCTGCGCGAGGCGGGCAAGCGGATCAAGGACCACACGCTGGCCCATCTCGACCGCTATCTGGAGCAGTTGGAGGAGGCGGTCACGGCGGCGGGCGGCACCGTCCACTGGGCGGCGGACGCGGCCGAGGCGAACAGGATCGTCACCGAACTCGTGCGCGCCACGGGCGAGTCGGAGGTTGTGAAGGTCAAGTCGATGGCCACGCAGGAGATCGAGCTCAACGAGGCCCTGGAGGCGGCGGGCATCCGCGCCTACGAGACCGATCTCGCCGAGCTGATCGTGCAGTTGGGCGAGGACCGCCCCTCGCACATCCTGGTCCCGGCCATCCACCGCAACCGGGGCGAGATCCGCGACATCTTCCGCACGGAGATGGGGCGTTGGGGGCGTCCCGCGCCCGAGGGCCTGTCCGACGACCCGGCCGAGCTGGCGGAGGCGGCCCGGCTGCATCTGCGGGAGAAGTTCCTGCGGGCCCAAGTCGGCATCTCCGGCGCCAACTTCATGGTCGCGGAGACCGGCACCCTGGTGGTCGTGGAATCCGAGGGCAACGGCCGGATGTGTCTGACCCTGCCCGAGACGCTGATCTCGGTCGTGGGCATCGAGAAGGTCGTCCCCACCTGGCGGGACCTGGAGGTGTTCCTGCAACTCCTCCCCCGCTCCTCCACCGCCGAGCGCATGAACCCGTACACCAGCATGTGGACCGGCACCACCGACGGCGACGGCCCGCGCGCCTTCCATCTGGTCCTGCTGGACAACGGCCGCACCGACACCCTCGCCGACGAGGTGGGCCGCCAGGCGCTGCGCTGCATCCGCTGCTCGGCCTGCCTCAATGTGTGCCCGGTGTACGAGCGCGCGGGCGGCCACGCCTACGGCTCGGTCTACCCCGGCCCGATCGGCGCCGTCCTCAGCCCCCAACTCCGGGGCACGGCAAGCGAGATCGACGCCTCCCTGCCGTACGCGTCCTCGCTGTGCGGGGCCTGCTACGAGGTGTGCCCGGTCGCCATCGACATCCCCGAGGTGCTGGTCCGTCTGCGCGAGCGGGTCGTCGAGGGCGGCCCGGCGGTACGCGACGGCAACCGGGTGGTGCTCAGGCCCGCCAAGGGGCACGCGGCCGAGCGGGCCGCCATGCGCGCGGCGGGCTGGGCGCTGGCCCGCCCCGGTGTCCTGCGCACCGGGCAGCGGCTGGCCTCCCGCACCCGCGGCTTCCGCCCGCGCACGCTGCCCGGACCCGGCCGGGCCTGGACGGCGACCCGCGATCTGCCGGCCGTACCGGCCGAACCCTTCCGGGACTGGTGGCTGCGCACGCGCGGCGGAAAGGACGACGCCCGATGAGCGCCAGGGAACGGGTCCTCGGCCGGGTACGCCGCGCGCTGGCGGACGTACCCCGCGACGACACCCCCTACGACCGGGCGGTCCCCCGCCCCTATCTGCGCGAGCACGGCGAGCGCACCGCCGAGGAGACCGCGGAGCTGCTGGCGGAGAACCTGGCCGACTACCGGGCCGTCGTGCACCGCTGCACGGAGGACGAACTGCCCTCCCTCATCGGCAGGTTGCTCACGGAGCGGGGCTCCCGGTCCGTGCTCGTACCGGACGGGCTGCCGCCGGAGTGGCTGTCCGCGACCGACGCGGCCCCCGTACCCGACCGGGCCGCGAGCACGCCGTACGAGCTGGACGCGGTGGACAGCGTGGTCACCGGCTGCGCGGTCGCGATCGCGGAGACGGGCACGATCGTGCTGGACGGCGGTCCGGGGCAGGGCCGGCGCCGGATCACCCTCGTCCCCGACCACCACATCTGCGTCGTCCGCGTCCCCGCGCAGGTCGTGACATCCGTGCCGCAGGCCCTCGAACGCCTCTCCCCCACCCGCCCGTCGACCTGGATCTCCGGCCCCTCGGCCACCAGCGACATCGAGCTGGACCGGGTGGAGGGCGTGCACGGGCCGCGCACCTTCGAGGTCGTGCTCGCCGGGGTCATCCCTTCGGTCGGCGGGGCCGGGCGGGCGGAGAGGAGCGCGGCTAGCGTGGGGGAATGATCCGGTTCGAGCAGGTCACCAAGCGCTACCCGGACGGCACGACCGCCGTGGACGGGCTGTCGTTCGAGGTGGCCGAGGGCGAACTGGTCACGCTCGTCGGCCCCTCCGGCTGCGGCAAGACGACCACCATGATGATGGTGAACCGGCTCATCGAGCCCACCTCGGGGCGGATCACCGTGGCCGGCGAGGACATCGCCCGCGTGGACCCCGTACGGCTGCGCCGCCGTATCGGCTACGTCATCCAGCAGGTCGGCCTCTTCCCGCACCGCACGGTCCTCGACAACACGGCGACCGTGCCCACCCTGCTCGGCTGGAAGCGGGCGCGTGCCCGGGCGCGCGCCGCCGAACTCCTCGACCTGGTGGGGCTCGACCCGAAGACGTACGGCTCCCGCTACCCCGAGCAGCTCTCCGGCGGCCAGCGGCAACGGGTCGGCGTGGCGCGGGCGCTCGCGGCCGATCCGCCGGTGCTGCTCATGGACGAGCCGTTCGGCGCGGTGGACCCCGTGGTGCGCGAGCAGCTGCAGGACGAGTTCCTGCGGATGCAGGCGGCGGTGCGCAAGACGGTGCTGCTCGTCACCCACGACATCGAGGAGGCGGTACGGCTCGGCGACCGGATCGCGGTGTACGGGGAGGGCCGGATCGAGCAGTTCGACACGCCCGGCACGGTCCTGGGCGCGCCCGCCACCTCGTACGTCGCCGGGTTCGTCGGCGCCGACCGGGGCCTGAAGCGGCTGTCGGTCACCGAGATCGAGCCGGACGACCTCGAACAGCCGCCGGTGGCCCGCCCCGACGAGTCCGCCGACCGCGCCCTGGCCCGGCTGCGGGCGGAGGGGGCGCGCTGGGCGGTGGTCCTGGACCGGGACGGCGATCTGCGCGGCTGGGTGGGCATCGACGAGCTGACGGCCGGGGGCACGGTCGGGAAGCTGGCCCACCGGATGACGGCGTGGGTACCGGTGGGCGCGCCGCTGAAGCAGGCGTTCGGGGTGATGCTCCAGTACGACGCCGGGTGGGTCGCGGTGCTCGACGGTTCGCGGTTCCTGGGCGTGCTGACCCCGGCGAAGCTGCACGAGGCGCTGCGGCGGTCGGTGGACGCGGACGCGCTGGGGGTGGCGCGGGGGCAGGTGCGGTTCGACTCGGTGGCGGACGCGTGAGGGGTTTTCGGCGGGGCGGGCGGTCACTGGTGTGTGGTCACTTGAGCAGGCCCTTGTTTTCGAGGTAGGTGCGGGCCACATCGGCCGGGAGCCGCCGCCAGCTGTCCACCTGCCGGTTCATGTCGGCGAGATCCCGCGTGGTGAGGACGTCGTTGAGCCTGCCGAGGGCCTGGGCGACGCGGGGGCTGCCGGCGCGGGCGCGGTTGACGACGGGGACGATGTAGTCGGCGTTCTGCAGCTGCTTGTCGTCGGCGAGCAGCACCAGGCCGAAGGAGTCCAGGGTGGCGTCCGTGGTGGTGGTCAGCACCATCTGGTCCCGGCCCGACTGCACGGCGCGCTTGGCCTGTGTGGTGCCGACACCCTTGGGATCGACGCCGGTGATGTGGATGCCATACACCTTCTTCAGCCCCGGCGCGCAGTATGGGCGCCGCACACACTCGTCCCCGGCGGCCAGGCGGACCTTCAGTCCCGAGGCGCCGAGGTCGCTGAGGGTCTTGAGGTGGTGTTCGCGGGCGTAGGAGGCGCTCACGGCGAAGGCGTTCTGGTCCACGGCGCGGCCCGGCGGGAGGACGGCGAGTCCGCGCGGGACGGCGAGGGCGCGCAGGGACTTCATGGTGGCGGTGAGGTCGGGGGATCCGGCCGGGGGCGCGTCGGGGCCGTGCTTCTTGGCGTTGAGCCAGTCGGCGAGGGTGGCGGCGTACTCGGGTACGACGTCGATCTGCCCCGATTCCAGGGCGGGTTCGTACAGTTCGCGGTTGGCGACGGTGAGCATCGAGGTCTTGTACCCGGCGTGGCCGAGCAGTTGGGCGTACAGCTGGGCGAGCAGATCGCTCTCGGTGAAGCCGGCCGAGCCGATGGTGAGGTGGTGGCTGTCGCCGGGTGAGGCGGTGACCTGACCGCGGTTCTCCAGCGAGGGTCCCGAGGCGCAGCCCGCGAGCGTGCAGAGCAGGGCCGTGGCGGCCGCCGCCGTACGGAGTCTCGCCGTACGGAGTCCCGCCGTACGGAGTCTCATCGGCCGGCCCGGGTCCGGGCGGGCGCCAGCCGCTCCACGATCTCGAAGACGGCCTCCACGATCAGCGCGAACCCGGCCACGAGCACGGCACCGGCGACCACCTGCGGGGTGCTGGCCAGGTTGAAGCCCGCGGTGATGATCCGGCCGAGTCCGCCGCCGCCCGCGAGCGCGGCGATGGTGGCGGTGGCGACGAGCTGCACGGCGGCGATCCGTACCCCGTTGAGGATCATCGGCAGCGCGAGGGGCAGCTCCGCCCGCACGAGGACCTGCCGTCCGGTCATCCCCATGCCCTTGGCCGCCTGGACCACTCCCCGGTCGACCTCGCGCATCCCGACGTAGGCGTTGGTGAGCAGCGGCGGTACGGCGAACAGCACCAGCGCGACCACGGTGGGGCCCTCGCCCCACTTCCCCACCGGGGTCAGCAGGAGCAGCACCAGTACGGCGAAGGTGGGGACGGCCCGGCCGACGTTGGAGATGTTGACGGCGAGCGCGCCGCCCCTGCCGATGTGGCCGAGGACGAGCGCGACGGGCAGCGCGATCAGACAGCTGACGACGAGACAGACGACGGTGAGCACCAGGTGCTGGAGCAGCCGGTGCCACACCCCGTCGTCCCCGCTCCAGTGCGCGGGGTCGGCGAGCCAGTCCCAGGTGGCGGCGAGGGTGCTCACGCCCGCCCCTTGCGCACCCAGGGTGTGATCAGCCACTGCACGCCGAGCAGCAGCAGGTCGGCGGCGACGGCGATGAGCACGCACAGCACGGACGCGGTGAGCACCTGGGCCTTGAAGAAGGTGTTCATCCCGGAGTAGATGAGATTCCCGAGCCCGCCGAACCCGACGATCGCCCCCACCGTGACCAGCGAGACCGCCGACACGGTCGCGATCCGCAGCCCGGCCATCGCAGCCGGCAGCGCGAGCGGCAGCTCGACGGTCAGCAACAGCCTTACGGGCCCGTACCCCAGCCCCCGCGCCGCCTCCCGCGTCTCCTCCGGCACGGCCCGCAGCCCGGCCAGGATGTTCCGCACGAGCAGGGTCAGCGAGTACAGCACCAGCCCGGCCACAACAAGCGTCGCCGAAAGCCCGTAAACCGGCAGCAACAACGAGAACATCGCCAGCGACGGAATCGTGTACAGCACGGTCGTGACGGCCAGCACCGGCCCGGCCGCCCACCCCCACCGCCGCGCCACCACGGCCAGCGGCACCGCGATGACGAGCCCGATCACCACGGACAACACGGTCAGCTCAAGATGCTGCACGACCGCGTCGACCAGGACCTGCCGGCGGCTGCTCAGATAGGCACCACAGATCCACTCGTTACGCGCGAGACAGTCGTCGGGGGGCGCGGCCACCTGTCCATTGGAGCGGGCGGGGGGCGGGGCGGCTCGTTGAGGTGGGCCGGACGAGGGGCCGTGACCACGGGCGGTCCACAAGCCCGGAGACTCTCACACCCCACCGACACCCGGCCCGGCCGGCCGGCAGCACGTATCACGGCCAAAGGCCGGGTCCTGGCGGCGCGCCGTTCCTCCGGGCACCGCCAGGACCCGCCCGCCCGGTGCCTAGCCGGCCGAGATCCCCGTGCCGGACGGGGTGCCGGTGCTGCGGCGTGTGCCCGCGACGACCAGGAGGCCGCCGAGCATCACGGCGTTCTTCAGGAACTGGGTGCGCTGGGCCTTGCGCTGGGCGGGGTCCTCGACGGTCCAGAAGGCGTGGCCGGCGTAGGTGGTCGGGATCAGCGATCCGGCCAGCGCGAGGGCGGAGGTGCGCGGGAAGAGGCCGATGGCCAGCGCCGCGCCCGCGCCGGTCTGGACGGCGCCGTTGATACGGACGAGCAGTTCGTCGTCCTTGGGGAGCGGGACCACCGTGCGGAACTGCTCCAGTGTCGGACCGGCGAGCTTCGCGAGGGCGGCGGGTTCGCGCACGGCACCGGAGCCGAACACCGCGAAGGACCCACCGAGCAACGCGCCACCGAGCCTGCCGAGGATGTTCATGCCACTCACTTTCCCTGGGGGTACGGACGTTCATGCTACGCAGACCCGTTCGCGCCGTCGCCCACCCGCTGCCCGCGCCCCTCGTCCAGCGGAGATATAGCCTCGAAAGGTCGGAAATCAGCGCGAAGGGGAATAGTCGTGAGCGATCAGGGACTGTTCGAGGACGACGCCGAGACCCGACGGCAGGAGCGGGCAGCCGCCGGCCAGCCGCTGGAGCCACGGGTGGGCCCGGTGCCGAAGGGGCCGCCGGTCTCGAAGCCGTACACGCATCCGGCGGCGGGCTGGGGCGCGGCCAAGGCCGTGACCGAGGTGCTGGTCGACGAGCGCGAGGTCGTGCTCGGCTCGCTGGAGATGCTGAAGATGAACCAGGAGGACAGCGGCGGCTTCGACTGTCCGGGCTGCGCGTGGCCCGACACCAAGGGTCTGGCGCTGGACCTGTGCGAGAACGGCATCAAGCACACCACGTGGGAGATGACGCGCAAGCGTGTCACCCGCGAGTTCTTCGCGAGCCACTCCGTCACCTCGCTGTTCGACTGGAACGACCACGACCTGGAGGCGGAGGGCCGGCTGACCGAGCCGATGGTCTACGACCCGGAGAGCGACCATTACGTGCCGATCGGCTGGGCGGACGCCTTCAAGCTGTTCGGCGACAGCGTCCGGGCCCTGGAGAGCCCGGACCAGGCCGCGTACTACACCTCGGGACGGCTGGGCAACGAGGCGTCCTTCCTCTACCAGCTCATGGCCCGCGAGCTGGGCACCAACAACCAGCCGGACTGCGCCAACATGTGCACGGAGGCCGGCAGCCGCGCGATGCTCGCCTCGCTCGGCACCGGCAAGGGCACGGTCGACCTCCAGGACTGGGAGGCCGCGGACGCCGTCTTCGTGGTCGGCATCAACGCCGCCTCCAACGCCCCGCGGATGCTCACCCCGCTGGCGCAGCTCTACCGCAGGGGCAAGAAGGTCGTCCACATCAACCCGCAGGTGGAGGCGGGTGCCACCCGTACGATCATCCCGCACGAGATCCTGGCGATGGCGACCTTCCACGCCACCCCCACCAGCAACCTGAACATCCAGCCGCGCTCGGCCGGTGACATGGCGCTGATGCGCGGCATCGCCAAGGCCACCCTGGAGCTGGCGGAGAGCGACGAGCACGCGATCGACCGGCAGTTCCTGGAGCGCCACACCGAGGGGTTCGAGGAGTACCGCAGGGCGGTCGAGGCGACCTCCTGGGACGAGATCGTGCACCAGTCGGGCGTGGCGAAGACGGAGATCCTCAAGGCCGCCGCGATCTACCGCGAGGCCGACCGGTCGATCATCACCTGGGGCCTCGGCGTCAACCAGCACGAGCACGCCGTCGACACCATCCGCGAGATCGTCAACGTGCTGCTGCTGCGCGGCAACATCGGCCGCGAGGGCGCCGGCGCCGCGCCCAACCGGGGCCACAGCAACGTGCAGGGCAACCGCACCTGCGGCATCACCAACACCCCCACCCCTGAGTTCCTCGACAAGCTCGCCGAGGTCTGCGGGATCGACCCGCCGCGCGCGGAGGGGCTCGACGTCGTCGGCACCATCGAGGCGATGGACCGGGGCGACATCAAGGTCTTCGTCGGCATGGCGGGCAACTTCGCGCTGGCCTCGCCCGACACCCGGTTCACCTACGCGAGCCTGCGGAAGGTGGACCTGACCGTCTACGTCAGCACGAAGCTCAACCGCAGCCATCTCGTGCACGGCAAGCGGGCGCTGATCCTGCCGTGCCTGGGCCGCACCGAGAAGGACATGCAGCGGGGCACACTGCAGCGGATCTCCGTCGAGGACGGCGACTCGATGGTCCACCTCTCGCAGGGCAACCAGCATCCGGCCTCCCCCGAGCTGCTCTCCGAACCCGCGATCATCGCCGGTCTCGCCCGGGCGGCGCTGCCGGACTCGAAGACGCCGTGGGAGTGGTACGTCGAGGACTACGACCGCATCCGCGACACCATGGCGGACGTCCTGTACGGCTTCGAGGACTTCAACCGGCGGGTCCGGCTGCCGATGGGCTTCCGGATCAAGCAGCCCGCCCGTGAGCTGGTCTTCCTCACCCCGTCCGGGCGCGCCGAGTTCTCGCACGCCCCGCTGCCCGACGTGGTGCCCCGTGTCGGACGGCTCGTGCTGGGCGCGATGCGCTCCCACGACCAGTGGAACACCACGATCTACACCGACAACGACCGCTACCGGGGCATCCGCAACCTCCGCACGCTCGTCTTCATGAACGGCGACGACATGCGCGAGCGCGGTCTGGAGGAGTTCCAGCCGACCCTGATCACGGCCCACGCCAAGGACGGCACCGAACGCACGCTGCGAGGGTTCCTCGCGGTCGAGCACGACATCCCGCGCGGTGTCGCCGCCGGGTACATGCCGGAGCTGAACCGGCTGATCTCGATCAGCGACTACAGCGCGCAGAGCGATCAGCCGCTGATGAAGCAGTTGGATGTCACGATCGAGGCGGCCGGCTGATTGTTGTGTGGGCGGCCCACGTGTGGGCCACGCAGGTGTGGGCCGCCCATATGTGGGCCCCGCATGTGTGGGCGTCGCCCGTGTGGATCGCTCACGTGTGGGCCTCGCACATGTCGGACTCACACATGTGGGCCGCCCACGTGTGCGGTGCCCATACGTCGGCCCCTCACATAAGCGCCTCGAAGTCCACCTCCTCCGGCACCATCCGCTGCTCCGACCAGATCGTCTTGCCGTTGCGCCCGTAGCGGCTGCCCCAGCGGGCGGAGAGCTGGGCGACGAGGAAGAGGCCGCGGCCGCCCTCGTCGCTGAGGCCCGCCCGGCGCAAGCGGGGCTGGGTGTTGCTGGGGTCGGTGACCTCGCAGACGAGGACGTCGTCCCGGATGAGGCGGAGCCCGACCGGGGCTCCGGCGTAGCGGACGGCGTTGGTGACCAGCTCGCTGACGATCAGCTCGGTGGTGAAGACGAGGTCGTCCAGGCCCCACTCGGTCAGCTGCCGTCTGGCGGCCTGGCGGGCGTCGCCCACCACGGACTCGTCCGCGCCGAATTCCCAGCTGGCGACGGAGTCCTCGGGGATGGCGCGGGCGCGGGCCAGGAGCAGGGCGACGTCGTCGCGCGGCGGGGTCTGGCGGAGGTCGGCCTGGAGCAGCCGGCTGGCGTCCACGAGGCTCTGGCCGGGACGGCACGAGGTGGCGAGCCGGTGGGTGAGCCAGCGCAGGCCCGCGTCGAGGTCGCCGCCGTACCGTTCCAGGAGGCCGTCGGTGTAGAGGGCGAGGACGCTGCCGGGTTCCACGTCGGCGGTGACCGTCTCGAAGGGCATCCCGCCGACCCCGAGCGGCGGCCCGGGCGAGAAGCGGAGCATCCGGGTCGTGCCGTCGGGCCGTACCTCGACGGGCGGCGGATGCCCGGCCCCGGCGATGACGCAGCGGCGGGCGACCGGGTCGTAGACGGCGTACAGGCAGGTGGCGCCGGCCGGTTTGCCCCACTCGGTGTCCTGGCCGAGCCGCCGTACGAGGTCGTCGAGGTGGGTGAGGAGTTCGGAGGGGTCGAGTTCGAGGTCGGCGAGGGTGCGTACGGCGGTGCGCAGGCCGCTCATGGCGGCGCTGGCGTCCAGGCCGTGCCCGACCACGTCCCCGGCGACCAGGGCGACGCGGAAGGAGGGCAGCGGGATGACGTCGTACCAGTCGCCGCTGATGTCGGCGCCGCCGCCCGCGGGCAGATAGATGCCCGCGGTCTCGGCGGCCGGGCCCTCGGTGGTGGCCGGGGGCAGCAGGCGCCGCTGGAGGGTCAGGGCGGTGCGGCGTTCGCGGGTGTAGCGGCGGGCGTTGTCGACGCTGAGGGCGGCGCGGGAGGCGATCTCGCCGAGCAGTTCGGCGTCCTCGGGCTCGAAGGGGTCGCGTTCCCCGGTGCGCCAGACCGTGACGGAGCCGAGGACCAGTCCGCGGGCGAACAGCGGCGCCCACAGGCCGGAGCGGCCGCCCTCGGGGACGAACCGGTGCACCAGGGCGGGGTCGCCGAGGACGTCGGTCACCGTCTCGGGGTCCAGGACGACGGGTCTGCCGCGCTGGATGTCGCCCAGTTCGGGGGTGTAGGGCAGCCGGGGGATCGCCTCGCCGGGCTGGAAGAGGGCGGCGGTGCCCTCTTCGGGGGTCACGGTGACCCGGCACAGATGGAGGTCTCCCCCGCCGGCGGCGGGCTTGGCCGGCTCGTCGGTGTTGAGCACGGCCTCGGCGAGGTCGGCCCAGCCGACGTCCCCGAGGTCGGGGACCAGCACGTCCATCAGGTCCCGTACGGTGCGGGTGACGTCGAGGGAGGCGCCGATGCGGTCGGCGGCCGTGTGCAGCACGTCCAGCCGTCTGCGCGCCCGCTGCTGCTCGGGGGTGTCGGCGAACATCGTGACGACGCCGAGGGGGGTGCCGTCGTCGTCCTCCACCCGGAAGGCGCACAGCGACAGGACGAGGGTGCGGTCCGGGTCGTCCGGCGCGCGCATGTGCAGGGTCTTGCCGACCAGCGGCTCGCCGGTCTCCAGCACCTGCCGCAGCTCCGTCTCGGCGTCCTTGGCGTCCTTCAGGGCGGGTACGTCGGTGAGCCGGCTGCCGCGCGGGAGGGCGGAGCCGCCGAACATGCCGGCGGTGATGTTGGTCCACACCACGGTGAGGTCGGTGTCGTGCATCCCGATGCCGAGCCGGTCCTGGGACAGCAGGGCGCGCAGCACGTTGGCGTCCGCCTCCCAGTGGCTCACGCGCCGGGCGGGGGCGAGCAGTATCAGGGACTCGGCGCCGGGTTCGGTCCGCAGGACGCGGAAGCTGACGGCGACCGCCTCGCCCCGGCGGTGGCGCAGCAGGGCCTTTCCGTCCGCCGGGACGGCCCCGTCGTCGTCGATGCCCGGACAGTCGCGGGCCAGCAGTTCGCGCAGCGGACGTCCGCAGACCTCCTCGGCGGTCCGTCCCAGCAGTTCGGCGGCCGCCGGCGACCAGCGCACCACGGTGCCCCGGTCGTCCAGCACGGCCGTCGCCACTCCGGCGAACGAGAACACATGCCTCTCGGCACCGGCGCTGAACCCGCCCATCCTGCTCCTCCGGCTCGGCGCCCCCGCCTCTCCCACGGTACGGCCAACGGGGTGGGCGCGCTTTCCGCGACGGGCTGCCCGGAGCCTCGGTGCGGTGCGGGCCACCGCGCGTACGGGGGCGGCCCCGGCGGCCTCCGCCTGGGCCACGCCTTGTGGGTCCCGCAGCGCGTACGGGGGCGCTCGGGCCGTCAGACGGCTCGGCACCAGGCGGTGCGCGGACGCCACCGCCCGCCGGGACTCGTCCGTGGGGTCGGCCACGTCGAAGCCGTGGTGGCCCGAGGGGATGTCGACCGTCTCGACGAGCGCGTCCGCCGTCCGTGCCGCGGCCAGGAACTCCGTCACGGTGGCCGCGATCGTGTCGTGCTCCAGGCCCACGCGGGTGAGGACGACCGGCAGCTTCCCGGCCGAGCGGACGGACGCGACGGGACGGAAGCGGGCGTCGACCACGTTCCAGCCGGGCAGCGGCGCGAGCACCGGGTAACTCGCGGCGACACAGCGCAGCCAGCGCGGCGGGTCGGCGGGGCGGCGGGGCGGCGGGGCGGCGGGGCGGCGGGGCGGCGGGGCGGCGAGCCAGTCGCTCAGGAGCAGGCCGCCGCCCGAGAAGAACCACAGGGCGATCCGGTCGGCGTCCACCCGGGGGTGCGCCCGGACCAGCTCGACGGCGGCGCCGAGGTCGGCGGCGGCCCGCGCGTGGTCGGTGAGCGCGTGCAGACCGTGGTCCACGGTCACACCGGCCACACCCTGGCTCGCCGCGTACCGGGCGTGGCCGGTGTACAGCGGCCAGTCGCGTGGGGTGGGCCGCTGGGCGGCGGGGACGGGGCCGCCGTGCACGAACACGACGGCGGGCCGGGGTGCGTCCGCGTCCGTCTCGCGCGGGGAGCCGGCCGGGCTGTCCGACGGCGCGTCGGGCAGACGGAGGTCCACCCGGCCCGTCCGCTCGCGCGGCCGCTCGGGTACGTCCAGCACGAACGGGCATAGATACAGGTGCTGTTCGCCGGGGTCCACGGTGATCCGGTGCCCCTCGCCGGCGGCTGCCCGCAGCAGTACGTCGGCCAGTTGACCCGGGGCGGAGAGCATCGGCCAGTGTCCGGTGGGGAGTTCGAAGAAGGTGACCCGGGGGCCGAACAGCCCGTATCCAGGGCCTCACGTCCCTTTTCTCCCCCGTGTGGCCCGGCAGACTGAAGAAAGGGACGATGGCGTCGGCGGCTGTCGACACGCGCGGTGGCCCTGTGCGCCACCGTGGAGGAGGAGGCGAGGGCGATGTCCGTTCACGCGATGCCCCATCGGGCAGGCGCGAGACCCGATGGCACGGGCGCGATGCGTTACGACGCAGGCGCGGTACTCCACGGCACACGCGCGATGCCCCACGACACGCGCGCGATGCGCCACGACGCAGGCGCGCCGCCCCCCGCCGCAGCACGGAAGCCGGCCGTGCGGACCGCCCCCGGAGCCGGTCGTGTCGCGGCGTGGTGAGCCGCGGCCGGTCGTGGTCGGGATCGACCCCGGTCCCGGTCACCGTAGGGCGCTGGCGTGGGCGGCGGACGAGGCGGCCCGGCGGCATGTGCCGTTGCGGCCGGTCCTGGCCGAGGGTGTGCCGACCAGGGGGGACCGGGAGCGGAAGGTCCCGCCGTCCTGGGAGGGGTGGAACGACCCGCTGCACGAGGAGGGTGAGCGGGTGCTGGAGGAGGCCGCCGGGTTCGCCACGGCCCACCATCCCCGCCTGGAGGTGGACGCGCTGCTCGCGGAGGGCGAGCCCGTGTGGGTGCTCGGCGAGCAGAGCCACGACGCCACGGCCGTCGTCCTGGGCTCCCGGCATCTGAGCAGGGCCCAGGAGGTGTTCGGCAACGAGGCGGTCGCCGTACCGCTCATGGCCCAGGCGCACTGCCCCGTGGTGGTCGTGCCCGAGCCGGAGCACGTCACACAGCTCCCGGCGTACCTCGTCGTGGGGATCGACGGCAGCGAGCAGTCCGCCGCCGCGGTCGACGTGGCGTTCGAGGAGGCGGCCCTGCGCGGCGCCGAGCTGCACGTCCTGTTCGTGTGGCAGCCCACCACGCTCCGCGTCTTCGACGAGCACGGGTCGCGGCAGGAGTGCCGCCGTCTGCTCTCCGAGATCGTGGCCGGGCGCGGCGCCCAGTACCCCGATGTGGTGCTGCGCCACGAACTGGTCGTAGGGGAACCCGTCAAGGTGCTCACGGAGGCCGCCGCGCACGCGCTGGCCCTGGTCGTGGGCACCCGGGGGCACGGCAGCGTCGCGGGCGCGCTGCTGGGATCGGTCAGCCAGGGCGTACTGCGTCACGCGCGCTGCCCGGTCATCGCCGTACCGGCCGCGGCGGCCTGAAGCACGCACCGGGCGCCGGCGCGCACAGCGGACCGTACGCCGGCGCCCGTGGAAGGGAAGGTCACCGTGTCCGAGGAAACCGTCGACGAGCGGACCGTCACCGCACTCGTGGCGGACGCCACGGCGGCCCCGTCGCTGCACAACGCGCAGCCCTGGCGGTTCCGCCATCTGCGCGGACCCGGCGTGCTGCGCCTGTACGCCGACCCCGAACGCGTCCTGCCGCACGGCGATCCGGACAACCGGGGACTGCACGTGGGCTGCGGCGCCGCCCTGTTCAACCTCCGCGTCGCCGCCGCCGCTGCCGGGCTGGCCCCGGAGGTCCGGCTGCTCCCGGACCCGTCCGACCCGGACCTGCTCGCCGAGGTGCGCCTGCGCGGCACCGGACCCCCCGACCCGGCGCTGGCCGCGCTGCACCCCGAGATCCGCCGCCGGCACTCCAGCCGGCTGCCCTACCGCGACCAGGAGATCCCGGCCGCCATACGGGAGGGCCTGTACGAGGCGGCCCGCGCGGAGGAGGCGCAGCTGCTGTTCCCCGGCATCTGGCATGTGCGCTCGGTGCTGGATCTCGTACGGGACGCGGAGGAACGGGAGTTGATGGACGCCGGCGCGCGCGAGGAGATGGCCCGGTGGGCGCACACGGACCCGGGGGACGCGCCCGACGGCATCCCCGCCGAGGCCTTCGGCCCGCGCCCGCGCCGCGCCACGTCCTCGATCCGCGACTTCGCCGTGGGCCGCCCGATGCCGGACCGCCCCTGGGCGTCGTTCGAGGAGCGCCCGAACATCGCGCTGCTCGGCACGGCCCACGACGGCCCCGCCGACTGGCTCCGCGCCGGACAGGCCCTGGAACGGGTCCTGCTGCGCGTCACCGCCGACGGCCTGGTCGCCTCGGTCACCTCCCAGCCCCTGGAGTGGCCGGAACTGCGCTGGGCGACCCGCGACCCGCTCTCCGCCATGCCCCAGGTGCAGATGGTGCTCCGCATCGGCTACGGGCCGCAGGGCGCCGCGAGCCCCCGGCGTCCGGTGGAGGACGTGCTCGACATCGTGTGAGGCTACGGCCGCTCCGGTACGACCACGACCGGGCACGCGGCGTGGTGCAGCAGGGCGTGCCCGACCCGGCCGAGCTGGAGCCCGAACCGCTCCGTACGGTGCCGCGCCCCGACGATCACCAGGTCGGCGGCGGCCGACCGGTCCACCAGCACCTTCGCGGCGGGCCCCTCGACCACGGCCGGGTACGTGCGCACGCGCGGGAACCCGGCGGACGGCGCCTCCACGGAGGCGGCGAGCAGCGCGGCGGCCCGCTCCTCGTACCCGGCGCCCGACCTGTCGTGGACGGGCCGCCGCCAGGCTCGTACGACGTCCAGGCCGCAGCCGCGCGTCTGCGCCTCCCGGTACGCGAACTCCAGGGCCCGCGTGCCGGTGTCGGCCCCGCCGAGGCCGAGGAGGATCCGTTCGTGTTCGCCCGCGAGGCCCGCGCGGTCGCCCCGGACCACGATCACCGGGCAGGACGCCCGGCCCGCCACCGCGAGGCCGACGGAGCCGAGGAGCATGGCCGTGAGCGGGCCCCGGCCGCGCGCCCCCGTCACCACCGCGAAGGCGTCGTCGCCCGCCCGCACCAGCGCGTCCGCGCCCTCCTGCGGCACGATCTCGGTGGTGACCTTCACGTCGGGGTCGCGGCGCCGGGCGCGCTCGGCGGCGGAGGCGACGATGTGCTCGGCCGGCGCCTGTTCGGAGGGGCTGTCCCCGCCCGGTGCGGGCAGTCCGCCCTCGTAGCGTTCCCAGAGAGAGCCGTAGAGGAGTTTCAGCGGGAGACCGTGGCGCGCGGCCTCGTCCACGGCCCAGTCGACGGCGGCCAGGGACGAGTCCGAGCCGTCGACTCCCACCACGAGGGGGAGGGTCATGCCGGCCACCGCCTTTCGTGTGGGCGTGCTTTCGTGTGGGGTGTGTGGGGTGTACGGGCCGTGCGGGGGCGCGGCTGGGGGTGCGGCCCCTTCAGTACGCCTCAGGAGAGCGCCGCGCGCCTCCCGCGCCGCCGGTGAGCCGGGAGTCGACCGCCACGACGCCGTCGACCCCGCGGCAGAGCTGTTCCACGACAGGGATCAGGCCGGCGTCCTCGACGGTGCCGAGGAGGACGACGCGCCCCTCGTGCACCTCGGCCGTCACGTCCCTCGGGTCGAAGCCGAGGGTGCGTCCCAGCACATCGGCGGTGATCTCCTCGCGGATGGCGTCGTCGCGGCGCAGGAAGACCCGCAGCAGGTCGGCGCGGCTGACGATGCCCACGAGCCGGCCGGCCTCGTCCACCACGGGCAGCCGTTTGACGTTCCGCGCCTCCATGAGCCGGGCGGCCTCGACCACGTTCCACTCGGGGCGCGCGCACACGGCGGGGGCCGACATCAGCTCCTCCGCGAGGGCGCCCTCGGCCTTGGCCCGCTCCCACGCCTCCAGGTGCGGCGGGGGCATGTGGCCGGACGGGTCGGCCCGGTCCGCGCTCTTGCGCAGCAGGTCGGCCTCGGACACCACGCCCACGGGCCGGTCCAGCTCGTCGACCACGGGCAGGGCGGTGACGTCGTTCTCCGTCAGGAGCCGCACGAGTTCCTTGAACGGCGTGTCGCGGCGGGCCCGGACGACGTCCCGGCTCATGAGCTCCTCGACCGTTCGGTGGTGCATGGTGCCTCCCGGATGCGTTCCGCCGGCCTCGCGGAAGCGGGTCTGCCGCCCGTGCGGCGGTGTGGCCCGCGTGGCAGGTTGGATACAGGCACCATTCTGAGGAGAGGGCGGCGATCAGGCGAACCCACGCCTCGGGGACCGGACGCCAGGGAAGGTGCCCGCCGGATGTCGGAATGGACATGGGAGTGGACGGGGTACGACCCCGCCGCCGAGCAGCTGCGCGAGTCCCTGTGCACGCTGGGGAACGGGTACTTCGCCACACGTGGCGCGCTGCCCGAGTGCCGGGCCGATGGTGTGCACTACCCGGGCACCTATGTGGCCGGCTGCTACAACCGCCTGGAATCGACTGTGGCGGGGCGCCATGTGGTCAACGAGGACATGGTCAATCTGCCGAACTGGCTGCTCCTGAGATTCCGGCTGCGCCGGGCGGGTGAGACGTGGGGGCCGTGGTTCGCCCCTGGTCCCCACACGGTGGCGGACCACAGGCATGTCCTGGACCTGCGCCGTGCCACGCTCACCAGGACGTTCACCCACCACATGGGGGCGGCCCACATGGGTGCCGACCACACAGGTGCGGCGCACACGGCCCCACTCCACATGGGTGTGGCCCACACAGGTGCGGCCCACATGGGTGCGGCGCACATGGCTGCGGCCCCCATGCTGAAAGTCGAGCAGACCCGTCTCGTCCACATGGACGACCCCCATACAGCCGCCCTGCAGACGGTATTCACCTCCGAAGGCTGGTCCGGCGAGATCGAGATCGAGAGCTGCCTCGACGGCGAGGTGGTCAACGGCAATGTGCACCGCTACGGCACCCTCGACCGCCACCATGTGGCCCACGTACACACCGGCGCCCGGGAACCGGACACGGTCTGGCTCCACTGCCGTACGAGCGCGTCCGGCGTCGCCGTCGCCCTGGCCGCCCGTACCACCGTCGACGCGGCCCGCGCCCCGGTGTCGTCGGAGCTGCGTCCGGGCCGCCGCCGTGCCGTGCACCGCCTGGTCGTCCCGGTCACGGCCGGACGGCCCGTCACCGTGGACAAGACGGTCGCGCTCCACACCTCCCGGGACGCCGCGATCAGCGATCCGCTGGGCGCGGCGCTGGACCGGGCGACCACGGCCGCGCCCTTCCCCGCGCTCCTGGAGTCGCACACGGCCGCGTGGGAACGGCTCTGGCGGCGCGCGGACATCCAGGTCCCGGGCGAGGCGGGCCGCATCCTGCGCCTGCACCTCTTCCATGTGCTCCAGACGCTGTCGCCGCACACCGCCGACCTGGACGTGGGCGTACCCGCCCGGGGGCTGCACGGCGAGGCGTACCGCGGCCACGTCTTCTGGGACGAACTCTTCGTGCTGCCCTATCTGACCCTGCACTTCCCCGACGTCTCCCGGGCTCTCCTCGACTACCGCCACCGGCGCCTCCCCCGCGCCTGCCGCGAGGCCGCCGACGCAGGGCACGCGGGGGCGATGTACCCCTGGCAGAGCGGCAGCGACGGCCGCGAGGAGACCCAGCGGTGGCACCTCAACCCCCGCTCCGGGCGCTGGCTCCCGGACCACTCCCGCCTCCAGCACCACGTGGGCTCGGCCATCGCCTACAACGTGGTCGACTACTGCGAGGCCACCGGCGACACGGAGTACCTGCACACCAAGGGCGCGGAGATGCTGCTCCAGATCGCCCGCTTCTGGGCGGACCGCGCGGAGTACGACGCGGACGTGGGGGCGTACCGTCTGCGCGGGGTCGTGGGCCCCGACGAGTACCACGACGCCTATCCGGACGCGGAGCGGCCGGGGCTGGACGACAACACGTACACCAACGTGACCGCCGCCTGGGTCCTCGCCCGCACCCTCCACGTCCTGCGCCATCTGCCCGCCTGGCGCCGCGGCGAACTCTTCGAACGGGTCCGCCTGGACGCCGCCGAGCCGCCCCGGTGGGACGAGATCTCCCGCCGGCTGCACATACCGTTCCACGCGGGCGTGATCAGCCAGTTCGCGGGCTACGACGGCCTCGCCGAGCTGGACTGGGACGGTTACCGCGAGCGCTACGGCTCCATCCGCCGGCTCGACCGCATCCTGGAGGCCGAGGGCGACACGGTCAACCGCTACAAGGCGTCCAAACAGGCCGACGTCCTCATGCTCGGCCACCTCTTCTCCCCCGCCGAACTGCGCGCCCTCTTCCGGCGCCTCGGCCATGACCTGGACGACGGCCTCTGGCACCGCACCGTCGACTACTACCTGGCCCGCACCAGCCACGGTTCCACCCTCAGCGAGCTCGTCCACGGCCTGGTCCTGGCCCGCGCCCGCCGCGCCGACGCCTGGCGGTACGTCCGCGACGCGCTGGAGGCGGACATCGCCGACATCCAGGGCGGTACGACCGGTGAGGGCATCCACCTCGGCGCCATGGCCGGCACCCTGGCCCTCGTCCAGCGCGGCCTGACCGGCCTCGAAACCCGCGAGGACGCCCTCCGGCTCGACCCCGTCCCGCTCCCCGCCCTCTCCGCCTACAGCTTCTCCCTGCACTACCGCGGCCACTGGGGCATCACCCTCCACCGCAGCCCCGGCCGGCTGGAGATAGCCGTACCGAGGTCGGACCAGTCACCGATCCGCGTGGTGCTCGCGGATCAAGAGGTGACGATCACTCCCGGGGACACGTGCGTGCTGGAGGTGGCGGAGGACTGACGGGGAGCGGCCGTTCAGCTCCGGCCGGCGGACGCGCCGGTCCCGTCCGGCGCCTCGGGCACCTCGGTGGTGGGCCGGACGATGACCACCGGGCACGGGGCGTGCTGGACGCAGTGCTGGCTGACCGAGCCGAGGAGGGCGCCGGCGAAGCCGCCGTGGCCGCGGTTGCCGACGACCAGGAGGGAGGCGCCATCGGCGGCGGCGAGCAAGACCCCGGCCGGGGGGCCGTAGGCGACCTTGGTGTGGATCTCCACCCGGGGCTCCGGCCCGGCCGCCTCCTCCAGTGCCTCGGCGACGATCCGGGCCGCCACCCGTTCGAAGTCGGCCTCCGCGCCGGTGGGCGGCATCCAGCCGAGCGAGCCGTACATCTGCGGGAACTCCCAGGCGGTCACCGCCTCCAGCGTGCCGCCCGTCGCCTCCGCCTGCCGCAGGGCCCAGCGCAGCGCCCGCGTGGACGACTCCGAGCCGTCCACGCCCACGACGATCCGGGGTCTGTGATCGGGATGAACGGCCACGGTGTCCTCCGAGTCCTCCGGCACTCCACTGCGCGGCGGGGCGTGCGGCCGCGCCGTCGTCCAGACCATGGTGACGCGCGGCCGCGGTTCGCGCCCGGCGACTCGGGGGTGTGCGGCGAGAACATGTGGGGTGACCACATGTGTAGTCACCCCATGTGGGGCGGCCCTATGTGGAACAGCCCCATGTGGAGCGACCCCGTGTGGAACAGCCCCATGTGGAGCGACCCCACGTGCCCCCACCGGACTTTTCCGGCACCCGCCGGGAATCACCGCGCGCGGACACCCGATCAAGCGCCCGGGTTGTACGCACATCGTGCGGTTGACCCACGACTTGGGCGTGCGGTTCCATCCCCCAGGAGTCCTCGGTGAGGGGCCGGGGGCACAGGGGGTTTCGGGGGGAAGCATGTCCAGTGCTGTGCGTGTGTCCTTGGTGGCCGTGCTGGTGCTCGCGGGGGCGGGTACCGCGGTGGCGGCCCCCGCCCACTCGGCCGACTCTGCCGGGACGAGAGTCGAGCGGATCAGCACGGGGTCGGACGGAAGCCAGCTGCCGAAGGCGTCGGCGAGCGGGGTCGTCAGCGCCGACGGACGGTACGCGGCGTTCCTGAGCAACGACCCCGCGGGCGGTATCGACAAGCTGCTGTACCTGAAGAACCTGCGCACCGGCAGGCTCACCAAGGTGCCGGAGAACCTGGTGTACACCATGGTCACCGGGCTCAGCGCGGACGGCCGCCGCCTCGCGTACTCCGACAGCAACCGCTATCCCAAGCCGTACGTGTACGACCGGGTGACCGGCGAGACCCAGCTGCTGTGGCCCGCCGACGCCGGCTCGTACGAGCTGGGTGAGACGGCGGCGATCAGCGGTGACGGCCGCAGTGTCGCGTACACGCTCGGCGACCGGAGCGGCCTGGAGTACGCGAACGTGCTGTACGTCCGCGACCTGGCCAGCGGCGCGGACGATCAGATCATCAAGCTGGACCGTTCCTCCATGATCAACCGCGCCTCGCTCGACGCGAAGGGCCGCACCCTCGCGTACAGTCTCACCTCGGGTGCCGAAGACGGTGAGATCTATGTGAAGGACCGCCACACCGGCACGACCCGACGTGTCGACACCGGCACCCAGGCCTATCTGGTCCAGCTCTCCGCCGACGGCCACAGGGTGTTGTTCAACGTCCATCTCGGGGACGGGGTGTGGGTCGCCTACCTGCGTGACCTCCGCACCGGCGAGGTCCGCCGGATCGCCGACGGCCCCGCCGCCTCGGGAGACGCCTCGCTGCGGCACGTCCTGCTCACCGACGACGGCTCCCTGGTCCTGCGCGACCTGCGCACCGGCCGGCAGCGCACCGTCGCCCCGGCCGGGTCCGCCACCGCGCTGCCCGGCTCGGTGACGGGGAACGGGGGCGCGGCCGTCTTCACCTCCACCGCGGGCGACCTGGTGCCGGGCGACACCAACGAGGTCTCGGACGTGTTCGTCGCCCACTCCCACCGCTAGGCGTCGCCTTCGAGTGTCACGCGGGCCTGCGGCGCTGTCCGGGGTCGGTCAGCGCCGGGCGCCTGTAGTCGATGTCGGCGGGGTTGAGCGTGACGCCGGGGGCGACGATCTCGTCGATGCGGTCGAGGAGTTCGTCGTCGAGCCGGACCTCGGCGGCGGCGAGCTGGTCGGTGAGCTGCCCGACCGTGCGGGCACCGAGGATCACCGAGGTGACGCCCGGGTGGGCCGACGCGAAGGCGAGCGCCAGGTGTGTCAGGGAGATTCCCGCCTCGTCCGCCACGGCCGACAGGCGCTCGACGGCGTCGATCTTGCGCTGGTCGCCCGGCAGGCCGAGGTCGAACTTGTGGGGGATGGCCTGCCGGGACCCGTTCATCTCGATCGGCTCGCCACGGCGGAACCGCCCGGCCGGCCAGCCGCTGTCGAGGGGACTCCAGGTCAGCACGCCGAGTCCGTATTTCCGCGCGGTGGACAGCACGTCCGCCTCGATCCCGCGCACGAGGACGGAGTACGGGGGCTGCTCGGTGCGGAAGGGGATGTGGTTGCGGCGGTCGGCGGTCCACTGGGCCTCGACCAGCTGTTCGGCGGGGAAGTTTGAGGTCCCGATGGCCATGATCTTGCCCGCGCGCACCAGGTCGGACAGGACCGAGAGCGTCTCGTCGATGTCCGTGCTCGGGTCCGGGCGATGGACCTGGTAGAGGTCGATGCGGTCGGTTCCCAGGCGGCGCAGACTGTCGTCGACGGCCCTGGTGAGCCAACGGCGGGAGTTTCCCTGCCGGTTGGGGTCCTCGTCCTTGTAACGGACCGGGAAGTGCCCCTTCGTCGCGAGCACGACCTCGTCGCGGCGGTCCCGGACGGCCTTGCCCACGATCTCCTCGGCCTCGCCGCCGGAGTACTGGTCCGCGGTGTCGATGAGGCTGATCCCGGCGTCCAGAGCCGTGTGAATGAGCCGGGCCGCGTCGTCGTGATCCATGTTCCCCCACGCGCCCAGGCGCAGGGTGCCCAGCGCGAACTTACCGACCGATATGCCGGTGCGGCCCAGCTTCCTCTGCTGCATCACTCACTGCTCCTCGATGTCGTCTCTCCCCGCGGACGAATCGGCCCCTGCGGGCCGACACCGAACGGACCATGCGGACGATCCTGGAAGCGGCCGAACGCGTCCTGGCCGCCAACCCGGCGGCGACCATGGAGCAAGCCGCCCGGGCCGCCGGCGTCGCCCGGACCACGGTCCATCGCCGGTTCGCCACCCGTGAGGCGCTCCTCGACGAGCTGACCGGCTGGGCCGCCCGCCAGTTCGCGGACGCCGTCGCCACCGCCCGCCCGGACGCCGCCCCGCCACTCGTCGCCCTCTGCCAGGTCACCGCCAACGTTCTCCGGGTGAAGACCGACTGGTCGTTCGCCATGAACCGCGCGGCCGACGACGCCCACCCCGAGGCGGCCCGCGTCTACGGCGAGGTCCGGGCCACCTGCGCCCGGCTCCTCCGCCGCGCCCAGGAGGCGGGCGTGCTCCGCCCCGGCATCGACCTCGACTGGACCCGGCGTGTCTACTACGCCCTCATCCACGAGGCGGCCAAGGAGAACGCGGAAGGCGGCGACACGGACGCGCTCGCCACCCGCGTCGTGGACACGCTGCTGCGGGGCGCCGGGGCTCCGGCCGGACTCGCGGGGCAGACGGGAATCTGAAGACAGGCCCTGGGGGACGCCCCCCCGGTTCTGCGATCATGATCGGAGCAGCCGGGGAGAGGGGTGGTCGCGCGTGTCCGAGGCATCGGCCGGGGTGCCCGAGGCATCCGCCGGGGTGTCCGAGGCGCCGGCCGGGCTGCCCGAGGCGCCGGCCCGGGTGTCCGAGGCATCCACCCAGGTGCCAGAGGCGCCCGTCGGGCTGCCCGAGGCACCGGCCCGGGTGCCCGAGCCATCCGCCCGGGTATCCGAGGTGCCGGTCGGAGTGTCCGAGGGATCCGCCCAGGTATCCGAGGCGCCGGTCGGAGTGTCCGAGGGATCCGCCCAGGTATCCGAGGCATCGGCCGGGCCGCCCGAGCCATCCGCCGAAGTGGCGAGCGCCCCGGGGCACCCCGTGCCGTGCCGGGTCGTGGTCTGCCGGGACTGCTGCTGTGGCACCGCCAAGGTGCCCGGGGTGGACCACGCGGCGCAGACCGCGCGGCTGCGTGCCGAGGTGCCCGTGCGGGTCTCGGAGTGTCTCGACGTGTGCGAGCGGGCCAACGTCATCGTCGTCCAGCCGTCCGCCGCCGGGCGGGCGGCCGGGGGCCGACCGGTCTGGCTGGGCCTGGTGAACGACCCCGCCGCGACCGAGGACATCACCGAGTGGGTACGGGCCGGGGGCCCGGGCGTGGCGCCGCTGCCGGAGATCCTCGGGCTGTACGCCTTCCCGCCGCCGAGGCGGTAGCACCTCCCCGCGGGCCCATCCGAATGGTGGACGTCACCCCCCGAACCCGGCCCCCGCCCCCTAGGCTGGCCCGTGCAGCTGGTTCGACCCGTCCGCCAGGCGGGGGCGTCGCAAGAGGGAACCCGGTGGGAATCCGGGACTGCCCCGCAGCGGTGAGCGGGAACGACCGCCGTCATACGCACTGGGTCCGCAGCGGGCCTGGGAAGCGACGGCCAGTAGGTGTCCTCCGGTACGAGGGGGACGTGCCCGCGAGTCCGAAGACCTGCCACTGCCCGCGCGCGACCACTCGTGCGCGGACATCCCGGTGACCTCGTGGGCGGGTCGGCGTAGGCGACCGAACGGCAGCCGCCGTGCGGTCCGTCACCCCTTCGCGCGTTCGCGGTGTTCCCGGGATCTCAGGGATTCATCTCGCGAAGGAGATCTCCGTGACAGCCAAGTCCGCAGCCGCGGCAGCACGGTCCACCGTGTACGGCTACCCCCGCCAGGGCCCGAACCGGGAACTGAAGAAGGCCGTCGAGGGCTACTGGAAGGGCCGCGTCACCGCGGGCGCCCTCAGGGACACGGCCGCCGGACTCCGGCGGAGCAACTGGCGGCAGCTCGCCGACGCCGGTATCGACGAGGTCCCGGCCGGCGACTTCTCGTACTACGACCACGTCCTGGACACCACCGTCATGGTGGGCGCGATCCCGGAGCGGCACCGCGACGCCGTCGAAGCCGACGCCCTGGACGGCTACTTCGCGATGGCGCGCGGCACGCAGGAGGTCGCGCCGCTGGAGATGACGAAGTGGTTCGACACGAACTACCACCATCTGGTGCCGGAGTTGGGTCCGGACACCGTCTTCACCGCCAACTCGGCCAAGCAGGTGGGCGAGCTGAAGGAGGCTCTCGCCCTGGGCCTGTCCGCCCGTCCCGTCCTGATCGGACCCGTCACCTATCTGCTGCTGGCCAAGCCCGCGCCCGGCGCCCCGGCCGATTTCGAACCGCTCACCCTGCTGGACCGTCTGCTGCCGGTCTACGCCGAGGTGCTGGCCGATCTGCGCGCGGCGGGCGCCGAGTGGGTGCAGCTGGACGAGCCCGCCCTGGTGCAGGACCGCACCCCGGCCGAGCTGAACGCCGTCGAGCGGGCGTACCGCGAGCTGGGCGCCCGTACCGACCGGCCGAAGCTGCTGGTCTCCTCGTACTTCGACCGGCTCGGCGCGGCCCTGCCGGTGCTCGCCAAGGCGCCGGTCGAAGGACTGGCCCTCGACTTCACCCGGGCGGGCAGCCTGGAGGACCTCGCGGCCGTGGGCGGGCTGCCCGGCAAGCGGCTGGTCGCGGGAGTCGTGGACGGCCGCAACATCTGGGTGAACGACCTCGCCAAGTCCCTGTCCACTCTGGGGACGTTGCTCGGCCTGGCCGACCGGGTGGATGTTTCCGCCTCCTGCTCCCTGCTGCATGTGCCGCTCGACGCGGCCGCCGAGCGGGAGATCGACCCGCAGATCCTGCGCTGGCTGGCCTTCGCCCGGCAGAAGACCGCGGAAGTCGTCACCCTCGCCAAGGGACTGACCCGTGGCACCGGTGCCATCTCGGCGGAACTGGCCGCCAACCGGGCCGACTTGGCGTCCCGGGCGACCTCCCCCATCACCCACGACCCCGCCGTCCGGGCCCGCGCCGCCGCCGTGACCGAGGCGGACGCCCGCCGCTCCCAGCCCTACGCCGAGCGGACGGCCGCGCAGCGCGCGCATCTCAGGCTGCCGCTGCTGCCGACGACCACGATCGGCTCGTTCCCGCAGACCGCCGAACTCCGCACCGCACGCGCGGACTTGAACGCGGGCCGGATCGACACGGCCGGGTACGAGGACCGGATCAGGGCGGAGATCCAGGAGGTGATCGCCTTCCAGGAGAAGGCGGGCATCGACGTCCTGGTGCACGGCGAGGCCGAACGCAACGACATGGTCCAGTACTTCGCCGAGCAGCTCACCGGCTACCTCGCCACCCGGCACGGCTGGGTCCAGTCCTACGGCACCCGTTACGTCCGGCCGCCGATCCTCGCCGGCGACATCTCGCGCCCCGAGCCGATGACCGTGCGCTGGACGGCGTACGCCCAGTCGCTGACCGGCCGGCCCGTCAAGGGGATGCTCACCGGTCCGGTCACGATGCTCGCCTGGTCCTTCGTCCGCGACGACCAGCCCCTGGGCGAGACCGCCCGCCAGGTGGCGCTGGCCCTGCGCGACGAGGTCAACGACCTTGAGGCGGCGGGCACTTCCGTCATCCAGGTGGATGAACCCGCGCTGCGCGAGACGCTGCCGCTGCGCGCCGCCGACCGTCCCGCCTACCTCGACTGGGCGACCGAGGCGTTCCGGCTCACGACCAGCGGGGTGCGTCCGGACACCCAGATCCACACGCACATGTGCTACGCCGAGTTCGGGGACGTCGTCCAGGCCATCGACGACCTCGACGCCGACGTGATCAGCCTGGAGGCCGCCCGCTCGCACATGCAGGTCGCGCGCGAACTCGCCGCCCACGGCTACCCGCGCGAGGCCGGACCGGGTGTCTACGACATCCACTCCCCGCGCGTCCCCAGCACCGAGGAGGCCGCCGGTCTGCTGCGCGCGGGGCTGAAGGCCATCCCCGCCGAGCGGCTGTGGGTCAACCCCGACTGCGGTCTGAAGACCCGCGGCTGGCCCGAGACCCGCGCCTCCCTGGAGAGCCTGGTCCTCGCGGCCAGGACGGTGCGGGACGAGCTGACCGCGCCGTGACCGGCAGACTCTGACCGGCACACGCTGACCACCACACCCTGACCGGCACCACTTGACCTGCCCTTTCCGGGCAGCCGGGCGGTGGAGACGACCGTGATCGTCTCCGCCGCCCGCTCCACGTCCGGTCAGGGCCACGCGACTTGCGCTCACCGCCCACACTCTTGACATGCCCACCACCTTCCGGTCCCCTGGAAGCCGCCACCGCACCTGACAACGTTGTCTCCCACCCGGGCCGGACGCTCACCGCCGGTCCCGCCCGAACGCTCCCGCGCGCACCGTTTCTACGACGAAGGGAACGCCACGTGCGTCTGCTCCGCTCAGGCTGCCGACGGATCGCGGTGCTCGCCGCGTCCGGCTTGATGACCGTGCTCGTCACCCCGTACGCCCAGGCCGCCACCCCCGGCGCGACGGCCGCGAGCACCAACACCGGCAGGGACGTGGGCGGTTACTGGGCCACGTCCTTCGAGCCGGGCACCGCGCGGCCGGCCGGTTTCCCCGCCGACGGCGCCGCCGCACATGTGCGCGGAGAGACGGCGGAGGTCAACTCCACGGTCCAGGACGTCACTTCCGGCTTCGCCAACGGCGCCAGCCCGACCGAGAACGTCGCGAGTCTCGCCGACGGCGACGGTTCCACCAAGTGGTACGCCGCGGGCAGCGGCAGACCGTCCGTGGACCATCCCGTGTCCGCCGTGTACACCCTCAAGAAGGCCGCCGCCGTCACCACTTACTCGCTGACCTCCGGCAACGACGCGCCACCGCGCGATCCCGCCGACTGGACCGTGCTCGGCAGCAACAGCGTGGCGGCCGCGCACGACGCCGACGACCCGTCGTGGACCGTGCTCGACACCCAGGAGGACCGGCGCTTCGAAGGCCGTGGCCAGACGGAGTTCCAGGGCATCGGGCACCCGGCCGCGTACCGCTACTACCAGTTGCGGGTCACCGGCAACTGCGCGGAGCGGTGCGCCGGTTCGGCGGGTGACGCCACCAAGTTCCAGCTGGCCGACTGGACGCTGCGCAGCTCCGCCGGTGCCGCCGCCGCTCCGCTGGGCGTGTCCGTCGAGGACGCCCGGTCGGTGGGCGCGGCGGAGGGCAGCGCGGCCCTGCGCTACGCGGGCCGGGTCCTCGGCCGGGGTCACGCCCATTCCCGGGTGGTGCTGCGTTCCGGGCTCGATGTGCCGGTCGGACCGGGCGCGGTCTTCGGCTACGCGATCCGGCCGGCGGACGCCGCCTCGGCCCACGCCGCCGTGGACGTCGTCTACACCGACGCGCGGGGCCGCCATGTGCGCCGGCTGACCGCGCTGCGCGCCCTGCGCGACGGTGCGGGCCGCCCGCTCGGCGCGGCGGCCCACGGGACGAGCCTCACACCCGGCGTCTGGAACCGGGTGACGGTGGACCTCGGGTCCCTGGCCGGTGCGCGCGTGCGCGCGGTGCTGCTCGACTACGACGACCCGGCGGCGTCCGCCGGTGCCACCGTCTCCGGGTGGGTGGACGACATCAGGCTCGGCCGTGCGGCCGTGACGTCCGCCGCCGCCTGGAGTTATCTCGACGCGGCGGGTGTCGACCCGGCGGCGGGCGCCGCCGACCGTACCGCCTGGACCCGGACCGGGGCCGCCACGGCGGGCGTGCCGTGGAAGAGCGCCGCCGGGCCGTTCGGGGTCAAGGGCGACGGCACCGACCTGGGCGGCGGCTTCCCGGTGACGACGAAGCTCGCCCTGCGCAAGGACGACGGCTCGGGCGACGACATCGAGGCGTACTTCTTCCGTACGTCGTTCACCCTCGGCCGTGCCACCCTGGACACGCTCACCGGTCTGGTCGGGTCGGTGGTCTTCGACGACACGGCGACCGTCTACGTCAACGGCCGCCGCGTGGCGGGCTGGAACGACGACGGCGTCACCCGGAACCTCCAGTACCAGACGCCCGGCGGCTCCTCCGGTGCCGGTGATCCGGTCCGCCGGAGCTTCGCCGTGCCGGTCTCCGGCCTGGTCGCCGGGGTCAACACGGTGGCGGTGGAGGTCCATCAGTGCAACGGCACCAGTTCGGACGCCTACTTCGCGCTGCCGGAGCTGGCCCAGACCTCGGACTCGCTGCCCTTCGAGGCCGCCCGGCTCGGCACTTCCTACGCCTCCGACACCCTGCCGGTCCCGCCGGGCGGCGGCGACTACTTCACCTGGGCGCTGCGCTCCTTCACCGAGGCGGCGAACACCCCGTCCGTCATGGGCCCCAACGCCGTACTGCCGAGCGGCACCACCTACGACCAGCTCACCGCGCTCGACGACAAAGTCGTGGCCGACATCAACAACGCGCCCGAGGATGCCACCGATCCGCAGGTGCGCGAGGCGCTGATCGACGGCGCGGGCAGCCCGTACCGGACGATGGCCGACGGCCTCGGCGCCACCGTCGGACGGCTGTACACCCAGGCGCTGCGCAATGGTGAACTTCCCAAGACGCAGGCGCTGTTGAGCGGTCGCGTCGAGCACACGGCGACCTCGTCGGCGGACTGGTACCAGACGGCGAAGAACACCTACCGGTACAAGCGGCCGTTCGTGCGCATGGGCTTCACGGGCGACGGCGGGCTGATCAAGCAGTGGGACTCGGCGGGCGGTTACGCCGGGCTCGCCGGGGACGGCTCCTTCCCCAGCGGTCACACCAGTCACGCCTACGCGCAGGGGATCGTGCTCGCCACGCTGCTGCCACGGCTGGCCCCGCAGATCCTCGCGCGCACCGCGGACTACGCCGACAACCGGATTCTGCTGGCGTTCCACTACCCGACCGACATCATGGGCGGCCGCATGGTCGGCGAGAACACCGCTCAACTGCGCTGGTCCGACCCCGAGTTCCGCGCCCTGCTGAAGGACGCGAAGGCGGAGCTGGAGACGGTGCTGACGCGCAAGTGCCGGGAGGCGGGGGCGGGCGACACGCTCGCGCGGTGCGTCGACGGCCAGCGCCCCTATCTGCCCACGTCCCGCGCCCTGAGCGTCTACCACCAGCGGCTGACCTACGGCTTCCCCCGCATCGGCGCGGGCGATGCGCCGGCCAGGGTGCCGGCGGGCGCGGAGGACCTGCTGCTGACCTCGTTCCCGCATCTGACCGACGCGCAGCGGCGCACGGTGCTGGCGGCCACCGGGCTGCCCTCGGGCCATGTCCTGGACGAGGAGGGCGACGGCGGCAGCTGGCAGCGCCTGGACCTGGCGGCGGCGATGGCCGCGAAGGTCACCGTCGCCGGTCCGCACCGTCACCTCGTGGTCAACGGCGTCCCGGTGGACGTCCAGGGGCGGCCCCTGCGTCGCTGAGCCCCAGCTCGTGCTCACCGAGCGGCGCGAAGAGGCGTTCCACGTCGGCGTCGGTGACCTCGGCCAGGGTTGCCGGCGACCAGTGCGGGTCGCGGTCCTTGTCGATGATCTGGGCGCGGACCCCTTCCACCAGGTCGGGGTGGGTGAGAAGGGCGCAGGAGACGCGGAACTCCTGGTCCAGCACCGCTTCCAGGGTGCCGAGCCGCCGGGCGCGGCGCAGCGAGGCCAGCGTCGCCTTGAGCGCGGACGGTGACCTGGTGAGCAGCGTCTGCGCCGTCTCCTTGGCCGCCGGGTCGTCGTGGGCGAGCAGCCGGCGCAGGATCTCCTCGACCGTGCCGGCGGCGAAGCAGGCGTCGATCCACTCCCGGTGGCCCGCCAACTCCCCTGCCGGAGAGGGCTGGACGTGCCGGGCGACGGCCTCTTCGGCGGGCAGTGCGGCGAGGTCGTCCAGGAACGCCGGGACCGACCCGGACGGCAGGTAGTGGTCGGCCAGTCCGCACAGCAGGGCGTCGCCCGCGCCGACGGGGAGGCCCGTGAGCGCGAGGTACGTCCCCAGTTCGCCGGGCGCCCGCGCGAGCAGGTGGGTGCCGCCGACGTCGGGGACGAACCCGATGCCGGTCTCGGGCATCGCGACCCGGGACCGCTCGGTGACGACCCGGACGCTGCCGTGCGCGGAGATCCCGACGCCGCCGCCCATCACGATGCCGTCCATGAGGGCGACGTACGGCTTCGGGTAGCGGGCGATCCGGGCGTTGAGGCGGTACTCGTCGCGCCAGAACGCGGCGGAGGCGGTGCCGTCGCCGTCGCGTGCGTCGTCGTGGACGGCGCGGATGTCGCCCCCGGCGCACAGCCCGCGTTCCCCCGCGCCGGTGACGACGACGGTCTCGACGGCCGGGTCGTCCTCCCACGCGGTGAGCGCGTCGTCGACGAGCCGGACCATGGTGTGGTTCAGCGCGTTGAGCGCGCGGGGCCGGTTGAGTACGACGTGGCCGGCGCGCCCGGCGGTGCGCAGGAGTACGGGCTCCTCGTCGCCGCTCATCCGTTGTCCTCCGTCAGGCCACGGGCCGGGGTGCCTCGCATGATCTCGTCGGTTCCTTCCAGGGTTCGGTGGGCGCGGTTCGCCGGCCGCGCCGGTCGGGGACGATCGGGTGCGGCGAAGCGTACCGGCGCCCGGAAGCGCGCCCGCCGGGCGGCCCTGCGGAACGTGGTGAGCACGGCGGGTCCCGCGAGCAGCACGCACACGAAGTTGGTGACGGCGCGGCCGGTGTCCCAGCCGAGGGAGGTCGCGAGGTCGAAGGCGATGTAGCGGTGCCACTGCTGGGTGAAGGGGAGGCCGGGGAGGTAGGCGATCGAGCTGTTGGGGTCGAGGGAGAAGGGCCAGAAGGAGAGGTTGAGGAGGAAGCCGAAGAGATAGCCGGAGAGCGAGCCGTAGACGGCGAGCATCAGCACCTCGCGGCGGCCGCTCGCGCGCGGCAGGAACCCGGCGAGCATGCCGACGAAGGCGCAGCCGAACATCTGGTACGGCATCCAGGGCCCGACTCCCCCGGTGATGAGCGCGGAGGCGAACAGGGAGGTGCAGCCGAGGGTGAAGCCGAAGCCGGGGCCGTAGACGCGTCCGGCCAGGACCAGTACGAAGAAGACCGTCTCGATGCCCGCCGTGCCGGCGCCGAGGGGGCGCAGGGCCGCGTTGACGGCGGAGAGGACGCCGAGCATGGCGAGCGCCTTGGAGTCGATGCCCCCCTCGGCGATCTCGGAGAGCACCACGCACAGGACCAGGACCAGCAGGACGCCGAAGATCAGCGGCGGCGCGTAGCTGGACCCGAAGGTGCCGGGCGCGACGACGAACGGCCAGAAGAAGGCGACCACTCCGAGGAAGGCGGCCAGGACCATGACCACGCCGACGCGCGGGGTGAGCCGGATGGCGTGCGGCGTCATGCCGGTTCCCCCACGGCGGCGCGTACTTGATGGACCGTCAGGAAAGGTGCGGGTGCCAGGATCTTGGCCGTCTGGGGGGCGAACACCGGGGAGGAGACGATGACTTCGGCGGTGGGGCCGTCGGCCACGATGTCTCCCTCGGCCATCACGATCACGCGGTCGGCGGCGCGGGCGGCGAACTCCACGTCGTGGGTGGAGATGACGACGGTACGGCCCTCGGCGGCGAGCGCGTCCACGATGGCGATGAGCTGTTCCTTGGCCCGGTAGTCCAGGCCCCGGGTCGGCTCGTCCAGGAGGACGATCTCGGGTGCGGCGGAGAGCTGGACGGCGAGGACGAGGGCGAGTTTCTGTCCCTCGGAGAGGTCGCGGGGGTGGGTGGCGTCGTCGATGCCGGGCGCGAGCCGGTCGAGCAGCTCGCGGGCCCGTGTCCCGGTGCCCGACTCGGTGTCGGCCTGGTCGAGTTCCTGCTTGACGCTCTCCAGGTAGAGCAGGTCGGCGGGGGTCTGCGGGACCAGGCCGACCAGCCGCCGGGCCTGGGCGGAGGGCACGGTGTGCGGATCGGTCGAGGTGCCCGCGTGCTCGACCCTCACCGTGCCGGAGCGGCGCGGTCCCGAGCCCTGCAAGGCCCAGAGCAGGGAGGATTTCCCGGAGCCGTTGCGGCCCATCAGCGCGGTCACCTGCCCGGCGTGCAGGTCGAGTTCGGCCTCGCGGACGGCGGGTACGCCCCGGTAGGCGACGGTGACGCCGCGCGCGGTGAGCAGCGTGGCCGGGGTGGTGGCCGGGGGTGTACGGACGGGGTCCGGGACCACGTCCGCGAGCCGGGCGCGCAGGGGCGCGGCCGCGCGGCGGGCGTCGCGGACGGACAGCGGGAGCGGGGACCAGTCCGCGAGTCTGCCCAGCTCGACGATCGGCGGTGCGATGGAGGAGGTGCGCAGGATGTCGGCGGGCGTGCCGATGCGGGCGCGGCCGTCGCCGGGGAGGTGGATGACGCGGTCGGCGTACTGCACGACGCGTTCGAGGCGGTGTTCGGCCATGAGTACGGTGACGCCGAGGTCGTGCACGAGCCGGGTGACGGCGGCGAGGACCTCCTCGGCGGCGGTGGGGTCGAGCGCGGAGGTGGGTTCGTCCAGGACGAGCACGCGGGGGTGCGCGGTGAGCACCGAGCCGATGGCGACGCGCTGTTGCTGTCCGCCGGAGAGTTCGTGCAGGGCGCGGTGGCGCAGGTCCGCGAGGCCGAGGAGGTCCAACGTCTCCTCGACGCGTTTGCGCATGGTCGCGGGCGGGATCGCCAACTGTTCCATGGCGTAGGCGAGTTCTTCCTCGACGGTGTCGGTGACGAAGCCGTCCAGCGGGTCCTGGCCCACCACTCCCACCACGTCGGCCAGTTCACGGGGCGGATGGTGGGCGGTGTCGCGTCCGTCCACGGTGACGCGGCCGTACAGGGTGCCGCCGGTGAAGTGCGGCACGAGGCCGTTGACGGCGCCGAGCAGGGTGGACTTGCCGACGCCCGTGTGCCCGACGACCAGGCAGAGTTCGCCCTCCTCCACGGTGAGGTCGACGTCCCGCAGGGCGGGTTCGGGCATGTCGTCGTAGTGCAGGGTGACCTGGTCGAAGGTGATCACGCGGAGGGTGCCTTCCGGAGCGGGTGGGGCGGGGGCGCGGCGAAGGCGGCCGTACCGGCGAGGAGGATGGCGGCGGTGGGGACGAGCGGGAGGCCCGGCCACGTCAGCGGATAGTAGGTGGGGTTGAGCTGGGCGGGGTCGTAGCCGAGGTTGGCGAAGAGGAGGACGGCGGACAGCACGCCGCTGCCGGCGACGGCCCATTCGGGCAGGCGCCAGGGGTCGGGCCGGTAGGTGGTGCGGGTGACCCGGCGGCCGCCGAGGCGGAGGCCCGCCACGCACAGCACGGCTCCCGCACCCATCGAGGGCAGGCCCAGGAACGCGGGCGCGCTCGCGTCGAGCAGCCCGTAGGCCCCGGCGCACAGGCCGCACATGCCGAGCAGCATCAGCGCGCCGGTGATCCGCCGGGAGCGGCGGGTGGCGGTGCCGGCGCGGCCGTAGCCCCGGGAGTCCATGGCGGCGGCCAGGCGCAGGGAGCGTTCGAGGGCGTCCTCCAGGACGGGTACGGCGATGCCGCGCAGCGCCTTGAGGCCCTTGGTCCGTCCGGCGCGCAACTTCCGGGCGCGGGAGACGCGTTGGACGCTCTGGACGAGCTGCGGGGCGACGCTGATCGCGACGGTGACGGCCACCCCGAGTTCGTGGAGCGCGCCCGGCAGTACGCGCAGGGCGCGTTTGGGGTTGGCGAGGGTGTTGGCGGCGCCGATGCAGCACAGCATGCAGGCGAGCCGCAGCCCGTCGGTGGCCGCCGAGAGCAGCGCCTCCAGCGAGACGGGGCCGCCGAGTTGGATGCCCGCGTACCAGTCGGGGGTGGGGATGTGCGGCAGGGAGAACAGGAAGTGGTCGTGCGGGGTGATGCCGGTGGCGAACACGGCCCGGAAGAGCACCCGGATCGCGACGACCGTGAGCGCGAGATACAGGTAGTACTTGAAGCCGCGCGCCCAGGGCGCCTCGGTGCGCCGCGCGGTGACGACGTAGCCGAGGACGGCGAGCACGAGGAACAGCAGCAGCGGGTTGTTGGTGCGGCTGACGGCGGTGGCGAGGGACAGCGCCCACACCCACCAGGCCACGGGGTGCAGGGTGCGCGGCAGCCGCCGTCCTCCCTGGTCCGGGGCCGGGCCGGTGGGGGTGGCGGGCGTCGCGGCGAGGGTCGTACGGGCCATCGGGGTCACTCGGTACGTCGGCGCCGGCGCGCCTCGAACACGGCCGCGCCGCCGATCAGGACGACCAGGCCGCCCGCTGCGGCGACGGGAAGGACCGACCCGGAGTCGTGTTCGGCGTCGGCGGCGGGGGCCGCGTCGACGACCTTCGTACGGGTGGTGGGCGCGGCCTTGACCGACACGGCCGGGGTGGGGCTGGCGGTCGGCGAGGGCGTGGCGCTCGCGCTCTTCGAAGGCTTGGGCTTGGGCTTGGCCGTGGGCTTGCTCTCGGCCTTCTTCGCCGGCTGCTTCGGCGGGGCGGCCGCCGTGCGGTGGGGCTGGGCGGGCTGCCGCTGCGGTGCCGGGCCGGTGTCGGTGTCCGGGGGCAGCGGGGGTGCCTTCGCGGTGGAGGCGGGTTTGCCGGCGTCGCCCTGCGGGGCGGTGTTGTGGGCGCGCAGCTGGTCGGGGGTGATCCTGGGGCGGCCCTGGGTGCCCTCGATGTTCGTGCCGCCGAAGATCCACAGGTCGACGCTGCCGGGCTTGGGGCGGTAGAGCATCGCGCCGAGCTGGCTGTAGGTCCAGTCGTCGGCGCCGGGGTCGGCGTGCCAGTAGGACCAGTAGGCGGAGGCGGGCGGGGTGAGGACGCAGTCGTCGTCGGCGGGGGTGGGGTACTGCCTGCCGCCCTGGTAACCGCTGTAGCCGATACGGCAGATGAAGGCGGGCCCGTCGTGTCCGGTGCCGGCCGTCTGCCAGCCGCCCTGGTTCAGCAGCTCGTAGCCGGTGGTGGGGGTGGTGCCGCAGGAGCGCAGGACCGGGCCGCCCCAGTGGCTGAAGTCGACGGCGAGGACGACGCCGGAGGTGGTGGTGCAGCGGCCCATGGCCTGCGGGGCGGCGCTCGCGGGCGGGGCGGTGGTGGTGAACAGGGCAGCCGTGAGGCCGAGGGCCGCGAGGAGCCCGGCGAGTCTGCCTCGTCCGCGGGTGTCTCCGTGCGCCGCTGTGCCCATCGCCGTCCCCCTCGTAGCGTCGAGGCCGGCGCGGGCGGGAACGTGGCTCAAGGCTGCCGTACCGGGCCGAAGTGCCGGGCGTACGACAGCTGTTGGCACCACACCGCAGTCCGCGACGGCGTCAGTTGCTCTCTGATCTCGCTCCAGGCATTCCGGCTCGCCCACCTCCCGGTGGGCCCACGGTTGCGGGTCAGCGCCGGTTTTCGACCGGCTTCCCCTGGAACTTGTTGCTTCTCAGGCGGATTTGAGCACGATTCGTAAGGGTCGTCAAGGACAGGACGGGGCGGACAGCGGCCGGCTCCCCGGCGATGAGGGCACCCATTGACGCGGAGCGGGCGAACGTGGTCGCATGACGCGCTTTCACTTCAGCACTCAGGGGAAGCCGGTCGGAGTCCGGCGCTGTCCCGCAACCGTAGGTCCGTCGGCGGACGGGCGAGCCGGAGCACCTGGGCTGGAGCCAGGACCGAAGCGCCGTCGTGGACTGCGGCGTGGACCGGAAGGCCGCACCAGGGCTGCCCCCGTGCGCCGCCCGTCTCCCACGCCCGGTCGCGGACGGCCGAGTTGGAGGGGCTGTCATGAAGAACGCCACCGGACGTACCGCCGCGCGACGCACCGCCACGAGACGCACCGCTGCCGGACGCGCCGTTCCGCGAGCGCTCGCGGCGGCCGCGCTCACCCTGGCCGCGACGGGAGCCGCCGTGACCGGTGCGGCCGCCCCGGCGGCGGCCGATCCGCTGTCGAGCTGCACCCCGACCAAGGGCGCGATCGTCGCCGTCGACTTCGGGCCGTGGGGCGGCTCGGTGGTGCGCGGCTGCGACGCAAGCCCGACCACCGGCTACAACCTGCTGCACAACGGCGGCTTCACCACCGCCGGTACGCAGCACGACGGCCCCGCCTTCATCTGCCGGATCGGCAACGCGTCCTTCAACAGCGGGACCCAGTACCCGACTCCGGCGCAGGACGCCTGCGTCCTCACCCCGCCCGCCTCCGCCTACTGGTCCTACTGGATCGCCCCGGCGGGCCAGTCGACCTGGACGTACAGCCCGCTCGGCGCCATGAGCGACAAGCCGAAGGCCGGCGAGGTCGAGGCGTGGGTCTACGGCTCGACCAGCATCGACGGGACGACGGGCAAGCCGAAGTTCACGCCGGATTCGGTGCGGGCGCACTGAGCGGCGGGCGGGAGCCGGGACGGCCGGCCTCGGCTCCCTCGCCCAATCGGGCACTGCGCGTGACGCGTTGACGACACCTCCCGGCCGTGGTGAGATGCTCTCCGTTTCAGCGGTCAGGGGAAGCCGGTCAGAATCCGGCGCTGACCCGCAACCGTGGGCCCGTCGGGAGACGGGCGAGCCGGATCACCTGCGCTGGGACCGTCACACGATCCAACACCGTCGAGGACTGCGGTGTGGAGCGGCCCTCCGGGTTGCCCCGGTCCGGACCCCGTCTCCGCACACACGTCGCTCGCGGCCGACCGAGGGGGGCCTCGTGCACCGAATTCCGAGTGGAAGACCGAGCGGCAGCGGGAGAACGGCGGCCGCGGCCACCGCGTTCCTCCTGGTGTCGGCGGCCGGTGTCTCCCTCTGGACGGCGGCGCTGCCGGCCCACGCCGACCCGCTGGTCCCGGCGGTTCCCTCCACGTCCGCCGCGCCCCTGGCCAAGTCCCCCGCCGTGCGGGCCGCGGCTCCCGACCTGGACAAGGGCACCGCCTATCTGGTCGCCCCGGCCCAGCTGACGGACGGCCACTACTACGAGCCGTTCGGCGGCGGGTTCGCCGATTTCGGCCTGACGATCGACGGGGCGTACGCGCTGGCCGCGACCCGGAAGAACGACGCCGCCTTCACGAAGATCGTGGACTTCCTGGACCAGCGGAAGACCGACGGCACCGAGCGGACGGTCAACGACTGGACAGGGATCGGCACTTCGTACGTGAGCGGCGGTGCGATCGGCAAGGAGGCGCTGCTCGCGGAGGTGGCGGGCAGGGACCCGCGCGCGTTCGGCGGCCAGGATCTGATCGCCGCGCTGGACAAGGCCGTGTGCGCCGAGGCGAGTACGGCGGACACGAGTTGCGCGGCACCGGGCGCCTACACGTACGCGCCCTCGGTGTTCTCCCAGTCCCTCGGTGTCATGGCCCAGTTGAGGGCGGACGACACCGCCAACGCGGCCGCGCCGGTCGCGTACTTGAAGAAGCTTCAGAACGCCAACGGCTCCTGGCCGAGCCTGATCCCCTCGACCGGTGACTCGGACGTGGACTCCACCGCGATGGCGGTGATGGCCCTCGCGCTCCTCCCCGACGACGAGTCGGCCTCGGCCGCCGTGGCGAAGGGCGTGGCCTGGATCGCGAAGCAGCAGAAGGCGGACGGCGGTTTCCCCGGCGCGGCGGGCGACTCCACCAACTCGGCGGGCCTGGCGGTGCAGGGCCTCGGTCTGGACGCGGACACCTACAAGGCGGAGATCGCCAAGGCGCGTGCCTTCCTCGCCGGCCAGCAGAACGAGGACGGCGGTTTCAACGTGGCCGCCGACGGCCAGCAGGGCTCCGACGTCCGCGCCTCCACGCAGGCGCTGGGCGGCTCGACGGGGATCTCGTTCGGCACGCTGTCCCTCACCCCGGGGACCTCGCCGTCCCCGTCGGCCCCCGGGTCCCCGTCCCCCAAGCCCTCCCCCACCGCGTCCACCACCCGGAAACCCTCGCCGACCGCCTCGGACCCCGCCGCGACCCCCACCATCAGCACCGTCCCGGACACCCCGGCCCCGTCGGACACCTCCACGGCCCCGGCCCCGGCCGTGCCGACGACGGACACTCCCGCGCCCGCCGGCGGCGGTGGCGAACTGGCCGCCACGGGAACGGACGCGGGCACTCAGACCCTGCTGGCGGCGGCCTTCCTCCTGACGGGAGCGGCCACCGTCACCGCGGCCCGCCGCCCCCGCGTCCGGCCGGCCCGTCACCGGTGACGAGCGGGCCCCGGCGTCACGGCCCGTCCCCCGGCCCCTCCTGGCAGGAGTACCGCTGCTCCCGCCAGGGGTCGCCGATGTTGTGGTAGCCGCGTTCCTCCCAGAAGCCCCGGCGGTCCTCGGTGAGGTAGTCGATGGCGCGCAGCCACTTGGGGCTCTTGTAGCCGTAGAGGTGGGGGACGACCAGGCGCAGCGGGAAGCCGTGTTCGGCGGTGAGGGGTTCGCCGTTGTGGTGGGTGGCCAGGAGGGTGTCGGGGGTGTCGAAGTCGGAGAGCCGCAGGTTGGCCGAGTAGCCGTACTCCGCCCAGGCCATGACATGACTGACCCCGGGTGCGGGCGGGGCGAGGTCGAGGACGGCGCGCGCGGGGATGCCGTACCACTCGTGGTCGGTGGAGGTGGGGCCGGTGGCGCAGTGCAGGTCGGCCACCACGGTGGTGTGCGGGAGCGCGGTCAGGTCGTCGAAGAGCCACTGCCGCTCCTCGCCGGAGGCGGTGGCGCCGAAGACGCGCAGGTTCCAGCGCTGGGGGCGGAAGCGGGGTACGGAGCCGTAGTGCGAGACGGGCCAGCCGTGGACGAGGCGCTGCCCGGGCGGTATCCGCTCGGGTACGCCGGCGGGGGCGCCCTGTCCGTTGCCGGCCACGTGGTTGTCCCCTCTCCGCCCGTGCCCCGGGGCACAGCTGCCTACCACTGCAGCGTAGGTGCTCCCGTGGAGCGGGGCACGGGGTGGGGGGTCGGAGGGGCCCGTCACACCCGGCCGGGCGTCACTCGGCGGCCAGCGCCACCTCCGTCGCCTTGATCAGCACCACGACCGGCGAGCCGGCCGTGAGCCCGAGGTCGAGCACCGCGTCCCTGGTGATCGCCGCCGTCACCTCGCCCCCGTCGACGGCGACCCGTACGGTGGCCATCGCGCCGCCGACGGCCAGGCCGGTGACCGTGCCGGGCAGCTGGTTGCGGATGGAGAGCCCCTGCACCCGGCCGGTGGCGAGCGCCACTTCGGTGGACTTCATCATGGCCCGCACGGCGGACCCCTCGGCCAGCCCGAGGTCCTTGACGGACTCCAGGGTGATCGCCGCCGTGAGGCGTTGACCGCCGTCGAGGCGTACCTGCACGGTCGCCATCACCTCGCCGTGCGCGATGTCGGTGACGGTGCCGGGGATCTGGTTGCGCATGCTCAAGTTCATGGCGCTCCTCACGGAGAGAGGTCGGCTATGTCCTGTGCGTGTACGCGCACAAGCTAGCCGTCACAGCCGGTCGCGTCGTATCACCCCTCGCATTCGCCACCCTCGCGGTCGTAATAGGCTGGCAAACGAGAGGTTCGGAGACCCGTTCCCCTGGTGTGCCCCGCCGTCCGGCGGGATGCGGGTCGTGCGTGAGGTGGTGAGCCGTGATCCAGATCGTCGAGCACACGGCGGCGGAGAGCCCCTGCGCCATCGGCGCCGCTCTCGCCGCCACCGGGCATCCGGTACGGGTCTGCCGCGTCTGGGCGGGCGAGCGGGTGCCGGACACGGTGGACGGCATGGTCGCCCTGGTCGTGCTGGACGGCCCGCCGTCCGTCCGCGCCCGCGCGGCTCAACTGGCTTTGCTGCGCGCCGCCTTGGAGGCCGAGGTGCCGATGCTCGGCATCGGGACGGGGGCACGGCTGCTGGCCCTGGCGGCGGACGGCGGCGCCGGGAACCGCTCGCACGTCCCGCACGACGAGGACGACGTACGCGTACTCCACATCGGCCCGTCCGCCTGGGGGCTGCGGTTCACGCCCGTCCCGCACGCCGACGGTGTGTACGGCCGCTTCGCCGCGCTCGTCGCGGACCGGGCCGAACGGACCACCACGCGCGCCTTCTTCACCCGGCGGGCGGCGGGCTGGGACGAGCGGTTCACCCACAACGGCCCCAGGTACGCGGCCGCCGCCCGCCGGATGGAACTCCGGTCCGGGCAACGGGTGTTGGACGTGGGCTGCGGAACCGGCCGGGTGCCGCCCGCGCTGCGCGACCAGGTCGGCCCCGGGGGCGTCGTGGCCGGCATCGACCTCACGGCCGCGATGCTGACGGCCGCCGCACGCCAAGGCCGGGGCGGGCAGGGCCACTTGCTCCTGGCCGACGCCTGCCGTCTCCCGGTCGGGGCCGGGGCGGTGGACGGCGTCTTCAGCGCGGGCCTGCTCAACCATCTCCCCGACCCGCGCCGGGCGCTCGGCGAATGGGCCCGGGTGACGGCCCCGGACGGCGTCCTGCTGCTCTTCCACCCCTCCGGCCACGCCGAACGGGCCGCCCGCCACGGCCGTCCCCTCGCCCCCGACGACCCGTTGACCGAGGACAATCTGCTCCCCGCCCTGCGCGCGACGGGCTGGCACCCGGCCTGTTACGAGGACGCCCCGCACCACTTCCTGCTGCGCGCGGTCCGCAGGGCGGACTGAACCTCCCTTCTAGGACAGGCTGTTGGCCCGGTCGGCGCGTCGCAGCAGCGGCTCCGGGAGGGAGGCGTCCACGAACGCGTCGCGCGGGTGGGCCATCGCGGGCAGACCGACGGTCTCGCGGCGCAGGAAGACGGCCAGGGTCCAGTCGAGGAAGACCCGCAGCTTGCGGTTCATGGTCGGCACCCGGCTGCCGTGGTACAGCCGGTGGAACCACCAGGCGGGGCGGCCCTTGAGCTTGTACTTGCCGAACAGGATGGCCACGCCCTTGTGCAGACCGATACTGGCCACCGCCCCGAGGTTCTTGTGCCGGTACACCCTCGGCTCGTCGTCGCGCAGCCGGGCGATGACGTTGTCGCCGAGGACGAGGGCCTGGCGTACGGCGTGCTGCGCGTTCGGCGGGCACCAGGCGCCCTCGCCCGACGCGAGGTCCGGCACCTGGGCGTTGTCGCCGGCGGCCCAGACGTGGTCCATGCCCTGCACCTGGAGGGTGGGCGCGGTGTCGATGTGACCCTTCGGGCCGAGCGGCAGGCCGAAGTCGGCGAGCAGCGGGCTGGGCTTGACGCCGGCCGTCCAGACGATGGTGGAGGCGGGGGTCTCGACGCCGTTCTTCAGCACCACGTGCTGGTGGAGGCAGGACTCCATGGAGGTGTCGAGGTAGACCTCGATGCCCCGCTCCTCCAGCTTCCGCATCGTCCACACCCCGAGGTCGGGGCCCATCTCGGGGAGGATGCGGTGCGCGGCCTCGACCATGATGAAGCGCATGTCGTCGCGGCTGATGTTGCCGTAGTTCTCCGCCGCGTCCCGGGCCATGTCCTCGATCTCGCCGATGGCCTCCACGCCCGCGAAGCCGCCGCCGACGAACACGAAGGTGAGCGCCTTGCGGCGGACCTCCGGGTCGGTGGTGGAGTCGGCCTTGTCGAGCTGCCACAGCACGTGGTCGCGCAGACTGACGGCCTCCTCGACCGTCTTCAGGCCGATGCCGTGCTCCGCGAGACCGGGGACGGGGAAGGTGCGCGAGACGGAACCGGTGGCGACCACGAGGTAGTCGAAGGGCAGCTCGTACTCGTCGCCCGCCGCGGGCACGACGGTGGCGGTCTGCGCCAGGTGGTCGACGGCGACGACATGCCCGGTGACGACCTCCGCACCCTTCAGCGCCGGGCGCAGCGGGGCGACGAGATTGCGGGCGGCGATGTTGCCGCCGGCGGCCTCGGGGAGGAAGGGCAGGTACGTCATGTACGGGCGCGGGTCGACCACGGTGACGGAGGCCTCGCCCTTGCGCAGCTTCTTGAGCAGGCGCAGGGCGGTGTACAGACCGACGTAGCCACCGCCGACGATGAGGATCCGGGGCGGCTTGGTGGTGCCGGTGCCGGTGCCGGTGCTGGGCATGGGGAAGGGCCTTTCTGGGGTGGGGCGAGCGGCGGGGAACGGGGCGAGGGCGGGCGGGGGCGCTAGCTCTTCGCGGCCTCGGCGGGCACGGCTGCCTGAGCGCCGGCCTGCGCATCGTCCTGAGCGGCCACCTGCGGAGCGACGAGCGCTCCGGTCTGCGGGTCGGTCTGCGCGCCAACTCCCTTGGCCGGGCGGGCGATCACGCCGTACGCGATGCCGACCAGGACAGCGCCGCCCACCAGGTTGCCGAGGCCGACGAAGAGCAGGTCACGGGCGAAGGCACCGATCGTGACGCCGGGGACGTGCTGGAAGAGGCCGAGCGAGAAGTACGTCATGTTGGCGACGACGTGCTCGAAGCCGGAGCCGATGAAGGCGAGCAGACACCAGAAGATGAGGGCGATCTTGGCGCCGTCGGAGCGGGTCCGGCCTGCCGTCCACAGGGCGAGGCAGACCAGGAAGTTGCACAGGACGCCACGGAAGAAGAGGGCCTCGGTGCTCTCGTGGATCTTCGTCGTGAGCATGCCGGTGAGCAGGGTGGCGCCGGGGGCGGGCTTGCCGGGGACGCCGGCCATGTCCAGGACACCGGCGCTGTGCACGAGCCAGGCGAAGACGATCGAGCCGATGAGGTTGCCGATGAAGGAGAAGACGATGACGCCGACGGCGCCGAGCAGCGACACGCGCCGCCTGCTCACTCCCTGGGTCATCGTCAGCACGTTGCCGGTGCACAGTTCCGACCCGGCGAAGACGACGAGGATCAGCGCGATGCCGAAGACGCCGCCCTGGACGAGCTTGGTCCAGGCGGAGTGCTGCGCACCGAGCGGCCCGGTCACCATGATGAGGAGCACTCCGGCCACGCCGACGAAGGCTCCGGCGAGTGCGGAGAGCAGCAGATAGCGGCCGGGGCTGCGGAGCTGGGACACCTTGGTGCGCGCTGCGGCGGCCTGCTCTTCCAAGGCGTGCTGAAGGGGAATGGGCACGGTGACTCTCTCGGTGCTGATGCCCGTCGAGAGCGGCACTCGTCTCGATAGGCAACGGTTATGACGGCGCTGGACGGCGCCTTTCGGGAAATTGATTGATGACACGGCAAGAGGTCGCCCCCTCCGGTTTTTCACCCCCGGAGAAAACGACCTCTTATGCCGACGGAAATTCCGTCCTGTCCGCGTCGGAGTAACACCGGCCCACACCGGCGGCGGAGAGACTCCGGACGACGGGACCGTGGCCGGGGCGGGCGAGACCGGTATCGTCCGCCCCTGTCACAGCCAGTGGGGCTTACTTCTTCTTGTCGCCCGCGGTGTAGGAGGCGGCGCCGGTGCCGGCGAGCTTGCCGCCGTCGACGATCAGGTACTCGTCGCGGATCGGGGTGCCGTCCAGGAAGTTCTCCAGGATCTCCCGCGTACCGGCCGCGTAACGCGCCTGCGCGGTCAGGGAGGTGCCGGAGATGTGGGGGGTCATGCCGTTGAACGGCATGGTCCGCCAGGGGTGGTCGGCCGGGGCGGGCTGCGGGTACCACACGTCACCGGCGTAGCCGCCGAGCTGACCCGACTCCAGCGCACGCACGACCGCGTCGCGGTCGACGATCTGGGCGCGGGCGGTGTTCACGATGTAGGAGCCCTTGCGCATGCTGTTCAGGAGCTTCTCGTCGAACAGGTTCAGCGTCTCGGGGTGGAGCGGGGCGTGGATGGAGACCACGTCCACGTTCTTCGCGAGGTCCTGCGCGGTGGGGTGGAAGGTGAGGTTCAGCTCCTCCTCGATCTCCTTGGGCAGCCGGCGCTTGTCGGTGTAGTGGAGCTTCACATCGAACGGCTTCAGACGGCGCAGGACCGCGACACCGATACGCCCTGCGGCGATGACACCGACGTCCATGCCCTCCAGGTCGTAGGAGTGCGAGACGCAGTCGGCGATGTTCCAGCCGCCCTCGGCCGCCCACTTGTGGGAGGGGAGGTAGTTGCGGACCAGGGAGAGGACCATCATGACCGCGTGCTCGGCGACGCTGATGGAGTTGGAGTAGGTGACCTCGGCGACCGTGATGCCACGGGCGATCGCGGAGTCCAGGTCCACGTGGTCCGAGCCGATACCGGCAGTGAGGGCCAGCTTCAGCTTGGGGGCCTTGGCGATCCGCTCCGGGGTGAGGTAGGCGGGCCAGAACGGCTGCGAGATGACCACGTCCGCGTCGGGCAGGTGACGGTCCAGCTCCGAGTCCGGGCCCTCCTTGTCCGAGGTGACGACGAGGGTGTGGCCGCGCTCTTCGAGGAACCGGCGCAGACCCAGCTCACCGGAGACACTGCCGAGCAGCTCGCCCGGGGTGAAGTCGATCGCCTTCGGGGAGGGAAGGGTCTGACCACCCGGGTAACCCTCGATCTTCGGAAGGTCGTTACGGGCGTACTTCGGCGGGAAACCCGTCACCGGGTCCGGGTACAGAACACAGACAATCTTCGCCACGATTTCCTCCTGTGTGAGACCACGGAATTTCGCTCCGGAATTCCTTTCCGGTTTCCGTGTCGATAACAACCTTCCACCCGGGCCCCCGAGGCCGTCAAAGAAGGGAATTCGACCGCTTGATAGGAGCTACCTATATGTACGCACTTCAACTAACCGGGCAGAGCCCGACCGCGCGCCAAAATGGTGTCGCCGTCCGGGCAACTGGCCTGCTCAGTAAGGGATTTGAGGGTGCCCTACGACACACACCCCACCCCGAGGAGCCCCCCGACACTCACCCGATCAGCCCCCTCCCTCACCCCCACGACCCCCACGACAGTGACCCACGACACAGTGAACGGGCACTACATGCGCACGCAAATGCCAGGTTGACCGCCACAAGGAGCCGCACATGCAAGCTTCAAGGCCGTCACGCCCATGCAGATGCGCCACTCGCCGCTCAGGAGTGCGCTCGGGCCTCCCTGAGCCGACCGGGGGAGCCCTCCTCTGATTTACCGGGCTCCTGCGCCCGCACAGGCAGCGAATGCGAGCACGCGGAAAACGCCCCGGCATATCGCGCTTAGGTTGAACGGACGCCACCCGTATTCACAGGAGAAACGTCATGAGCCTGAGCATTCGCAATCAGATCCCCGGCACCGTCACCGAGATCGCGCACGGGGAGGCGATGGCCACGGTGAAGGTACGGGTCGAGAGCGGCCCCGACCTCACGGCGGCGATCACCGAGGACGCCGTCCGGGATCTCGGGCTCACCGAGGGCTCCGCCGTGCGGGCCATGATGAAGTCCACCGAGGTCGCGCTCGCCACCGGCCAGGTGGAGGGGCTCTCCATCCGCAACCAGCTGCCCGGCACGGTCAGCGAGGTGACCGCGGGACCCTCGATGGCGGCCGTGAAGGTCGCCGTCGAGGCGGGCGAGCTGACGGCCGCCATCACCAGGGACGCGGTGGACGACCTCGGTCTGGCGGCCGGTACGCGCGTCATCGCGCTCATCAAGTCGACCGAGGTGTCCCTGGCCAACGCCTGAGGACGGGCCCGCTCGCAAGGCCACCCTCAAGACTTCAGGGCCCCGCCCCGTCAATACCCCGGTCAGCAGACCCCGCCCACAAGCCAGGCCTCAGCGCACCACCAGCCGATACGCCCCCTCCGCCACCAGTTCCCCGATCACCGGCGCGCCCGGCACCTCCCCCGCGACGAGCAGCCCGCCGGAGGTCTGGGCGTCGGCCAGGAGCAGCCGGGTCACCTCGTCGCTGTCGCCGAAGTCCGTGTACGGCGCGACCCAGTCGAGGTTGCGGCGCGTGCCGCCGCTGACGTACCCCTCGCGGGCGGCCTCCACGGCGCCGTCGAGGTAGGGGACGGCCGCGGAGTCGATGACGGCGGTCACCCCGGAGGCGCGGGCCATCTTGTAGAGGTGCCCGAGGAGGCCGAAGCCGGTCACGTCGGTGGCGCAGACGGCGCCCGCGTCCAGCGCGGCCCGCGCCGCGTCGCGGTTGAGTTCGACCATCGTCTCCACGGCCTGCGGGAACACCTCGCCGGTCGTCTTGTGCCGGTTGTTGAGCACGCCCAGGCCGAGCGGCTTGGTCAGCGACAGTGGTACCCCGGCCCTTCCGGCGTCGTTGCGCAGCAGGCGGTCCGGGTCGACGACGCCGGTCACGGCCATGCCGTACTTGGGCTCGGGGTCGTCCACGCTGTGGCCCCCGCCGACCGCGCAGCCCGCCTGCGTGGCGATGTCCATGCCGCCGCGCAGCACCTCGCGCGCCAGGTCGAAGGGGAGCACGTCGCGGGGCCAGCCGAGCAGGTTGACGGCGACGAGCGGGGTGCCGCCCATGGCGTAGACGTCGGAGAGGGCGTTGGCGGCGGCGATGCGGCCCCAGTCGTAGGGGTCGTCCACGACGGGGGTGAAGAAGTCGGCGGTGGCGACGGCGGCGAGCCCGCCCGGGAGCCGGACCACCGCCGCGTCGTCGCCGTGCTCCAGGCCCACGAGCAGGTCGTCCGTGGCCGAGCCCGGGGGTGTGAGCCCGCCGACGATGTCCTCCAGCTCTCCCGGCGGGATCTTGCAGGCGCAGCCGCCGCCGTGCGCGTACTGGGTGAGCCGCACGGTGTCGCGCTCGGAGGTGGTGCGGATGTCTGTCATGGCTGTCTCAGTCCTCGCTCACGTCTGCGGGTGGGGCGTCCGAGGGCCGTTCATGCCGCGTCCTCGGGGGTGGGCCGTGTGGCGTGTTGACTCGGGGCGGGGGCGGGGGTTCGATGTGCGCGTGGCCGGGGCATCCGCCCTGTGACGGCGCGCGGGGAGACGTAAAGGTGCCTGGTGGCCCTCCCGGTCTTCAAAACCGAGGTGTCCGAGCAACTCGGGCAGGCGGGTTCGATTCCCGTCCGTCTCCGCCAGTCCCCGCGCTCCCCCGGCCGAAGCGGTCGGAGCGGCCGGAGCGGTCGGAGCGGTCGGAGCGGTCGGAGCGGTCGGAGCGGTCGGAGCGGTCGCAGCATCCCGCGCCCCCTCATTCCGCGCCCCCTCCCGCACCCCGGCACCGCCGCAGCGCGCCCTCCACGCGCACGGTGTGGCCGTGCCGGTCCAGATACTCCAGGAGCGGGATGCCGACCCGGCGCGTCGTGTTCAGCGCCCGGCATGCCTGGCTCGCGGTGAACGGCTGCTCCAGGCGGGCGAGGACGGCGGCGGCCCGTTCATCGGCCCCCGGCAGCAGGACGAGTCCCTTGTCGATCCGCAGCAGCGCGCCCGCCGCCTCGGCGGCCGCCAGCAGCTTGGGCGTGAGGCCGAGTGCGCGCAGCCGGTCGGCGTCCGGGGCGTGGAAGGGCTCACGGGTGAGGTCCTCGCGCACCCGGGCGACGGCTGCCGCCGCCTCCGGCGGGAGACTCGGGCGGGCCTCGGCGCCGTAGATCCGGCCCTCGCCTCGGCGCAGGCCGGGCGACTGGGCGAGGAGGGCGTCGACCAGGGCGCGGTCGGGGAGCCCGAGGGCGTGACGGGCCTCCTCCGGGGGCAGCCCGGGCTCCAGGGGGTGGCGGGCGGCGTGCTGCTCGACCACTTCGGCGAGGCGGGTCTTCAGCGCGGCCCAGTGGTCGGGGTCCACGAGCCAGTCCCCGGCGACGGGTTCGGCGGGGGCCGGTACGCCCATGGCGAGCAGGTCGGTGCGGCGGATCAGGCCCCGGCGGCGGAGTTCGGCGGCGCCGTCGGCACGCCCTGGCGTGGTGCTCAGTTCGAGGTCGCGGGCGGCGGCCGCGCCGCGCCGGGTGAGCCGGGGCGGGCGGACGTCGAGCACGGTGACTCCGGCGGGGATGCGGTGGCGGCCGGGGTCGCGCAGCAGGGCGCCGTCGCCGACGCGCAGCGGGAGCGGTGCGGCCAGGCGCAGCCGTGCGGTGTCCTCGCCGAGGGGGCGGACGGTGACGGGGAGGGCCGCCGAGCCCGCGTGGAGGGTGAGTGCGCGGGGCAGGTCGCGGGCGTCGTCGCCGCGCAGCCGTACGTCGATCGTGTCGCTGGTGAGCCAGCGGTCCGGGGTGAGGAGCGCGTCGCCCCGGCGGAGTGTGCCGGCGCCGGGGCCGGTGAGATTGACGGCGACGCGGGCGACGGCGCCGGTCTCCTGGTGGGTCTGCTTCAGGCTTTCCAGGCCGCGCACCCGCAACAGTCCACCACTGCGGGCCAGTTGGAGCCGGTCTCCGACGCGGAGGGTGCCCGCGCCGAGGGTGCCGGTGACGACGGTGCCGTGGCCGCGCACGGTGAAGGCGCGGTCCACCCACAGCCGTACGTCGCCGCCGAGGTCCGGGGCGGGCAGTTCGCCGGTCAGCCGGACCAGGGCGGCGCGCAGGTCGTCGAGGCCCTGGCCGGTGACCGGGCTGACGGCGACGCTCGGGACCTTGCCGAGGGAGGATTCGGCGATGCGGGCGAGGGCCTGTGCGCGGGTCTTCTCGGGGTCCGCGAGGTCGCTGCGGGAGACGGCGAGCAGGCCGTGCCGTACGCCGAGCGCGTCGAGGACGGCGAGGTGTTCCTCGGACTGGGGCTGCCAGCCCTGGTCGGCGGCGACGACGAAGAGGACGGCGGGGACGGGGCCGACTCCGGCGAGCATGTTGCCCACGAGGCGTTCGTGTCCGGGTACGTCCACGAAGGCGAGGTCGCCCGCGCCGGGCAGCCGGGTCCAGACGAAGCCGAGGTCGAGGGTCATGCCCCGGCGGCGTTCCTCGGCCCAGCGGTCGGGTTCCATGCCGGTGAGGGCGCGCAGCAGGGCGGACTTGCCGTGGTCGACGTGTCCGGCGGTGGCGACGACGTACACGGTCAGCTCCCCGTTCCGGTGGTGACGGTGTCCTCGGCGGGCCCGGACTGCCGTACGGCTTCGGCGAGTTGGGCGTCGGCGTCCTCGGGTACGGCGCGCAGGTCGAGCAGGCAGCGGCCGTTCTCGACGCGGGTCATGACGGCGGGGTCGGCCTGGCGCAGCCGGGCGGCGTAGTCGGCGGGCAGGGAGACGGCGGCGCTGGGCAGGGTGACGCCGGGGGCGCCGCCGCCGCCGACGACGGCCTCGCTGTCGACGCCCCGGCTGTCGACGCCGTCGGCGCGGAGCATCGCGGCGAGCCGCTGGGCGCGCTCGCGCAGCTCGTCCACGTCGGCGCGCAGTGCGGCGACGGTCGGGGGGAGGGGTCCGCGTACGGTCGCCTCCAGGGCGGCGAGGGTGAGTTTGTCGACGCGCAGGGCGCGGGCGAGGGGGTGCCGGGCCAGGCGTCGTACGAGGTCGGCGTCGCCGAGGAGCAGTCCGCACTGGGGGCCGCCGAGGAGTTTGTCGCCGCTGGCGGTGACCAGGGAGGCGCCGGCGTGCAGCCAGGTGGTGGCGTCGGGCTCGTCGGGCAGGGCGGGTTCGGGGGTGAGCAGTCCGGAGCCGATGTCGGCGATCACGGGGACGCCGAGGCCGGCGAGTTCACTCACGGACGCTTCGCTGGTGAAGCCGGTGACGCGGAAGTTGGAGGGGTGGATCTTGAGGATGAAGCCGGTGTCGGGGCCGATGGCGGCTTCGTAGTCGGCGCGGGTGGTGCGGTTGGTGGTGCCGACCTCGCGGAGCCGGGCGCCGGTGGAGACGAGCAGGTCGGGCAGGCGGAAGCCGTCGCCGATCTCGACCATCTCGCCCCGGCTGACGACGATCTCGCGGCCCTGGGCCAGCGCGGTCGCGGCCAGGACGAGGGCGGCGGCGCCGTTGTTGACGACGTGGGCGTCCCCGGCGGCGGGTACGGCGCGCCGCAGGGCGTCGAGCGCGGAGCGGCCGCGCCGGGAGCGGGTGCCGGTGGCGAGGTCGAGTTCGACGTCGGTGGTGCCGGCGGCGGCCTGGACGGCGTCGCGGGCGGCGTCGGAGAGCGGGGCGCGGCCGAGGTTGGTGTGGAGCAGGACGCCGGTGGCGTTGAGGACGGGGCGCAGCGCGGAGGCGGTGGCGGGCAGGGCGGCCACGGCGCGGTCGGCGATCTCGGCGACGGGCACCTCGCCGGAGCGGGCCCGGTCCTGGACGCGGGCGACGATCTCCTTGACGACGTCGCGTCCCAGGCGCGTCGCGGCCGCGTCGAGCCGGGGGTCGGCCAGCAGGACGTCGGTACGGGGCAGCCGCCGCCGTGCGTCGACGGGCGGGGCGGCGTCCGTGGCGGAGGCGTGACGGCGGTCCATCGGCACCCTCGTTCCGGCCTGGGTGGCTGAAGCACCTGCCACGCTACGACGGCCTGCGCCCCGGGGCACCCGCGCCACACCGGCCGGGACGCCTCACGGGCCGCCCCGGCCGGGGGTCACCGTCCGCCCTGCTCCCCCTGGGTCCGCGCCTCTTCCTCCTGCCGCTGCCGTTCCTGTTCGGCGCGCCGGGCGTCGAGGCGTTCGCGCTGCGGTTTCACCACGTAGATGGGGTCCTTGGTGGACTCCACGCCCGCCTCGAAGGTGCCGAAGCGCTGGAAGCCGCTGCCCGCGACGAGGGCGAGTCCGCCGAGCACGGCGGCGATACGGCTGCGCCGGGCGAGGGTGACGGCGACGAGCGTGCCGGCGAGGGTGAGGCGCTCCGAGGTCTGGCGCAGATGGTGCGGCTCGCCGTGGGTGAACGTGGAGGTCTCGAAGTCCGGCTTGCGGTCGATGAGGCGGGCGGCGGTGATCTCGATCGCCGCGCCGAGGACGGCCAGCTTGCGGGCGGGACCCGCCTCCCCGATCGGTGTCGTGGCGAGGGCGAGGCCCGCGGCGCTGGCGGCGGCGGAGCCGGTGAAGACGAACGGCATCTCCCGGTAGGCACCGTGCCAGGCGGGCACGGCGGTGTCGGCGAGGAGGACGGCCGTGTACGAGGCGAGCGCGGGCGCGATCACGGCGGCGGACATGCCGCTGAGCCGGGCGACCCACTTCAGCAGCGGACCGTAGCGGCTGTGGGTGCGCCAGGACTTCGGCAGGCACTCGACCATCCCGGCCAGGGAGCTGCCCGGGCCGTACGACATGAGGATCCAGGTGCCCATCGACATCGGGGAGGTCGGCTTGGCCACGCGCATCATGTGGTGGAAGCGCAGGGGGCGGCCGAGGTCGCCGATGAGGAGGTAGCTGGAGGCGAGCAGCGCGCCGAAGCCGCCGATGCGGCAGGAGCGGCACAGGGCGGGCCTGTTGGTGAGGTCCGCGCCCACGGAGAGCAGGGTGGCGCCCGCCGAGAGTCCGCCGGTGAGGAGGTAGGCGGGGACCATCCACTCCCAGACCGGGGGTTTGAGGACGGGGCGGCCGTAGTACGACTTGAAGTCGGCGTCGGGGACCATCGGTTCCTCGCCGCCGTGCTTCTTCCTCCGCTTGCGGCCGCCGTTGCCGGTGGCAGGCTGTGCGCCATGGCCGTCGGTCATCGGCGTCCTCCCTTGAAGAACACGGCGGCGGTCGCGGCCACCATGAGCGCGCCGGCCACTCCGGCGTGCTTCCACATGGAGCCCACGTCCCGGGTGGTGACGATCGGGTCGGGGGGAAGTCCGTAGACCTCGGGCTCGTCCAGGAGCAGGAAGAAGGCGCCGTCGCCGCCGACGCCGTCCTCGGGGTCGCGGCCGTAGAGCTGGGCGGACTTCACGCCCGCGTCCTGGAGCTGGGCCAGCCGCTGGTCGGCGCGTTCGCGCAGCTCGTCCAGCTCGCCGAACTGGATGGAGTCGGTGGGGCAGGCCTTGGCGCAGGCGGGTTCGAGGCCGCCCTTGAGCCGGTCGTAGCACAGGGTGCACTTCCAGGCGCGGCCGTCGTCGGGGCGGCGGTCGATGACGCCGTAGGGGCAGCCGGAGACGCAGTAGCCGCAGCCGTTGCAGATGTCGGGCTGGACGACGACGGTGCCGAACTCGGTGCGGAAGAGCGCGCCGGTCGGGCAGACGTCCAGGCAGCCGGCGTGGGTGCAGTGTTTGCACACGTCGGAGGACATCAGCCAGCGGAAGTCCTGCCGGGTCTCCTCACCGCTTCCGGCGCCGGGCAGGTCGAAGCTGGGGAAGCCCAGGTCGACCGGTTCGGTGCCGAGTTCGCCGCCCGCGCGGTGGCCCTTGCGCAGCGCGCCCGCGACGGTCTCGGCGGCCGTCTCGGTGCCGGAGGGTCCGGTGGGCAGGCCGACCAGACCGGAGTCCTGGTCGCCGAGTCGGAGGTCCTGCTCGATGAAGGCGACGTGCCGCCAACTGCTGGCGCCGAGCGAGCCGGTGTTGTCGTACGACATACCGGTCAGCTCGAAGCCGTCGGCCGGGACGGCGTTCCACTCCTTGCAGGCCACCTCGCAGGCCTTGCAGCCGATACAGATGGAGGTGTCGGTGAAGAACCCCATCCTCGGCGGGTGGTCGTCGGGGTAGCCGGCGTCCCCGGCCGGGTCGGCCAGCGGGCCGAAGAAGCTGTTGTCCCAGCCCTCCTCCGGCTGCCCGGCGGTGCCTCCGGCCTGGTCCTTGGCCGTGTGGTCCATGTCCGTGCTCATGAATCCTCCGGTCCGTAGCCCGGGGTGGCGGTGCGGCCCCCGCCCGGCTGCTCGCCGTCCGGCGCGCCCTGGGACATCTCGTCCTCGGGGTAGTCGACCGTCAGCTCGTGGGTGCCGGTGTCCAGGGTGACCCCGGCGCGGCGCCGGTACTCCTCGACGTAGGCCAGGAGTTCGCGGCCACGGGGCCGCCGGCCGGGCTGGATGTCGCAGGTCATGACCTTGCTCTCCTGGATCAGCACGTTGGAGTCGAGCACGACGCCGATCAGGTCGTTGGTCACGTCACCGGTGGTGATGCCGAGGTTGCCCCAGTGGATGGGCATCCACATCTGGTGCACCGTGCGGCCGTCGAGTCTCAGCGGTGCCAGCCGGTCGGTGACGACCACCTTGGCCTCCACCGCGGTACGGCTGGTGATCACATGCGCCCAGCCCATGTGGTGCAGACCCCGCTCGGCGGCCAGCTCAGGCGACACCTCGACGGTGAGACCCGGTTGCAGCTCCGAGAGGTAGGGCAGGGTGCGGCTCATCGCGCCGGCCGTGTGGTGCTCGGTGTACCGCGACGCGGTGAACACGTACGGGAACACCTCTTCGTGCGGCTGGGGCGGCGAGGGGTTGTAGGGGTTGAAGGTCTTCTTGTAGATGGTCCGCGTCGGGTTGGACTGCTGCCCGTACAGGGGGTTGCGGACGGGCGACTCCTCCGGCTCGTAGTGGGTGGGCAGCGGCCCGTCCACCAGGCCGGTCGGCGTGTAGAGCGCCGCCTTGCCGTCGCCCATCATGATGAACGCGTCGTCGCCGGAGAGTGCCTCCGGACCGTGCGAACCCGGCGGGGGCCGGAAGTCCGGCGGCTTGTGCCGCTGGAAGTCGGGCTTGTCGCCGCCGATCCACTCCTGTTGCTCCGCGTCCCACCAGACGAGGGCCTTGCGGGCGCTCCACGGGCGTCCCTCGGGGTCGGCGGAGGCCCGGTTGTAGAGGATGCGCCGGTTCAGCGGCCAGACGAAGGCCCACTCGCCCTCCGAGATCGGGTGCTCGAAGCGGGAGTTGCGCCGGCGGGCGAGGTTGGTGTCGTCCGCGTAGACGCCGGTGTAGATCCAGCAGCCGCAGGCCGTGGAGCCGTCGTTCTTGAGGTACTCGTAACTGTCCAGCGTACGGCCGGTCTTGAGGTCGACGCCGTTGATGTGACGCAGGACGTCCGCGGCCGAGGGCTCGTCGCCCTCCTCCATCTCGTAGTCCCAGGCCATGTCCAGGACCGGGCGGTCGCGCTCGTCCGTGGAGTGCTGGAGCTTCTCCCGGACGATCCGGCCGAGGTGGTAGAAGAACCACAGGTCGGAGCGGCGGTCGTCGATGGGTTCGACGGCCACGTCACGCCACTGGATCATGCGCTGGGTCTGGGTGAAGGTGCCGCACTTCTCCACGTGGGAGGCGGCGGGGAAGAAGAACACCTCGGTGGGGCACTTCTCGGTGACGATCTCGCCGCGCTCGATCTCCGGGGAGTCCCGCCAGACGGTCGCGCTCTCGATCATCGCGAGGTCGCGGACGACCAGCCACTCCAGATTGGCCAGTCCGAGCCGCTGGAGCTGTCCGTTCGCCGAGCCGACGGCGGGGTTCTGCCCCATCAGGAAGTAGCCGTAGACCTTGCCGGCGATCATGTCCATGGTCGTCTGGTACGTGCCGTGGTCGCCGTCGATGCGTGGCAGGTAGTCGTAACAGAAGTCGTTCTCCGCGGTGGCCGCGTCGCCCCAGTACTCCTTCAGCAGGGAGACCATGTAGGCGTCGGCGTTCCACCAGTAGCCCTTGCGGTAGACGTGCCGCACGTCCTCCACGAACTTCTCCAGCGTGTGGTGGGTGACGTTGGGCATCGGCATGTAGCCGGGCAGCAGGTTGTACAGGGTCGGGATGTCCGTGGAGCCCTGGATGCTGGCGTGGCCGCGCAGGGCGAGGATGCCGCTGCCGGGGCGTCCGAGGTTGCCGAGCAGCATCTGGACGATGGAACCGGCCCGGATGTACTGGGCGCCGACGGTGTGCTGGGTCCAGCCCACGCTGTAGATGAGCGCGGTGGTCTTCTCGCGGCCCGAGTTCTCGGTCCAGGCGCGGCAGACGTCCAGGAACTGCTGCCGGGTGATGCCGCAGACCCGCTCGACCATCTCCGGGGTGTACCGGGCGTAGTGCCGCTTGAGGATCTGGAGCACGCAGCGCGGGTGCGTCATGGTGGGGTCGGTCGCGATCGTGCCGGGCTGACCGGGGGGTGCCTCGTGGCCGCCCTTCGCCTGGGCGGGGGTGGCGGAGATGAGGGTGCTGCCCTGCCGTCCGTCGGCGCCCTTCTCGACGGTCTCGTACGCCCAGCTGGAGCTGTCGTAGCTGCCCGTCTCGGGGTCGTAGCCGCTGAAGAGGCCGTCCAGGTCCTCGGTGTCCCGGAAGTTCTCGCTCACCATGAACGTGGCGTTGGTGTACGCCTGCACGTACTCCTTGAAGTGCAGGTCGTGGGAGAGGATGTAGTTGACCACTCCGCCGAGGAAGGCGATGTCGCTGCCCACCCTGATCCGCACGTGCTGGTTGGCGTGGGCGCTGGTGCGGGTGAAGCGCGGGTCGATGTGGATGATCCGCGTGCCGCGCACCTTGGCCTCGGTGACCCACTGGAAGGCGACCGGATGGGCCTCGGCCATGTTGGAGCCCATCAGGATGATGCAGTCGGAATTTGTCAGGTCCTCCGGGTAGTTGGTTGCGCCGCCACGACCGACCGAGGTTCCCAGACCGGGAACGGTGGCGGAGTGTCAAATACGGGCCTGGTTCTCGATCTGGATGGCGCCGAGGGCGGTGAACAACTTCTTGATGAGGTAGTTCTCCTCGTTGTCCAGCGCCGCGCCGCCCAGCCCCGCGAAGCCCAGGGTGCGGCGGAGCACCCTGCCCTGTTCGTCGGTGTCCTGCCAGCCCCGGCGCCGGGCGTCCAGGACCCGGTCGGCCACCTTGTCCATGGCCGTGTCCAGGTCCATGCGCTCCCACTCGGTGCCGTACGGCGGCCGGTAGAGCACGTAGTTCTCGCGCTGCGGCCCGGTGACGAGCTGCTTGCTGCAGGAGCCCTTGGGGCAGAGGCGGCCCCGGTTGACCGGGGAGTTCGGGTTGCCCTCGATCTGGATGACCTTCTCGTCCTTCACGAAGACGTTCTGCGCGCAGCCCACCGCGCAGTAGGGGCAGACCGAGTGCACGACCCGGTCGGCCTCCTCGACGCGCGGCTTGAGCGTGCGGGAGCGCTTGGACTGGACGGCCTTGCCCCGGCCCAGCCAGTCGGCTCCGGTGATCTGCCGGTACACCGGCCACATGTCCAGCAACCGCTTGACGACCATCCGCCCACTCCTTCACGCACAGGGGCATCGCCTCATATGTGACGCTACCGGCTGGGGGGCGGCCCGCAAGTTCTGGTGAACGCGCTGGTCAGAGGGCTGCCGACCGGGCCGTGGTGAGCGCGTGGGTGGCGTCGGCCAGGATCGCGGCCGCCCGGTCGACGTCCTCCGCGCTCGTCCAGCGGCCGAGCGAGAGGCGTACGGCGCCGAGGGCGCGGGTGTCGTCGTACCCCATGGCGCTGAGCACGGGCGAGGGGGTGTGGGTGCCGCTGTGGCAGGCGGACCCGGTGGAGGCGGCGAGTCCGGGGGCGGCGGCGAGCAGGTCGTGCCCGGTGGTGCCCTCGACGCTGATGTTGAGGGTGCCGGGCAGCCGGTGCTCGCAGCCGTTGAGGCGCACCCGGCCGGGCAGGGCCCGCTCCAGCGCCCGGTGCAGCCGGTCGCGCAGCTCCGCCAGGCGCCGTGCCTCGCCCCCCGCGAGTTCCCGGGCGGCGAGGTCGGCGGCGGTGCCGAGGGCGACCGCGAGGGCGACGTTCTCGGTGCCCGCGCGCAGCCCGCGCTCCTGGCCGCCGCCGTACACCACGGGTTCCAGGCGGACGCCGGGGCGGACACAGAGGGCGGCGATGCCCTTCGGGGCGTACATCTTGTGGCCGACGACGGTGAGGAGGTCGGCGCCGAGCGCCCCGATGTCCAGGGGGACCTTGCCCGCGGCCTGGGCGGCGTCGCAGTGGAGGAGGGCACCGTGGTCGTGGGCGAGACGGGCGAGGTCGGCGACGGGCTGGAGGGTGCCGGTCTCGTTGTTGGCGGCCATGACGGAGACGACGGCGGTGCGGTCGTCCAGCGCGGCGGCGAGGTCGGCGGGGTCGACCAGGCCGCGCGCGTCGACGGGCAGATACGTGACCTCGACGCCTTCGAGGCGGTGCAGGGCCTGGCAGGTCTGGAGGACGGAGGGGTGCTCGGTGACCTGGGTGACGATCCGTCGCCGGCCCTCGGGGGCGGCGAGTACGGCGCCGCGCAGGGCGAGGTTGTTGGCCTCGGACCCGGAGCCGGTGAAGACGATCTCCGCCGGGCCGGCGCCGACGAGCGCGGCGACCTGGCGGCGGGCCCTGGCGAGCGCGTGGCGGGGTGCGGCGGCGTAGGCGTGGCCGCTGGAGGGGTTGCCGAAGCCGCCGGTGAGGAGCGGCAGCATGGCGTCGACCACGCGGGGGTCGACGGGGGTGGTGGCGTTGTGGTCGAGGTAGACGACTCGTGCGCCGTCGCGGGTCGGGGCGGGCGGGGCGGCGTACGGTCCGTTCACGGCGGGGGCCTCACATGAAGTTGCGGGTGTGCAGCGCGGACAGGGCGGCGGCCTCGTCGTCGGGGAAGCCGAGGCGGGAGAGCCGGTGGCGGCGGCCCTCGTCCATGTCCTTCTGGAGTTCCTGGACCGCCTGCCAGCCCCGGGCGATGTCCTCGGGCTCCCAGGACCCGGCGGCGAGCAGCACCAGGGAGTCGAACACGTCCTGGTTGAGCCCGGCGGTGCCGATCAGCGCGTCGTGCCGGCGCTCGACGGCGGCGCGCAGCCGTCCGTGCAGCAGCGGGTCGACGCCGGCCCGGTGTTCGAGGTGGCCGACGCCGAAGGCGACGTGCCGGGCCTCGTCGGTGCGGACCAGGTGGCTGATGCGGCGGGTGACGGGGTCGGGGGCGTGGCGTTCCAGGAAGGACAGGAGGTTGAGGAAGCTGCCCTCGCCGAGGACGGAGAGCAGGAAGGAGGCGATGGAGAAGTCGGGTTCGGTGAGCAGGGTGGCCAGCGAGGCGCGGCCGCCGACCGAGGAGGTGCCCATCTCGCCGCCCCCGAGCAGGGCCCGCCGGGTGAAGACCTCCACGTGCCGGGCCTCGTCGGCGGCCTGCACGGCGAGCAGTTGCAGCACCTCGCGGAAGTGCGGGTGGACCTGGGCGAGGAGGCGTCCGGGGATGACCAGGGCGGCCTGCTCGTTCTCCACGAGGTACGTCATGACCTGGACGACGGCGTCCTCGATCTCGTCGGGCAGCCCGAACTCGGCGTCCCAGTCGACCGCCGTCTCGGGGTCCCACTGGGAGGCGGTGGCCTGGCGGTAGAGCCGGGGCGCGAGGTCGGTCCAGGCGATGTCGCGGTCGGCCACCGCGAAGGGGATCTCGGGGCCGCCGGCCTCCACCAGGGCGCCGCGTGCGGCCAGGCCCCAGTGCAGGGGCGCGCGGTCGGCGATCCCGGTGCTGTCGGGGCCGCCCGCGCGTTCGGCGCCGTGGAGGCGGGCGGTGGCGGCGGGCCCGGGGCGGACCCGCGCGACGACCGGGGTCTCGCGCGGGTCGGCCCGCTCCAGCTCGTGCCCCTCGTGACGGCACCAGACCGCGAGGTGGAGCGCGAGTGCCGGGTCGGTCCCGGTGATCTCGACGGTGGTGCCGGGCGGCACCTGGCGCAGGACGCGGGTCAACAGCAGCCGCGCGCCCTGCTCGAAGCCGAGGGTGCCGAGGTCGACCGGGGCCGTGCCGGTGGTCATGGCCGGTAGTCGGCGGCGGTGATCCGGCCGCCCGGGTCGTAGAAACCGCCTGCGTCGACGGCGGCGGTGAGCTGCCCGAACCCGGTCTCCCGGGCGGGCACCCACTGGGTGAGGCCTTCGAGGTCGAGCAGGCGGCGCACCTCGGGATCGCTGTACGACATCGAGAGCAGCAACTGCGTGAACCGGTCGGCCAGTTCGGGGTCGAGGGAGGGTCCGGCGGCCAGGACGCAGTGGTCGTAGGGCCCGGTCTGGGTGAGGATCCGGGTGCCGCCGGGCGGGAGGGTGCCCTCCTGGCCGAACAGCAGGTGGCTGGCGTCGATCACGCAGGCGGCGTCCGCCTCCCCGGCCATCAGGGCGCGGGCCGCGTCGCGTTCGCCGCCGATGTGGTCGCCGTGCAGCCCGACCCCGGTGTCGTGGCGCAGCACCTCGAAGTCGGTGCCCGGCTCCAGGCCGAGGCCTGCCAGGTGGTGCAGCGGGATGAGGGTGGACTGCGGGGAGTCGACGGCGCCGACGGCGACGGTCTTGTCCTTGAGGTCGGCGGGCTCGCGGATCGCGCTGTCGGCGCGGACCACGACGACGGAGGTCAGGTCGCGGTCGGTGTCGCGCATGACGAGCGGGCGTACGCCGGTGTCCTGGGCGTCGGCCAGGCGGCGGGTGCGCAGCCAGGCCAGCGGGGAGTGCCAGGCGGCGTCGATGCGGCCGTCGACGAGGTCCTGTGCCTGGCGTTCGTAGTGGGCGTAGAGCACGAAGTCGAAGGGCAGGCCCTGCTCGCGCAGCCAGTCCCGGAAGCCGGACCAGATGGTGACGACCTTGGGGTCGTAGGCGACGGCGCCGAGGAGCAGCTCGGTCATCAGGCCTCCTCGAACAGCGGCAGGCCCAGCTCGGCGCGGCCGCAGAAGTCGTGCAGCGCCTCGGTGGTGGGGGCCATCACGCGGGCGGCGAGCGCGTCGCGGAAGCGGCGTTCGACACCGGTCTCGCGGCGGAAGGCGGCGCCTCCGCACAGGCGCATGGTGCCGTCGGCCACCTCGGCGGCGGTCTCGGCGGCGAGGGCCTTGATCTGGAGGACTCGCAGGGTGGCCTCCGGGCTTCCGTTCTCCACGGCGGTCAGGGTCGCTTCCAGCATCGCGCGCAGCGCGTCGGCGCGCAGCCGCAGGGCGGCGTACTGGTTGCGGGCGATCGGCTGTTCGGCGAGCGTCTGGTCCAGGTGGACGAGGCGGGTCTCGCGCAGGTGGGTGGCGGTGAGGTTCAGCAGGGCCTCGGTCACGCCGAGCGAGAAGGCGGCGCTGAGCACCAGGAAGTACGGCAGGACCACTTCGAGGGCGGTGCCCAGGCCCTCGCCGTCGGTGCCGAGCAGGGCGGTGCGGGGGACGGCGACGGACTTGGCGGCGACGGGGCTGGAGGCGTTGCCGCGCAGCCCGAACCCGTCGTACGGGCCGCGTACGTCGAGTCCGCCGCTGTCGCTGGGGACCAGCCAGAGCGACATCGCGCCCTCGGCCTCCAGCGGTTTGCTGGACCAGACGTAGCTGTCGGCCTCTCCGGCCGAGGTGATCCAGGACTTCTGCGCGTCCAGGAGGACGGTGTCGGCGCCTTCGGGGGTGGCGGTGCCGACGGGGGCCCAGAAGTGGCTGCGCGAGCCGCGCTCGGAGAAGGCGAGGCTGCTCAGGTGGTTTCCGGCGGCGATCTCGCGGCGCACCTCCTCGGGGGCGTACCGGTCGAGAACGGTGACGGCCGCGTAGTGCATGAGCAGCACCATGGCGGTCGAACCGCAGGCGCCCGCGATGCGCTCGATCACCTGGGCGGCCTCCCGCAGCCCCGCCCCCGCCCCGCCGCTCTCCCGCGAGCTGAGCAGCCCGAGCAGCCCGGCCTCCCCGAGCGCCCGGATGCCCTCGCCCGGGAAACGCCCCGCGCGGTCCACCTCGTCGGCGAGCGGCGCGACGACCTCGCGGAGCACGGCCTCGAAGTCCTCGGTTCGGATGTACGGGGATTCCGTCTTCTGCATGTTTCCTGCACCTTGGGTGGTTAGCGACTGAATACTCCCTGTCGCCGGGCAGTCAAGCAGCAGCTCCTGGGCGAACGGAAACGGCTTCACCGGCAGGGGTGAAGTGACGAAAGGGCGTTCCCCTTGGGCGGGGTCAGCCCGGGAGCAGGGCGTCCATGTAGCTGTTGGTCGGACGCTGGACCTTCTTCAAGGTGTGGACGTCCAGGGCGACTTCGGCGGAGGAGGTGCCGAGGTGGCCGTGGGGGTGCCAGGTGCCGGTGACGGTGACCCAGGTGTTGGGCTTCGGCGAAGGACGGCCGTACATGCGGACCTTGACCGACTGGGCGTCGGCAGCGCAGCAGTTGATGATGAGGCGGGTCAGGTCCCAGCCGGCGCCCTTGGCGGCGGGGGTGGCGAAGCCGGTCATCAGGACCGTGCGCTTGCCGATCGCCTTCGTGCGGTCCTGCCGCACCCGGTGGGTGAAGTCGCCGAGGGTGCTGGGCAGCGGGGAGGTCGCGGGGAGCGGGTCGAAGGCCGCGTCGGAGACGTCGGCGGCGGTCGCGCGCGGGGTCTCCCGGGCGGCGGTGTAGGCGCCGAGGGAGGGCGGGGCGTAGAAGAGGAGGCTCAGGGCGGGCAGGAAGAGGAGCCACGCGACGCGCGGCGGCGGATGTTCGCCCGCGCGCGGGGCGCTGCGGTACGCCGTCCACGCCTGCGTCGCGCCGAGGATCAGCAGGACGACGCCGGAGGCGATCAGGAGGGGTTTCATCCCCGCCTTGACGTACCGCAGATACAGGTCGGAGAACAGGGCGGTCTGGAGCAGGCCGAGGCCGCTGAGCAGGAGCAGGGCCGCCTGTACGGGACGTTTCACAGCAGGACTCCCCCGATCAGCGCGCTGCACAGGACGGCCACGACGACCGTGGCACTGGAGAAGCGGACCGCGAACGCCCGCCCGAAGGTGCCCGCCTGAAGGGCGATGAGCTTCAGGTCGACCATGGGCCCGACCACCATGAACGTCAGCCGGGCGACCGGTGAGAAGCCGGTGAGCGAGGCTGCCACGAAGGCGTCGGCCTCGGAGCAGACCGCGAGCAGGACGGCCAGTCCGGCGAGGAACGGCACGGCCAGCCACGCGGAGCCGGTGAACGCGTCGAGCAGCGAGGGCGGTACGGCGACGTTGAAGGTGGCCGCCGCGAGCGCGCCGACGACGAGGAAGCCGCCCGCGTGCAGGAAGTCGTGCTGGACGCCCGCGCGGAACTCCGCCCAGCGGCTGTGCCCGTGGTGGTGTCCGGTGTGCCGGGCGGTGGGCCGCAGCCACTCCGCCTTGCCCCGCCACAGCCACAGCCAGCCCATCAGGGCCGAGACGAGGAGCGAGGTCACCAGCCGGGCCACCACCATGACCGGCTGGCCGGGGAAGGCGACGGCGGTGGCGGTCAGGACGACCGGGTTGACGGCCGGCGCGGAGAGCAGGAAGGCGAACGCGGCGGCGGGTTCGACCCCGCGCCCGATCAGGCTGTTGGCGACCGGCACCGACGCGCACTCGCAGCCGGGCAGCGCCACGCCCGCGACCCCGGCGACCGGCACCGCGAGGGCGGCCCGTTTGGGGAGCAGCCGGGTGAAGACGGAGGCCGGGACGAAGGCGTTGATGGCGCCGGACAGCGCGGTGCCGAGCAGCATGAACGGCGTCGCCTGGAGGACCACGGCGAGCGCGACGGTCCGCCACGCCTGCACGGCCGGCGCGTCGCCCCACCGCCCGACGAGGAACACCAGCGCGCCGGGCAGCAGAGCCGCGCCCAGGAAGAGAAGGGGTTTGTTGCGCAGCAGCACCGGTGCGGCGGAGCCCGGTGGCGCGGCTGTCTCCTGGACCCGTTCCTGCGTCTGCTGCATCCCGCCCCGACCCGTCAGCCGTTCTTCATACGATCGGCTCAACATAGCGGGCGAAGGTAAGACGCCTCATGAGCGGGTTTCCCCGGCGCGCGCCCGGGGGACTCGCCGGGCATGGTGACCCGCGAGGCGGAGGAGCGGGTGCGGCTGCCCGTCCTGCGGGCGCGATGGCGGACGCTGACGTTCGTCCACTGGCCCGTGCGCCCGGAGGCGATACAGGCGCTGCTGCCCGAGGAGTTGACCGTCGACCGGTACGACGGAACCGCCTGGGTGTCACTCGTCTCGCTCCTCATGGCGGACGCCCGTCTCCCGGGGATGCCCTCGGCACTGCCCGCGCTCCCGGACTTCCCGCAGACCAATCTGCGCACCTATGTCCGCCGCCGCGACGGGCGGGACGGGCTGTGGCTGTTCTCCGTCGACGTGGGCTGCCCCGCCATGTGGGCCGCGCGTGCCATGGGGGCGCCGTACACCCCGGCGAGCGTGGGCCTGTGCGTGAGCGGGGACACCGTCGTCTACACCGGCTCGCGCTGGACCGGCGACGCCTTCTACCGGCTGGCCGTCCGGCCCGGCGCCCCGGTCGAGCCGACGGAGCGGGACCACTGGCTGGTCTCCCGCTGGCGGGCGTACACGCGCCGCGCGGGCCGGCTGTGGGAGAGCCCGGTGGAGCACGAGCCGTGGCCGCTGAGCAGCGCGAGGATCGAGGCGCTGGAGGAGAACCTGACGGCCGCGGCGGGCCTGCCCGCCCCGCTCGGCGAGCCCGTCGTGCGCTTCTCGCGGCCGGTGCGGGACGTACGGCTGGGGATGGCGCGTCCGGTGCGGGGCGGCGGGCGCCGGGCGGCGTGACGGCCATGACCGGGGTAGTGGAATATTCAACCACCCCGGTGGGTTGCACCCGTCGAAGGAGGTCATCAGTGGACACCACGTACTACGACCACGGCACCCTCGCCGACCGCTGGGAGCGGGCGGGCATGTTCTTCGACGCCAAGGACTACGCGCGCGCCGCGCAGGTCCTCACCGGCCTGGTCGAGGAGGTGCCGGAGCAGACCGCGCCCCGGCTGCTGCTGGCCCGCGCCTACTACCACTCCGCGCAGCTCGGCCGCGCGGAGGCGGAGCTGCGGACCATCGTGGAGCGCGACCCGGTGGAGCACTACGCCCGTCTGATGCTGGGCCGCACGCTCCAGCGCCAGTCCCGCAACGCGGAGGCGGAGCCACACCTGCGGATCGCGTCCGCGCTCGCGGGCGACTTCCCGCAGGAGTGACCGGCGGGGCCCGGCGGTGACGGCGGCGCGGTCTCCCCGGCCCGGCGCGGGCGTTGCGGCCCACGCCGGGCCGGCGTCCGCGCCGCCGTGGCATCCTGACCCGATGTCACTCCCCAGCGATCACGCGCCCCTGGCCGAGCGGGTCGAGGAACTCCTCGCCGCCGAAGGACCGTTGCCCATCGTCGCGGCCGGCCATCCGGTCCTGCGCCGCCCCGCCGAGCCGTACGAGGGCCAGCTCTCCCCCGCCCTCCTGGCGCGTTTCGTCGAGGCGCTGCGCGTCACCATGCACGCCGCTCCCGGCGTCGGTCTCGCCGCCCCGCAGGTGGGCGTGCCGCTGCGGATCGCGGTCGTGGAGGACCCGGCGACGGTGCCCGAGGAGGTCGCGGCGGCCCGGGGCCGGGCGCCGCTGCCGTTCCGGGTGCTGGTCAATCCGGCGTACGACGCGGCCGGTCCGCAGCTCGCCGCGTTCTACGAGGGCTGCCTGAGCGTGCCCGGCTATCAGGCGGTCGTGGCCCGGGCCGCGCGGGTGTGGCTGACCGGGCAGGACGAGCGGGGCCGGGCGCTGGACGAGGAGGTGTCCGGGTGGCCCGCCCGGATCGTGCAGCACGAGACGGACCACCTGAACGGCACCCTCTATCTGGACCGCGCGGAACTGCGCTCGCTGTCCACCAACGAGGCGGTCGCCGCGCTGTGGGCCCAGCCCGCGCCCGGGACCGCCGCGAAGGTCCTGGGCTTTGAACTCCCCTGACGGAGCCGGTCAGTTGTCGCGGTACGCCTCCAGCAGCCGCAGCCACACCTCGCCCAGCGTCGGGAACGGCGGGACCACGTGCCAGAGCCGGTCCAGCGGGACCCGGCCGGCGACGGCGACCGTCCCGGAGTGCACGAGTTCACCCGCGCCGGGACCCACGAAGGTGACGCCCCGCAGGATGTCCTCCTCCAGGTCGACCACCATGCGGGCGCGGCCGGTGTAGTCGTCGCCGTAGAGGGAGGCGCCCGCGACCGAGCCGAAGTCCACGTCCACGGCGCGGACCCGGTGGCCCGCGTCCTCCGCCTCGGCGAGGGTGAGGCCGACGGCGGCGGCCTCGGGGTCGGTGAAGACGACCTGGGGCACGGCGTAGTGGTCGGCGGTGGCCGCGTGCGCGCCCCAGGGCTCGTCCTGGAGCGGGACCCCCGCCGCGCGGGCCGCGATGGCGGCGCCCGCGATCCGGGCCTGGTACTTCCCCTGATGGGTGAGCAGGGCGCGCCCGTTGACGTCGCCGACCGCGTACAGCCACTCGGAGTCCGGCAGGCGCAGGGTGTCGTCCACCTCCAGCCAGGTGCCCGGCTCCAGGTCCACGGTGTCGAGCCCGATGTCGTCGGTCTGCGGGGCGCGTCCGGTGGCGAAGAGGATCTCGTCGGCCTCGATGCGCTCGCCGCCGTCGGTGACGGCCACGACCTTGCCGTCCTCCCGCGTGACGGACGCGACGGACGTGTGCGTGCGGATGTCGACGCCCGCCTCGGTGAGGGACTTGGCGACCAGTTCCCCGGCGAAGGGCTCCATGCGGCCGAGCAGCCGCTCGCCCCGGACCAGCAGGGTGACCCGGGAGCCGAGGGACTGCCAGGCGGTGGCCATCTCGGTGGCGACGACTCCGCCGCCGACGACGATCAGAGTGCCGGGTGCTTGCCGGGCGCTGGTGGCCTCGCGGCTGGTCCACGGCTCGGCCTCGGCGAGCCCGGGCAGCCCTGGAAGCGCCGCGCGGGTGCCGGTGGCGACGACGACCGCCTGCCGGGCGATGAGGGTGGTGACCGTGCCGTCCGAGGCGGTCACGGTGACCGTGCGCGGCCCGGCGAGGCGCCCCTGTCCCCGGTAGAGGTCGGCCCCGACCCCCTCCAGCCAGCTCACCTGGCCGTCGTCCTTCCAGTGCGAGGCGAAACCGTCCCGGCGGGCGAGCACGGCGGACGTGTCCAGTGGCCCGCGCACCGACTCGGCCAGGCCGGGCAGGCGGCGGGCGTCGGCCTGCGCGATGACCGGCCTGAGCAGCGCCTTGCTCGGCATGCAGGCCCAGTACGAGCACTCGCCGCCGACGAGTTCGCTCTCCACCACGGCGGTGGACAGACCGGCCGCGCGGGTCCGGTCGGCCACGTTCTCCCCCACGGGTCCGGCCCCGAGCACCACGACGTCGTACGCGATGGCTTCCGTTTCCGTCATGGGCCCCAGTGTGGTGGGTGGCGGGCGCGGGGGCCACACGGTACGCGCGCGGGTCCGGGGCGTGCGGGGGGGGATCGGGCGGGTACGGGTGCGGTTTCTGGGGGTACGGGTGAGATGTGCGCCGGAATAGGCGGACCGGAGGGCGTGTTTGTGCCGAGGGCAGCACCCCCACACCAGGAAGAGGGAGATGCCATGAGCGGCAAGACCGTGGAGCTGACCAAGGAGAACTTCGACCAGACGGTGCAGGACAACGAATTCGTCCTCATCGACTTCTGGGCGGACTGGTGCGGACCCTGCAAGCAGTTCGCGCCGGTCTACGACAAGGCCGCGCAGGAGAACCCCGACCTGGTGTTCGCCAAGGTGGACACCGAGGCCCAGCCGGAGCTGGCGCAGGCGTTCGGCATCCAGTCGATCCCGACGCTGATGATCGTCCGGGACCAGGTGGCGGTCTACGCCCAGCCGGGCGCGCTGCCCGAGCCGGCCCTCACCGACATCATCGACCAGGCTCGCAAGCTGGACATGGACGAGGTGCGCAAGAACATCGCGGAGCAGGAGGGGCAGGGACAGGGGCCGGAGTAGACCCCGGCAACTCCGGCCGCCGCGAAGGGAGTCGACCCGCCTGGTGCGGGTCAGCTGGAGTCGCGGTGGATCAGTGAGGCGTCCAGGACCGCGCGGACCCCGGGTTCCCGCCCGGGGTCGCGTACGACGCCGTCCACGAACGCGGCCAGCTCCCGCCCCGAGGGCACGTCCAGGCGGACGGTGCTGAGCCGGGGGCGCAGCAGCCTGCCGAGCATGAGGTCCCCGGCGCCGACGACGGCCACCTCGCCGGGGACGCGGCGTCCCGCGTCCTCCAGCGCGCGCATCAGGAGCATCGCGTACTCGTCGTCGTAGGCGAACACCCCGTCCAGGCCGGGCCATTGGGCCGCGAGCCGGGCGGCGGCCGCCTCGGCGGGGGCGAGCGGGAGTTCGGTGACGGTGGCGTCGGTGCCGCGCAGCGCCTCGCGCACGCCGGCCAGGCGGGGGCGGGAGAACGCGTCCAGGCCGGGTTCCTCGGGGACGATCACGCCGATGCGGCGCCGTCCCCGCGCGTACAGATGCGCGCCCGCGCGCCGGCCGACCACCGCGTGGTCCATGAGCAGGGCGTGCGCCCCCTGGACGCGGCCGGGGCCGAGGGTCACCACGGCGCGGGCACCGGCGCGCTTGAGGATCTCGACGCCCTGCGGGCCGGGTCCGGTGCCGGGGATCAGTACGGCGACGGGACGTAACTCGGCCCAGACGCGGGCGGCTTCGTCGCCCTGGAGGCCCAGGGCGCCGTACTGGACGACGGTGTAGTCGAGCCGGCCGAGGGCGGACTGGAGTTCGCCGAGGTAGCGGCTGTGGAGCGGGCCCGCCGGGACGGCGGGGGCGGGCATCACGACCATGCGGCTGCGCCCGGCGCGCAGGGTGCGGGCGGCCGCGTGCGGGACGTAGCCGAGTTCGCGGGCGGCCGCGTGGACGCGGCGGCGCGTCGGCTCGCTGATCCGGACGGCGCCGGTGTCGTTGAGGACGTAGGACACGGTCGCGCGGGAGACCCCGGCCAGGCGGGCGACATCGGCGCTCGTGGGCGTGTTCGGTAGCTGCACCATGACGGAACGCATCCTGGCAGAGCCGCCGGGGGCCGCTTCGGGCGGGGCGAGGTCGTACGGAACCGGACGATGAACGAACACGTTCGCTACGAACTTGTTCGTGACGAACATGTTCGTTACGCTCTCACCCATGCCCGCTTCTCCCCAGCACTCCCCCCGTTCCCGCCGCGAGCGCCCCGCGAAGGCCGCGCTCAGCCGTGAGGTCATCGTCGCGACCGCCGTGGCCGTGATGCGCGCCGAAGGGCTGCGCAAGGTGACCATGCGGCGGCTGGCGCAGGAGCTGGACACGGGTCCCGCCTCGCTGTACGTCTACGTGCGCAACACGGACGAGCTGCACGCCGCCGTCCTGGACGAACTGCTCGGCACCGTCCCCCCGGCCCCGGACGGGGGCACCTGGCGGCAGCGCCTTGAGCATGTGCTCGTCGCCTGCACCGGGATGCTCCTCGCCCATCCGGAGCTGGCCCGCGCGGCGCTCACCGCCCGGCCGCGCGGCCCGCACTACCTGAATCTGATCGAGACCCTGCTCGCCCTGCTCGACGAGGGCGGGGTGCCGCGCGCCCAGGCCGCCTGGGGTGTCGATCTGCTGCTCCAGCACGCCGTCGCGACCGCCGCCGAACACGCCGGCGGCGACGACCCGGAGGAGTGGGAGCAGCTGATCGGCGTCCTGCGCCGGGCGGCCGACGACCCCACCCGTCCGCACATCGCAGCGGCCGCCCACGCGCTGCTCTCGGGCACGCCCGAGAACCGCGTCTCGTGGGCGTTCCAGACCCTGATCAACGGCATCGAGCGCACCGCCGTACCCGAGTGAGCCCCCAGGAGGCCACCATGACCGCATCCGCTCCCGTACCCCACCACCCGATCGCCGTCGTCGGCGCCGGGCTCGGCGGGCTCACGCTCGCCCGGGTGCTGCACACCCGGGGCGTCGAGGCCGCCCTGTTCGACCTCGACGCCTCCCCCGAGGCGCGCACGCAGGGCGGGATGCTCGACATCCACGACGACTCCGGGCAGAAGGCGCTGCACGCGGCCGGGCTGTACGACGCGTTCCTCGCGCGGGTGCACCGGGGCGGCCAGGCGACCCGCGTCCTGGACCGGCACGCCCACGTCCACCACGACGCGCCGGACGACGGCGCGGGCGGCCGCCCCGAGATCGACCGGGGCGACCTGCGCGACCTGCTGCTCGGCTCGCTGCCCGAGGGCACGGTCCGGTGGGGCGCGAAGGTGACCGGGGCGCGGCCGCTCGGCGACGGACGGCACGAGGTCGCGCTCGCGGACGGCGGTGTCTTCACCACCGATCTGCTGATCGGCGCGGACGGCGCCTGGTCCCGGATACGGCCGCTGGTCTCGGACGCGGTGCCCGCGTACACCGGGATCTCGTTCGTCGAGACCGACCTGCCCGACGCGGACGAGCGGCATCCGGTGAGCGCTCAGGTGATCGGCGCCGGGATGCTGTTCGCGCTGGGCGCGGGGCGGGGCTTCCTCGCGCACCGCGAGACGGACGGCGGGCTGCACGTCTACACGGCCGTCGAGGCGCCGGAGGACTGGCTCGACGGCATCGACTTCACGGACACCGAGGCGGCCAAGGACGCGGTGCTGAAGGAGTTCGACGGCTGGGACGACACCCTGAAGGCGCTGGTCAGGGACGCGGAGGGACCGCTGGTGCCGCGCCGCATCCACGCCCTGCCCGTCGGCCTGCGCTGGGAGCGCGTCCCCGGCGTCACCCTGCTCGGCGACGCCGCCCACCTCATGTCCCCGTTCGCCGGCGAGGGCGCCAACCTCGCCCTCCTGGACGGCGCCGAACTCGGCCTCGCGATCGCCACCCACCCCGACGACACGGAGGCGGCCCTGACCGCCTACGAGACGGAGATGTTCCGCCGGGCGGAAGCCTCCGCGGCCGACTCCGCGCAGCAGGGAAAGGTCCTGTTCCGCGAGGACTCCGCCCAGCTGCTGACGGCGATGTTCACGGGGGCCTAGGGGTGGAGACACCCCCTAGGGGTGGAGACACTCCCTAGGGGTAAGGGGCACGGAGGTGCGGGGTGGGAACTCCTGTTCAGCCCCGCTGCTCCGTCAGGCGGTCCACCAGGTCCAGCCAGCCCGCCTCCAGCCGCTCCATCGGCATCCCGCACTGGCGGGTCAGATGGTGGATCAGGGCCGGGTCGAGGTAGGCCAGGAGCGGCTGGGCGAGCAGTTCGCAGTCGGCGTCGGGGACGAGCCGGCGGAGCAGCATCGTGACGTGGGCGCGCAGCGCCTGCGCGGAGGGGTGCTTGTAGCGGCGGCCCGGGTCCGGCTGGGCCGCCAGCTGGAGGTCCAGCTGCTCCGCCGCGCGGTAGAGGACGGCGACGCCGAACGCGCGCAGCCGTTCCCGGGGCGGGGCGCCGGGGCCGAGCGGGGGCGGTCCGGCGAGGAAGTCCTCCTGGAGCGTGCGCGCCGAGTGGTCGAGCAGCGCCGTCAGCAGTCCGGTGCGGTCGCCGAAGCGGCGGAACACGGTGCCCTTGCCGACCTTGGCCGCCGCCGCGACCGCCTCCATGGTCACCCCGGCCGCGCCGTGCTCCGCGATCAGCCGGGAGGCCGCCTCCAGCAGGCGCGCGCGGTTGCGGGCCGCGTCGGCGCGCAGGCACGGCTCGTCGGCGGCCGGGGCGGGGCCCACCTCCAGCAGCTGGGGCTCGTCGACGGGCTCCTCGGGCTGCGGACAGGGCGGCAGGACGCTGGACATGAAGACAGCGTAAAGCACGGGGAACAAAACTGGACCCCGGTCCGCTTAGGGTGGTAGAAACTTAAACGGACCTCGGTCCGGATCGTTTCCAGCGTGTTTCAGCCACCCCCTTGGAGTACTCCCATGTCCGTACGCATCCTCGCGCTCGTCGGCAGCCTCCGCGCCGGTTCGCACAACCGCCAGCTCGCCGAGGCGGCCGCCAAGCTCGCCCCCGAGGGCGCCGAGGTCGAGATCTTCGAGGGCCTCGCCGACGTCCCGTTCTACAACGAGGACCTGGACGTCGAGGGCCAGGTCCCGGCCACCGCCGCCAAGCTGCGCGAGGCCGCCCAGGCCGCCGACGCCTTCCTGCTCTTCGCCCCCGAGTACAACGGCACCATCCCGGCCGTCCTGAAGAACGCCATCGACTGGCTGTCCCGCCCGTACGGCGCCGGCGCCTTCACCGGCAAGCCCGTCGCCGTCATCGGCACCGCCTTCGGCCAGTACGGCGGCGTGTGGGCCCAGGACGACGCCCGCAAGGCCGTGGGCATCGCCGGCGGCAAGGTCATCGAGGACATCAAGCTCTCGATCCCCGGCTCCGTGACCCGCTTCGCCGAGACGCACCCGGTCGACGACGCCGAGGTCGCCGCCCAGCTGACCGAGGTCGTCGCGCGCCTGCACGGCAGCGCGGACGACATCCTGGCCGCCTGAGCCACAGCAGCCCCGTGAGGGGGCCGGAGCCGTGCGGGCTCCGGCCCCCTTTCGCGCTGTCACGGCCCCGGAGCCGCGGCTTATCCGGGTCCGTACCCCCGCACCGGACCCGGACCCGCGCCGTATCGGAGTCGTACGGCATGCGCGAACCGGCGGACCATGGGCAGACGGAGCAATGTCCCGCCGCGCGAGCCCGAGGAGATCCCATGCGTCCGGAGCCGCCCCCGATCGACCCGGAGCTGACCCCCGCGCTCGAACCGTTCCGGGACGCCCCGCCCCTCACCCCGGACGGGATCGCCGCCGCGCGGGAGACCGTCGAGGCGCTGCCCGCCGAGCTGATGGACGTCACGCTCGGCGGCGCCTTCACCGCCGAGGACCGTACGGTGCCCGGGCCCGAGGGGGCGCCGGAGATCTCCCTGCTGATCTGCCGCCCGGCCGGCGCCGCACCGGGCGCCCGGCTGCCGGTGCTCTACCACGTCCACGGCGGTGGCATGATCCTCGGCACCAACCGGGCCGGGGTGGACGCCCCGCTGCACTGGGCCCGCGATCTCGGCGGCGCGGTGGTCGTCTCCGTGGAGTACCGGCTCGCACCCGAACACCCCTACCCCGCACCGGTGGAGGACGTGTACGCCGGACTCCTGTGGACCGCGCGGCACGCGGAGGACCTCGGCGGCGACCCGGACCGCATCGTCCTCGCGGGCGCCAGCGCGGGCGGCGGACTCACGGCCGCGCTGGCGCTGCTGCTGCGCGACCGCCAAGGCCCGCCCGTGCTGGGCCAGTTGCTGATGTACCCGATGCTGGACGACCGCAACGACACCGGCTCCAGCCATCAGATGGCCGGGGTCGACGTGTGGGACCGCCGCGCCAACGAGACCGGCTGGTCGGCGCTGCTCGGCGAACGCCGGGGCGGCCCGGACGTCCCGCCGTACGCCGCCCCGGCGCGCGCGACCGACCTGGCAGGGCTGCCCCCGGCCTTCCTGGACGTGGGTTCGGCGGAGACCTTCCGGGACGAGGTGGTGGCGTACGCCTCCCGCATCTGGGGCTGCGGTGGAGTGGCCGAACTCCACGTCTGGCCGGGCGGTTTCCACGGCTTCGACGGCCTCGCGCCGCAGACCGCGCTGTCCTGCGCGGCCCGCGCGGCCCGATTCGACTGGCTGCGACGCCTGTTGGACCACTAGGCCCACCCCGGAGCGCGGCTCTCCGCGCTTACCCTGTGCGCATGGGCGATGCGTCGATGGTCGGGCTGATGGGACGGGTGACGGGGACGGTCGGCCCGGGGCTGGTCGGCGAGGTGATCGTCCGGGTGCGCGGCGGCGCCGAGCACTTCCTCGCGTACGCGGCCGACAGCGGCGCCCGGATCGAGTCGGGCACGGTCGTCATGGTGGTGGAACACCTGCCGCCGCGCACGGTCTACGTCACGCCCGCGTACGACGGTTGAGCGCGCCCCGTCGCAGGTGAGAGCCTTGTTCGTCAAGATTGCGACAAGGCTTGGCCGGGGTCTTCTCCCCGCCTCCTCGCAGGTGCACACTCCCTTCGTCCGGTGCCGTCGAGGGCACCATGTCAAGGGGGCGTTTGCCGATGATCGTCGGCGTCGTTGCGGGGGCGGCGGTTGCCGCCGTCCTCGTACTGATCGGTGTGTTCAAGATGATGTGGCGGGTCGCGGAACCCAACGAGGCCCTCATCATCTCCGGGTCCAGGCACCGTACCGAGGGTGTCGAGGAGGGCATGGGATTCCGCATCGTCACGGGGCGCGGCACGCTCGTGCTGCCCGGCGTGCAGGCGGTGCGCAAGCTCTCGCTGGACCTGAACGAGACCGAGTTGCACGTGGACTGCGTGACCCAGCAGGGCATCCCGCTGAAGGTGCGGGGCGTGGTCATCTTCAAGGTGGGCGACGACTATGTGTCGGTCGCCAACGCGGCCCGGCGTTTCCTGGATCAGCAGAAGCTGATGTCGGAGCGGGTGCACAACGTCTTCGCCGGTCATCTCCGTTCCATCGTGGGCGGGTTGACGGTGGAGGAGATGATCCGTGACCGGGAGAAGCTGACCGGCCAGACCCGGGCGGCCTGCGGTACGGAGATGGAGAAGCTGGGTCTGATCGTGGACTCGCTCCAGATTCACGAGATCGAGGACCCGACCGGGTACATCCAGAACCTGGCGATGCCGCACGCCGCCGCCGTCCAGCGGGACGCGCGCATCGCGCAGGCGGAGGCCAACCGGCTCGCCACCGAGGCCGAGCAGCAGTCGTACGCCCGGATGGCCGAGGCCACCCGGGACAGCGAGATCCTCCAGGCCGGTTACCAGGCCGAGCGGGACAAGGCGGCGGCGAAGTCCCGGCAGGCCGGGCCGCTCGCGGACGCGGCCGCGCGGCAGGAGGTCGTGGTCCAGGAGACCCGGGTCGCGGAGCTGGAGGCGAACCGCCGCGAGCAGCAGCTCCAGGCGGACGTGCGCAAGCCGGCCGACGCCACGGCGTACGAGAAGCGGACGCTGGCCGAGGCCGAGCGCGACGCGCGGATCTCGGCCGCCCAGGCCAAGGCGAAGGAGACGGAACTGGCGGCCGCCGCCGAGGCGACCCGGGTCAAGACGGCCGCCGGAGCGGAGGCCGAGGCCACCAAGAGCCGGGGTGCGGCCACCGCGTCGGCGACCCGCGCGACCGGTGAGGCCGAGGCCGCCGCCGCGCAGGCGAAGGGTCTCGCGGAGGCCGAGGCCGCCCGGGCCAAGGGTCTCGCGGAGGCGGAGTCCATCAAGGCGCGGGCCGCCGCCCTGGCCGAGAACCAGGAGGCGGTCGTCGCCCAGCAACTCGCCGAGAAGTGGCCGGAGATCGTCCGCGCGGGCGCCGACGCGTTCGGCAACGTGGACAACATGGTGCTGCTCAACGGCGCCGACGGCATGGGCGAGTTGTTCGCCAAGGCGCTCACCATGGGCGGCACCGGCCTGGGGCTCGCGCGTCAGCTGCTCGCCACCATGGACGGCAAGAGCCAGGCGCCGGGCGCCACTTCACCCTCGGTCAACGGGGTGACGGCGACGCGGGTTCCGGTGGAGGGGGACAGCTGACGGACAACTGACGCACGGGCGGCGGCCGTAGCCCTCGGGGGCGCCTGAACGGCCGCCGCTCTGCGCGTTGTTGCAGTTCGGCTAGGGTGCGTGGCGTGAGCACGTTCAACGATGACAACGTTCCCGGCCGTCACGGCCCCCACGCCACCACCGAGGCCGACCCGCGCGAGATCGGCCGGGTGCGGACCGAGTACTCCCCCGCCTACGACGGCGACCCCGATCCCGGCGAGATCGTCTGGACCTGGGTGCCGTTCGAGGAGAACGACGGCCGGGGCAAGGACCGCCCGGTGCTGGTCGTCGCGCGGGAGGTGGCCGGCACCCTCCTCGCCGTGCAGCTCTCCAGCAAGCGGCACGACAACCACCGCGACTGGGTGGGGATAGGCCAGGGCCCCTGGGACCGCTCGGACCGCGACTCCTGGGTGGCCGTCGACCGGGTGCTGCGGCTGCACGAGAACGGGATGCGCCGCGAGGCGTGCGCGCTGGACCGGATGCGGTTCAACCTGGTCCGACAGCGGCTCTACGAGCGCTACGGCTGGACCTGAGCCGCCACGGGTGACGGTCCGGGGCGCGTCTCGGCGGCGAAGACCCGCGCGAAGGCGTTCCGTACCGTCGCCCCGGCCGTGCGGTCCAGGACGCCGAACACCACGTGCGTGAAGGTCCCGGCGAACCGGCCGCCGGGCACGAGCAGGGTGCGGAAGGCGTTCGCCACCTGCTCCGGGTCGTTCTGGAAGACGCCGCAGCCCCACGCGCCGAGCACCAGGTGCCGGTAGCCGTGGGCGGCGGCGGTCTCCAGGACCCGTTCGGCCCGCAGGGCGAGGGCGGCCGGTATCCCGCCGGTGCGCTCGGGGGCCAGGCGCCGGATCACGCCCGCGTTGGGGGCGGGCGAGGTGAGGAAACCCGCGGTGTACGGCTCGGTCAGCAGGCGCCCCCGGTCGTCGCGGAAGACCGGCACGGCCGGGCTGTGGATCACCCGGTCGGAGTAGAAGGGGTCACGCTCCGCGCGGTGGTGTTCGTAGTAGCCGGGCGCCTCGACCAGACAGGTGTACAGCGCCGAGGCGCGGCACAGAGCCTCTTCCTGGGCCTGGGCGCCGTTGAGGTAGCCGCCGCCGGGATTGCGGGCGGAGGCGAAGTTGAGGACGGCCACCGGGGCTCCCGCGCCGGTCAGGCGCCGGGCCGCGGCGAGGCTGCTCTCGCCCGTGACCTCGAAGAACGTGCCGGTCTCCGCCGCCCGTGCCGGCACCTGGACCGGCTCCGGGCCGTACAGCCGCGTACCGGTGCGGGCGGCCTCGATCAGGTCCGCGAGCGGCACCGTCCGGCCGTCCGGCAGGGCGTATCCCCCCTCGGCGACGATCCGTTCCGTCTGCGTCGCCACGCCGCGCAGGCGGGCGCTCACGGCGCCACCCCCGTGCGCGCCGTGACCGCCGCCCGCGCGGCCTCCCCCGTCGTGCTCATACGGTCATCCTGAGCGATGCTGTTCCCGCGGCGCAACGGAGTTTCCGTGGCGCCGCGGCCCGAGAACCGCACGGGAGGAAACGCGCGAGGAAGCGGAGATGACCGGTCCCGAACGTCCCGTGGGGCACCCTTGTGCGATTCGGTCCGAGGGTCTTGGGTGGGACGAGGCCCGCCCGGCACACCGGAGGCCGGGCAGGCGGCATGGTGGAATCCCAACAGGAGAATCCCGACATGTCTGACTCGCTGAGCGACTGCGGTGACTGTACGGATCACCGCACCGCGATCACCGAAGCCGAGGTCGACGCCCTGATCCGGGGCATCTGCTTCAAGACCGGTCCGCCCCGCACCCTCGGGGTGGAGGTGGAGTGGCTGGTCATGGACCCGCGCCACCCCCGCCACCCGGTCCCGTCCGAACGCCTCGAAGCCCTCTACACCACCCTGCGTCCCGTCCCCCTGCGCTCGGCGCTCACCGTCGAGCCCGGCGGCCAGCTGGAGCTGAGTTCGCCGCCCGCCGGCTCGCTCATGGAGTGCGTCGGCACCGTTTCCGCCGATCTGGACACCGTCCGCGCGGTCCTCGCCGACGACGGTCTGGCCCTGGTCGGCCTGGGCCATCACCCCTGGCACACCCCGTCCCGCTTCCTGCGCGAGGCACGCTACGACGCCATGGAGGCGTGTCTGGACCGCACCGGCCCGGCCGGACGGCACATGATGCGCGCCTCGGCGTCCGTGCAGGTCTGTGTGGACGCCGGATACGAGGAGCCCGGCCCGCTGGGCCACGAGCAGCGCTGGTGGCTGGCCCACCGGCTCGGCCCGGTCCTGGTCGCCGCGTTCGCCAACTCCTCGCTGGTCGACGGGCGTCCGAGCGGCCGCCGGTCCGTCCGGCAGTCGTACTGGGCGCAGATCGGGCCCGGCCGCGCCGGTGCCCCGGCGACCGACGGCGAGCCGCGCGCCGACTGGGCCCGGCACGTGCTGGACTCCCCCGTCATGTGCGTCCGCCGGGACGACGGCCCCTGGGAGGTGCCGGAGAACCTGACCTTCCGCGAGTGGACCCGCTCGCGGTCCCCGCGTCCGCCCACCCGGGCGGACCTCGACTACCACCTGACCACCCTGTTCCCGCCGGTCAGACCGCGCGGCCACCTGGAACTGCGCATGATCGACGCGCAGCCGGGGGACGACGGCTGGATCGTGCCGCTCGCGGTGACGGCGGCGCTCTTCGACGATCCGGAGGCCGCCGAGGCGGCGCACCGGGCCGTGAAGCCGCTGACCGAACGCGCCCGGGACCTGCCCGCGCCGCACAACCCGCTGTGGGCGGACGCGGCCCGGCTGGGCCTCGCCGATCCGGGGCTGCGCGAGGCGGCCGCCGCCTGCTTCACGGCGGCGCTGCGGGCGCTGCCCCGGCTCGGCGCCGGGCCCGAGGTGGTGGCCGCCGTCGCCGGGTATCTGGACCGCTATGTCGCCCGGGGCCGCTGCCCGGCCGACGACCTGCTGGACGGCCCGGACGGCATCGGCCGTCCGGCCCACGGGAGGAAGGACACGCGCACATGACCGCCCAGGAGACCGGGGCGCCCGCGGCGGCACCGGAGACGCTGCGCGCCCGCGCGCTCGCCTCGCTGGTGACCGCCCGCACCCGCACGACCCTGCTGACCACGTGTGTCGAGGATCCCGACCTGACCGCCCAGGTGTCGCCGCTGATGTCCCCGCTGGTGTGGGACCTCGCCCACATCGGCAACCAGGAGGAGCTGTGGCTGCTGCGGGCGGTCGGCGGCCGGGAGGCGATGCGGCCGGAGATCGACGGCCTGTACGACGCCTTCGAGCATCCGCGCTCCGAGCGTCCCTCGCTGCCGCTGCTGGCCCCCGAGGAGGCGCGCGCGTACGCGGCCGAGGTGCGCGGCCGGGTCCTCGACCTGCTGGAGGGCGCCACCTTCGAGGGCGACCGGCTGACCGAGTCGGGCTTCGCCTTCGGGATGATCGCGCAGCATGAACAGCAGCACGACGAGACGATGCTGATCACCCATCAGCTCCGCACCGGCCCCCAGGCGCTCACCGCCCCGGACCCGGACCCGGCGCCGCCCTTCACCGGTCCGGCCGAAGTCCTGGTCCCCGGCGGCCCGTTCACCATGGGCACCTCCACCGAGCCCTGGGCGCTGGACAACGAACGCCCCGCGCACCCACGGGAGGTGGCGCCGTACTGGATCGACACCGCCCCGGTGACGAACGCGGCCTACCGGGCGTTCATCGAGGACGGCGGCTACGGCACCGAGCGCTGGTGGAGCCCGGAGGGCTGGGCGCACATCCGGCGGCACTCGGTCGAGGCGCCGCTGTACTGGCACCGGGACGGCGGGCAGTGGCTCAGGCGCCGCTTCGGCGTCACCGAACCGGTGCCGCCGGAGGAGCCGGTGCTGCATGTGTCCTGGTACGAGGCGGACGCGTACGCCCGCTGGGCCGGGCGGCGGCTGCCCACCGAGGCCGAGTGGGAGAAGGCGGCCCGGCACGACCCGGAGACGGGCCGCTCCCGCCGCTTCCCCTGGGGCGACGCCGACCCGACGGCCGCCCACGCCAACCTGGGCCAGCGGCATCTGCGGCCGGCGCCCGCCGGGAGCTATCCGGCCGGTGAATCGCCGCACGGTGTGCGGCAGTTGATCGGTGACGTATGGGAGTGGACGTCGAGCGACTTCCTGCCGTACCCGGGCTTCACGGTGTTCCCGTACAAGGAGTACTCGCAAGTGTTCTTCGGGCCCGAGTACAAGGTGCTGCGCGGCGGTTCGTTCGCCGTGGGGCAGGTGGCCTGCCGGGGTACGTTCCGCAACTGGGACTATCCGATCCGCCGGCAGATCTTCTCCGGGTTCCGCACCGCCCGTGACGCGGAGTCCGCCTGATGTGCCGTCACCTCGCCTATCTGGGACCGGAGTTGCCGCTCGGAGCGCTGCTGGTGGAGCCCGCGCACAGCCTGTACCGGCAGGCGTGGGCTCCCCGGCGGCAGCGCAACGGGACGGTGAACGCCGACGGTTTCGGGGTGGGCTGGTACCCGGCGGACGATCCGGTCCCGGCCCGCTACCGGCGCTCCGGGCCCGTCTGGGCGGATCCGTTCTTCACCGACCTCGCGCGGGTGATCCGCGCGGGGGCGGTGCTGGCGGCGGTGCGGGACGCGACCCTGGCGGGCGCGGACGGCGAGGCCGCGGCGGCGCCGTTCGCGGCCGGGCGGTGGCTGTTCAGCCACAACGGCGCGGTGGCGGGCTGGCCGGACGCGGCCGCCCCGCTGGTGCCGTCGCTGCCCCCGGTGGAGCTGCTGTCGCTGGAGGCGCGCACCGACTCGGCGTTCGTCTGGGCGCTGGTGCTGCACCGGCTGCGCGCGGGCGCCGAGCCGGGCACCGCTCTTGGTGAAACGGTTCGCCAGGTCGCGGAGGCCGCCCCCGCCTCCCGGCTCAACCTGCTGCTGACCGACGGCACCACGATCGCGGCCACCGCCTGGGGCGACAGCCTCTGGTACCGCACCGGCCCCGGTGACGCGGTGACCGTCGCCTCCGAACCGTACGACGACGACCCCCACTGGCGGGAGGTCCCCGACCGCACCGTGCTCACCGCGAGCCGGGCCGCCGGAGTGCTGCTGGCTCCGGCCGGGGACCCCGCGTCCTCCCCCACTCCACCGAAGGAGCCCTGTACGTGAGCCTGCACGTCACCCGCACCCTCCCCGAGGACGCCACGGGCGCCGCGCTGCGCGCCGACGTCGTGGACGGCCTGACCCGCACCCCCAAGTCGCTGCCGCCGAAGTGGTTCTACGACACGCGCGGCAGCGAACTGTTCGAGCTGATCACCGAGTTGCCGGAGTACTACCCGACCCGGGCCGAGCGGGAGATCCTGCGCGACCGCTCCGGGGAGATCGCGGCCGCGAGCGGCGCGCGGACCCTGGTCGAACTCGGCTCCGGCTCCTCGGAGAAGACCTGGCATCTGATCGACGCGCTTACCTCCCTTGAGGCGTACGTGCCGGTCGACGTGAGCGAGTCCGCGCTCCTCGGGGCCGGACAGGCGCTCGCCGCCGAGCGCCCCGGTCTCGCGGTGCACGCGCTGATCGCGGACTTCACCGCCCCGCTGGAGCTGCCGGACACACCAGGACCGCGCCTGGTCGCCTTCCTCGGCGGCACGATCGGCAATCTGCTGCCCGGGGAGCGGGCGGAGTTCCTGGCCGCCGTGCGCGGCCTGCTGGCTCCGGGCGACGCCCTGCTGCTCGGCACCGACCTGGTCAAGGACGAGCGGGTGCTGCGGCTCGCCTACGACGACGTCGCCGGGATCACGGCGGCGTTCAACAAGAACGTGCTGGCCGTGCTCGACCGGGAACTGGGCGCCGACTTCGACCTCGACGCCTTCGACCACGTCGCCGTGTGGGACCCCCGCCACGAGTGGATCGAGATGCGGCTGCGCTCGCGCACGGCGCAGACCGTCAAGCTGCCCGGGGTCAACATGGTCGTGGACTTCGCGGCCGGCGAGGACCTGCGCACCGAGGTGTCGGCGAAGTTCCGCCCCGAGGGCGTCACGGCGGAACTGGCCGCGGCCGGCCTGGAGCTGACCCACTGGTGGACGGACGCCAAGGGCCGCTTCGCGCTGTCGCTCAGCGTGGCCCGCTGACGGACCCCGCCCCGCCTGCCGTGCCCGGCGGGCGACGCCTCGCGCGCCGGGCACGGATACGGCACGGTGGATACGGCGTGACGGACCGGTCACGCCGGACGTGAGGCGCGCCCCCACGGCCTCACGGCGGAGAGGAGCACCCGCGCATGTCGAACCACACCTACCGGGTCACCGAGATCGTCGGCACCTCCCACGAGAGCGTCGACCAGGCCATCCGCAACGGCATCGCCCGCGCCGACCAGACCCTGCGCAACCTGGACTGGTTCGAGGTCACGCAGGTGCGCGGCCGGCTGGACAACGGGCGCATCGAGGACTACCAGGTGTGCATGAAGGTCGGCTTCCGCCTGGAGGAGACGACCTGAACCGTCGTACGACCCGCGACGGCGCGCTGAGGTACGGCCTCCGCGCTCAGGTACGGCCCTCGCGCTCCTGTGCCGCCTCCAGCGCGGCCGAGTGCCCGGCCCAGCGGGCCCGCAGGACGGTGAATCCGGCCCGCTCGGCCTCGTCGCAGACCAGTTCGTCGTCGTCCACGAGGACGCGTACCGTCCTGTTCCGGGCGAGCCGGCGCAGGATCTCCAGCTTGGTGACCCGGGCGGGCCTGCGGTCGCCGTCGCCCCGCATGTGCACGGTGCCCTCGGGCAGTCCGTGGGCGGCGAGCCAGTCCGCGGTGTCCGCCCGGCAGCGCTCCGGCCGTCCGGTCAGATAGACGATCTCGCACGCGCGGGCCGACCTGCGCACCAGCGCGATCCCCTCGGCCAGCGGCGGGTCGGCCGGGGCGGCGGCGAAGAAGCCGTCCCAGTCGCGCGGGCGCTGCTCCAGGAAGTGCCGGCGGTGCGCCGTCGAGGCGAGGGTGTTGTCGAGATCGAACACGGCCACGGGGCGCCGGCTGCTGCTGTCTGCCACGTTCCGAACCCTAGCCGGGAAGCGAGTGCCCTGGTCCCCGAGATGCGAGTGCGGCGCGGGCCGGTGACTCTGGGAGTGGAAGCCTCAAACGACGAGGAGGGCTGCCATGTCCATCATGGACAAGATCAAGGGAATGCTCAAGGGCCACGAGGACATGGCCGACAAGGGCATCGACAAGGGCGGGGACTACATCGACCAGCGGACCGGCAACAAGCACCAGTCCCAGGTGGACTCCGCGCAGGACCGGCTGAAGGACCAGTTCGGCACCCAGCACCGCGACAACCCGCCGCACTCCTGACCACGCGGACCGCCACGCGCACCATCCTCCTGGAGGCCCCGCTGCCCGCGGACGGGCGGCGGGGCTTCCACGTGGCCGGACCATCCGATCGCTTTCCCGTCCCACGGGGCGGGCTAGGTTGGTGACCATGGCATCACGGACCCGCCCCACGTCCGCAGCGTCACACGGCGCACCGTCGCACGACGGACTCCCGGACGCCGGTCACGACGGACTGATCAAGGTCCGGGGCGCCACCGAGCACAATCTGCGCCACGTCGACGTGGACGTGCCCCGCGACCGGGTGGTGGCCTTCACCGGGGTGTCGGGGTCGGGCAAGTCCTCGCTGGCGTTCGCGACCATCTACGCCGAGGCGCAGCAGCGCTATCTGGAGTCCGTCGCGCCGTACGCCCGCAGGCTGATCGACCAGGGCTCGGCGCCCCGGGTCGGCGAGATCACCGGGCTGCCCCCGGCCGTCGCGCTGCGCCAGCAGCACAGCGGGGGCAGCACCCGCTCGACGGTGGGCACGGTGAGCCGGGTGTCGAACGTGCTGCGGATGCTGTACTCCCGCGCCGGTACGTACCCGGCGGGCCGGACCCCCGAGGATCTCGCCGGCACGTTCCCCCGGGACGCCGCCCCGCTGGACTCGGACAGCTTCTCGCCGAACACGGCGGTGGGCGCGTGCCGGACCTGTTCCGGCCTGGGGCGGCTGCACACGGTCGACGAGGGCAAGCTGGTCGGCGACGACTCGCTGAGCATCCGGGAGGGCGCCATCGCCGCGTGGCCGGGCGCCTGGCAGGGCAAGAACTACCGCGACATCCTCGCGGAGCTGGGCGTCGACATCGACGTACCGTTCCGTACGCTGCCCGCCGCGCGGCGGGAGTGGCTGCTGACCACCGACGAGCAGCCGACGGTCACCGTGCACCCGGTGCGGGACGCGCACCGGGTGGCCCGCTCCTACCAGGGCACGTACATGAGCCCCCGCCGGTGGGTGCTGCACACCTTCGCCACCTCCAAGGCGGCGCATCTGCGGGCGAAGGCCGCCTCGTTCATGACGGAGGAGATCTGTCCGACCTGCCACGGCAAGCGGCTCAATCCGGAGGCGCTGGCGGTCACGATCGCCGGGGAGGACATCTCGGTCGCCACCGCGATGCCCCTGACCCAGCTCTCGGCCTTCCTGGAGACCGCGCGCGACCACCCCGACACCCTGGCCCTGCCGGCCGAACGCCGGCAGGCCGCCCACGCCCTGATCTCCGGCCTCCAGGACCAGCTGGGCACGCTGACCGACCTGGGCCTGGGCTATCTCGCGACGGCACGCGCGACCTCCACCCTCTCCAGCGGCGAGCTCCAGCGCCTGCACATGGCCACCCAGCTGCGCAGCGGCCTGTTCGGGGTGCTGTACGTCCTGGACGAGCCCTCGGCCGGCCTGCACGCCGCCGACACCGAGCTGCTGCTCACCGCCCTGCGACGGCTCAGGGGCGCCGGGAACAGCGTCTTCGTGGTGGAGCACAACGCGCAGGTGCTGGCGTCGGCCGACTGGATCGTGGACATGGGTCCGGGCGCGGGACGGCACGGCGGACGGGTCCTCTACGACGGTCCCGCCGGACAGCTCGGCGAGGCGGAGGAGTCGGTGACCGCCCGCTACCTCTCCGCGAGCGCGCCCCCCGTACCCGGTCCGGAGAAGCCCCGCCAACCGGACGGCCGGCTGCGCCTGTTCGGGGTCACCGGGCACAACCTCCGTGATCTGGACGCGAGTTTCCCGCTCGGCACGCTCACGGCGGTCACCGGTGTCTCCGGGTCCGGCAAGTCGACGCTCGTACGGCGTGCCCTCGCGGAGACGGTCCGCGACCATCTGCACGCCGACGAGACCGAGGCGGACCTCGCCCGCAACCCCGCCTCGGTGGAGACCGCCGACGAGGAGGAGGCCGGGGTGCCGCCCTGGGCCCTCGCGGAGGACCGTGTGACGGTGCGGTCCGCCGAGGGACTCGAGCGCGTCGACCGGCTCGTGGTCGTGGACCAGAAACCCATCGGGCGCACCCCGCGCTCCAACCTCGCCACCTACACGGGCCTGTTCGACAGCGTCCGCAAGCTGTTCGCGGCCCAGCCCGCCGCCCGCGAACTCGGTTACACCGCCAGCCGGTTCTCCTTCAACGTGACGCAGGGGCGCTGTCCGCACTGCCTGGGCGACGGGGTCGTCAGCATCGAACTCCTCTTCCTGCCCACGGAGACCTCGCCGTGCCCGGTCTGCGCGGGCGCGCGCTACAACCCCGGGACGCTCATGGTGCGTTACCGCGACAAGACCATCGCGGACGTGCTGGCGATGAGCGTGGAGGAGGCTTTGGAGTTCCTCCACGACGTCCAACCCGCCGCCCGCATCCTGAAGTTGCTCTCCGACATCGGCCTCGGCTATCTCTCGCTCGGCCAGAGCGCCACGACGCTGTCCGGCGGGGAGGCCCAGCGCATCAAGCTGGTGAGCGAACTGCACCGGGCCCCGCGCGGGCACAGCCTGTACCTCCTGGACGAGCCCACCAGCGGGCTGCACCCGGCCGACATCGACCTGCTCGTGGGGCAGTTGCAGCGCCTTGTGGACGCGGGCAACACGGTCGTCGTGGTGGAACACGACCTGCGCACGGTGGCCGCCGCCGACTGGGTCGTCGACCTCGGCCCCGGCGCGGGCGACGACGGCGGCCGGATCGTCGCCGAGGGCCGGCCCGAGGAGGTCGCACGGAAGGGCGGCACCCCGACCGCCGACCATCTGGGCCGCCGGCTGTCGGCGCGGGCGCACCGGGAGCCGGTGCACCGAGATCCAACTTGCCCGGTTTTATCTGCATATCCGATGAATATCGGTAGCATGGAGATGGCCGTGCCCCCGAGCCGTTCGGAGCGTGTACGGCCGCTGACCGAGGGGTGCGGGCACGACGCTCCCCGACACAGAAGGTGAGCGATCATGACGGGCAAGATGGACGCATCAGAGGCCGCACGCATCATGGCCGACCCGAACGCCACGCCGGAAGAGCGCTCCGTAGCCGCCAGTGCCCTGTCCGACGCCGAACGTGGCCACCACACCAGCAAGCGGGTCGCCTCCGAGGCGGGCCAGCTCCTGGACGACAAGAACATCTCGGAGGACGACCGCTCCGTGGCCGGGAGCGACCTCTCCCAGGACCGCAGGCGCGGCCGCAAGGGCGACTCCTGAGCAACCGGACACCCGCCGGGTGGACACCGCGTCGTCGCGGTGTCCACCCGGCCGGCCGTTCCCGGCCCCGGGCCGGTCAGGACTTCTCGGCCGCAGCCGGTCAGGACTCCAGCCGGTCAGGACTCCTTGGTCACGCAGGACGCCAGCAGCCGCCCGGCCTCCTCCGCGCCGAGGACCCGGCCCAGGACCAGGTCACCGGTCATGTGCGGGAAGAAGCGGCCCGCGGGCCGGCTCCGCGCGTACGCCGGCGGGTCCAGCACGAGCAGGCGTACGCCGTCCACGACGGGGATGTCCGACGGCGTGCCCTCGTTCCACACCCACTCCCCGCCGGGGGTGACGAGGTTGAAGGCGCCGGTGGTGGGCACCTGGCCCGGCCGGTCGCGGCACACGGCGGCCTCCTCGGCCGAGGGCGCCTCGCCGGAGACGTGGCCGCCGCCGATCAGGACGTCGGCGAGGAGCGTGTGCAGCTGGAAGTTGTCGCCGATGCCGCTCATCCGCAGCGCGTAGCCGGTGCCGGTGGGCCGGTGGAGCACCACCAGGGGCTCGTCCAGGACCAGGAGCGCGTAGGTGAGGCACTTGAAGTCGTGCCCGGACGCCTCCTCGATCGAGCGCAGGGCGGTGAAGGAGGTCCGCGCGCCGTTCGGTGGTCAGGGCGGTGCGCACGGCGGCGTGGTTGAGCATCGCCACGGCCGCCATCTCCCACTGGGGCAGGGCGATCCAGGACAGCGTCTCCTCCGCGCCCACCCGGTCGAGCACGTCGGCACCCGTCTCCTCGGGGTCGGGGAAGTCCCCGCCGCCGGTGGCCCGCCAGCGCTCGCAGAACCGCTGGACCCCGGCGAGGTTCTCGGTCAGGCCCCCGAAGACGTGCGGCGCGCAGACCGTGGCGTCGGCCCCGCGCTCGACACAGGCGCCGACGACCACCGCGACCGTCCCCCGGGCGCCGGTCGGCACCTCGGGGAGCAGGGCGGCGAGGCGGGGCGCCGCCTGTGCCGGTTCCTGGGCGGAGGCGTCGGCGAAGTGCTGGTACAGCTGCTGGAACGCGCTTTCCGAGCGGTCGCCGTCCCGCTCCCGCACAGCGGTCTCGAAGCCGGTGACGGCCTCGGAGAACCGCTCCGTCCCCTCTTCTCCGAAGATCATGCCGGGAGCCTATCCAGGAGCACTGACATGCCAGACGGGGCCGGGATGAGCACCATCCCCGGCCCCGCCCGTCCGCGCTGTCGGCGAACGTGTGTGACGGCGCCCGGCGCCGTGCCTGATGGGGGCTAGCGCCGCGCCTTGCGGTTGGCGCGCAGCCACTCCTTGTTCATGCGGGTGATCGACACCAGCGGGATGCCCTTGGGGCAGGCGGTGGCGCACTCGCCCGCGAGGGTGCAGCCGCCGAAGCCCTCCGTGTCCATCTGCGTGACCATGTCCAACACCCGGGTCTCGCGCTCGGGCGCGCCCTGCGGGAGCACGTTCAGATGGTTGACCTTGGCGGAGGTGAACAGCATCGCCGCGCCGTTGGGACAGGCGGCCACGCAGGCGCCGCAGCCGATGCACTCGGCGTGCTCGAAGGCGAGGTCGGCGTCCGGCTTGGGGACGGGCGTGGAGTGGGCCTCGGGGGCGGCGCCGGTGGGGGCGGTGATGTAGCCGCCGGCCTGGATGATCCGGTCGAAGGCCGAGCGGTCCACCACCAGGTCCTTGATCACCGGGAAGGCGGCCGCCCGCCACGGCTCGACGTCGATGGTGTCGCCGTCGCGGAAGGACCGCATGTGGAGCTGGCAGGTGGTGGTGCGCTCCGGGCCGTGCGCGTCGCCGTTGATGACGAGGCTGCACGCGCCGCAGATGCCCTCGCGGCAGTCGTGGTCGAAGGCGACGGGGTCCTCGCCCTCCAGGATGAGCCGCTCGTTGAGCTGGTCCAGCATCTCCAGGAAGGACATGTCGGGCGAGATGCCGTCCACCTCGTAGGTGGACATGGCGCCTTCGGCGGCGGCGTCGCGCTGCCGCCAGACGCGCAGGGTGAGCCTCATGCGTAGCTCCGCTGGGTGGGGTGGACGTACTCGAAGACCAGGTCTTCCTTGTGCAGGACGGGCGCCTCGCCGGTGGCGGTGAACTCCCAGGCGGCCGCGTAGCCGAACTCCTCGTCCCGGCGGGCGGCTTCCCCGTCCGGGGTCTGGGACTCCTCGCGGAAGTGGCCGCCGCAGGACTCGGCGCGGTGCAGCGCGTCGAGGCACATCATCTCGGCGAGTTCCAGGTAGTCGACGATGCGGTTGGCCTTCTCCAGCGACTGGTTGAACTCCTCGCCGGTGCCGGGGACCTTGATCCGGCGCCAGAACTCCTCGCGGATGCGCGGGATTTCCTCAAGTGCCTTACGCAGCCCGGCGTCCGTGCGGGCCATGCCGCAGAACTCCCACATCAGTTCGCCGAGTTCACGGTGGAAGGAGTCGGGGGTGCGGTCGCCGTCGACGGCGAGGAGCAGGTTGACCCGGTCCTCGGTTTCCGCCAGCACCTCCTGGACGGCGGGGTGTTCGTCGGTGACCGGGTCCTGGTGCGGGTTGCGGGCCAGGTAGTCGTTGATGGTGGCGGGCAGGACGAAGTAGCCGTCGGCCAGGCCCTGCATCAGCGCGGAGGCGCCGAGCCGGTTGGCGCCGTGGTCGGAGAAGTTGGCCTCACCGATGGCGAACAGGCCCGGGACCGTGGTCTGGAGGTCGTAGTCGACCCACAGTCCGCCCATCGTGTAGTGCACGGCGGGGTAGATCCGCATCGGCACCGCGTACGGATCCTCGTCGGTGATCCGCTGGTACATGTCGAAGAGGTTGCCGTACTTCGCCTCGACGGCCTTGCGGCCCATCCGCGCGATGGCGTCGGCGAAGTCCAGGTAGACGCCCTGGCCGCCGGGGCCCACGCCCCTGCCCTCGTCGCAGACGTTCTTCGCGGCGCGGGAGGCGATGTCGCGCGGGACCAGGTTGCCGAAGGAGGGGTAGATCCGCTCCAGGTAGTAGTCGCGCTCGTCCTCGGGGATCTCGTTCGGCGGCCGGGTGTCGCCCTTCGCCTTCGGCACCCAGATCCGGCCGTCGTTGCGCAGCGACTCGCTCATCAGGGTCAGCTTGGACTGGTGGTCTCCGGTGCGCGGGATGCAGGTGGGGTGGATCTGGGTGAAGCAGGGGTTGGCGAAGTACGCGCCGCGCCGGTGCGCCCGCCAGATCGCGGTCGCGTTGGAGTTCATGGCGTTGGTCGACAGATAGAAGACGTTGCCGTAGCCGCCGCTGGCCAGCACCACCGCGTCCGCGAAGTACGTGTCGATCTTCCCGGTGATCAGATCGCGGGCCACGATCCCGCGCGCCCGGCCGTCGACCACGATCAGGTCCAGCATCTCGGTGCGCGGGTGCAGCTCCACGTTCCCGGCGGCGATCTGCCGGGACAGCGCCTGGTAGGCGCCGAGGAGGAGCTGCTGACCCGTCTGGCCTCGGGCGTAGAAGGTGCGGGAGACCTGGACGCCGCCGAAGGAGCGGGTGTCGAGCAGTCCGCCGTACTCGCGGGCGAAGGGGACGCCCTGGGCCACGCACTGGTCGATGATCTCGACCGAGATCTGCGCGAGCCGGTGCACGTTGGACTCGCGGGCGCGGAAGTCGCCGCCCTTGACGGTGTCGTAGAAGAGCCGGTGCACCGAGTCGCCGTCGTTGCGGTAGTTCTTCGCCGCGTTGATGCCTCCTTGCGCGGCGATGGAGTGGGCGCGGCGCGGGGAGTCCTGGTAGCAGAACTGGACGACGTGGTAGCCCTGTTCGGCGAGCGTGGCCCCGGCGGAGCCGCCCGCGAGGCCGGTGCCGACGACGATCACGGTGTGCTTGCGCCGGTTGGCCGGGTTGACGAGCTTGGCCTCGAAGCGGCGGGTGTCCCAGCGCTCGGCGATCGGCCCGGCGGGGGCCTTGGCGTCGGCGACCGGCTCGCCGGTCGGGTAGTCGGTGTACGTCATGGTCAGCTCACCACTCCGGTCATGACACCCACGGGTACGGCGATGAACCCGGCCGTGAGCAGCAGTGCGAGGACGTTCGCGACGGTCTTCAGGGCGCGGTCGCGGGTGCGGCTGCCGGCGCCGAGGGTCTGGGCGGCGCTCCAGAAGCCGTGCCGGATGTGCAGTCCGAGCGCGAGCATCGCGACGATGTAGATCACGTTGCCGTACCAGGTGGAGAAGGTGTCCACCACGTTCTGGTACGGGTGGCCCTCCTGGAAGCCGCCGGAGTGCACGGTGCCGGTGGTCAGGTCCAGGATGTGCCAGACGATGAAGAGGCCGAGGATGATCCCGCCCCAGCGCATGGTGCGGGTCGCATAGCTCGAACGCGCCTTCTTGTGCGCGTACTTGACGGGACGCGCCTTGATGTCGCGCCGGCTGAGCTGGAAGGCGGCGGTCGCGTGGGCGATCACCGCGGCCACGAGGACGATCCGGACGAGCCAGAGGGTCCACTCGTAGTGCATGAAGGGTTCGCCGACGGTGCGCAGCCAGTGGGCGTAGTGATTGAACTCGGCGGCCCCGAAGTAGATCTTCAGGTTTCCGATCATGTGCACGATCAGGTAGAGCAGCATGATCAGTCCGCTGACGGCCATCACCGTCTTCTTGCCGACGGAGCTGTCCCACATCGCGCGCGCCATGGACGGACGACGGTCCGTCCGCGTTGCCAGAGCCATGGACAGGACGCTAGAGCCGGGGACACCGATCGGTCCAAGACATGGTTGAGCTGATCTCCATAGGCTGTGACTATGCTGAAAGGATGCAGTTCCAGCAGCTCCAGTACTTCGTGGCCGTCGCCGAGACCCGGCACTTCACCCGGGCCGCCGAGCGGGTCCATGTCGCCCAGCCCTCGCTGTCCCAGCAGATCCGCGCGCTGGAGCGCGAGCTGGGCGCCGACCTGTTCGTCCGGGCGCGCGGCAACATCGCGCTGACCGACGCGGGCGAGGCCCTGCTGCCGCTGGCCCGCCGCATCCTCGCGGACGCGGACACCGCCCGGCAGGAGGTGCAGGAGCTGGTGCAGCTGCGGCGCGGCCGGGTACGGCTCGGTGCCACGCCCAGCCTCTGCACCGGGCTGCTCCCGGACGTGCTGCGCGCCTTCCACGACCGCTATCCCGGCATCCAGCTGCTCATCGAGGAGGGCGGCTCGCGCGACCTGGTGCGGGAGCTGGCGCGCGGCGCGCTCGACCTCGCGCTGATCGTGCTGCCCCTCCCGGCGCCGGCGCCCGCGCTGACCACGGTGGAGCTGCTGCGGGAGGACCTGGTGGTGGTGTCCTCACCGGAGGAGCCGGCGCCCGGGCGGGGGCGGCGGACGGTGGAGATCGCGGATCTGGCGGACGAGCGGCTGGTGATGTTCCGGCATGGATACGACTTGCGGGAGCTGACCGTCGCGGCGTGTCGCTCCGCTGGGTTTGAGCCGGAGTTTGCTGTTGAGGGGGGTGAGATGGACGCGGTGTTGGGGTTTGTGCGGGCCGGGCTCGGGGTTGCCGTCGTACCTCGGATGGTTGCCACCCGGGCGGGGCGGGGGCTTCGGGTTACTCCGTTGGCTCGGCCCGGGTTGCAGCGGACCATTGCATTGGCGCATCGGAGTGATGTGGCTCCGCCTCGGGGGGCTCGGGAGTTGCAGCGGATGCTCTTGGAGCGGTGAGGGGTGGCTGCGGCGCCTTTGCGTCTGCCTTGTGCTGCCGTCGCGCGGGTGCGGGGGCGTCGTGGCTTGTCGCGCAGTTCCCCGCGCCCCTCGGGAGGGTGGTCACCTGGCTTCGCCGGTGACCACCCTCCCGATCGCTAACTCGTCGCGTTCGCCAAGTGCAGGGTGTGCAGGTTCTCCGGGGGGCCCGGTCGCGCGTAGTACCAGCCCTGGGCCGTGTCGCAGCCCAGGAGGCGGAGTTGTTCGGCCTGGGCGCTGGTTTCGACGCCCTCTACCGTGACCGCGAGGTCGAGGCTGTGGGCCAGGGAGACGATGCCTTCGACGATCTTGAGGTCGACCGGGTCGGCGGGGAACTGTTGCATGCCCCGGGTGAAGGAACGATCCAGCTTGAGGATGCTCACCGGGAGGCGGCGGAGGTTGGCCAGGTTGGAGTAGCCGGTGCCGAAGTCGTCCAGGGCTATGTCGACGCCCATCTCCGCCAGACAGCGCAGGGGTTTCAGGAGGCCGTCGTCGGCGCCGATCAGGGCGGACTCGGTGACCTCCAGGCAGAGCGCGTCCGGGGTGACCCCGGTGCGCTCCAGGATGTCGACGGTGTCCTGGACCAGGCGGGGATGGGTCAGCTGGCAGGGCGAGAGGTTGACGTTGATGCGCAGCGGCGCCCGGTCCTTGCCGCCCTCGCTCTCGGCCTCCTGCCAGGCGCGGGCCTGCCGTACGGACTCCTCCAGGACCCAGCGGCCCAGCGGGACGATCAGTCCGGTGTGCTCGGCGAGCGGGATGAAGCGGTCCGGGCCGAGCACCCCGTGCTGCGGATGCAGCCAGCGCACCAGCGCCTCGGCGCCCCGGACGGTGCCGTCGCCGAGGTGCACCAGGGGCTGGTACTCGATGAAGAACTCGCCGCGCTCCAGGGCGGTGGGCAGTGCGGTGGTCAGACCGTGCCGGGTGATGGCGCGGGCGTCGGCCTCGGGGTCCGCGAGTTCCGCGCGGTTGCCGCCCGCCGACTTCGCCCGGTACATCGTGATGTCCGCGCTGCGCAGCACCTCGGCCGCCGTACGCTCCCCCGCCGGGCCCTCCACGATGCCGAGGCTGCCGCGTACCAGCAGGTCGCGGCCGTCGATGCTCACCGGGGTGACCAGCGCGTTCATGATCCGGTCGGCCAGTTCGTCCACGCCCTGCTCGGTGTGGGGACCGGTGGTGAGGGCCACGAACTCGTCGCCGCCGAGCCGGGCGACCATCTCGCCGGGCGCTGCCGTGCAGGACTGCAGCCGGTCGGCGACCTCCACCAGGAGCCGGTCGCCGGCCGCGTGGCCGAGGCTGTCGTTGATGGCCTTGAAGCCGTCGAGGTCGAGGTAGCACAGCCCGAAGCGCTGGCCCTTGCCCGCCGCCAGCGCCTTCTCCAGGCGCTCGAAGAACAGGGTGCGGTTGGGCAGTCCGGTCAGGGCGTCGTGGGTGGCCTCGTAGCGCAGCCGGAGGTGGAGCAGCCGGCGCTCCGTGGTGTCCTCCATCAGGGCCAGCTGGTACTGCGGGATGCCGTCGGCGTCGCGCAGCAGGGAGACCGTGAGGTTGGTCCACAGCACGGTGCCGTCGGGGCGGTTGAACGCCTTCTCCACATGGAAGTGCTCGCGCTCGCCGGCCACGAGTTCGTCGTAGAGCCGCCAGGTCTGGGGCGCGTCCTCGGGGTGCTTCCAGTCCCGTACCCGGCGGCCGCGCAGGGCGGATTCGGAGAGGCCGAACATGCGCAGCAGGGCGCCGTTGACCTGGAGCACGTTGCCGTCCAGGTCCGCGATGCTGACGCCGATGGCGGCGCCCTCGAAGACGGCGCGGAAGCGGGCCTCGCTGGCGTGCAGCGCCTCGGCCACCGCGCCCTGGGCGCGCAGCGCGGCCTGGGCGACGGCCTCCTGCTCGGCGAGGGTGCGGTCGCGCAGCGCCTGTGCGTAGCCGGCGGCCATCGCGTGCTGCAACCGGGAGGAGCGCAGGCGCAGTTCGTCCTGCGGACCGTCCTCGCCGCAGTACAGGACGAGATAGGCGTCCACGCAGTCCAGGGTGCGGGTGAGGACCTCGGGGTCGGTGCCGTGCGCCTCGACGAGGGCGGCGCCGACGGCCCGGGCCTCCCCGGGGTCGAAGCTGCGGGCGCGCAGCGCGCGGCTCAGCCGGGCCGCGAGCGGCAGCAGTTGGGCCTCGAACTCGGCGCGGGTCAGCGAGGTGGCGGTGACGGGGTACACCGCGCGGCTCCAGATCGTCGTCAGGCGGCGCAGTCTGCCCTCCGGCCCGTCCGGCGCCGCGCTCAACGCTTGCGCCCCACGCCCGCGAACCCGGAGAACGCGTACGCGTCCTCGTCCTCCGGCGCCGACTCCGGACGCCACTCGGGCATCGGGACCAGTCCGGGTTCGACCATGTCGTATCCCTCGAAGAACCGCGCGATCTCGTCGCGCGAGCGCATGATCAGCGGGCTGCGGATGTCCTTGTACACGTCCACCGCGCCCTCGGCCCGTTCGGCGTCCACGGGTATGCCCTCGTAGGCGGCGTGGGTGAGGATCAGCAGGCTGCCGGGGGCGAGGGCCGCGTGCAGCTCGGCCAGGGCGGTGTGCGGGTCGTCGGAGTCCTCCACGAAGTGCAGGACGGCCACGAGCAGCAGGGCGACGGGGCGTTCGAGGTCGAGCAGCCGTTCCACCTGGGAACTGGCCAGGATCTCCTGGGGTTTGCGGAGATCGGCGGCGACCACCTCGGCGTCGGGGTTGCCCGCGAGGACGGCCTCGCTGTGCGCGACGGCCACCGGGTCGTGGTCCACGTAGACGACGCGGGCGCCGGGTACGGCGGACTGGGCGATCTCGTGGACGTTGCCGTAGGTGGGGATGCCGGAGCCGATGTCCAGGAACTGGGTGACGCCCTGGTCGGTGGCGAAGCGCACCGCTCTGCGCAGGAAGGCCCGGTTGGCCTGCATGATCTTCGGCAGGCCCGGGATGAACTCCATCGCGCTGCGGGCCGCTTCCCGGTCGACCTCGAAGTTGTGCGAACCGCCCAGGTAGTAGTCGTACATGCGCGAGACGCTCGGCACCGAGATGTCGATGCTCCGGGGGGCCCAGGCGGGGCGCTCCATGTATCACTCCAAGGCGTAGGGGACGGGGCAGGCGATCCGGTGTTCGAGCTGAGGCTACTGATCGCTTGCCAATGGAGCGACCCGAAACGGAAATTGACCATCCGTTCCCGGTCACTGCCTGCGGGAAGTACGCGTCCGACCCCGCTGAGTGACGTCCGGCGGGCATGACGACGGCCCGCCTCCCTCCGTGAAGTACGGAGGAGGGCGGGCGCCGTTGGGGGGGAGTTCGGGTTGCCCGGGGGCTTCCCGTCAGGCGGCGGGGGCGCCGATCGGCTTGCCGTCGGGCGAGACGGCGTACCAAGTGCCGCCCACGCCCTGGCCGTTGGTGTCGCCGGGGGCCTTGTCACCGGAGAAGGTGTAGATCGGCCAGCAGTTGACCGTCATCTGCTTCACGCCGTCGGGGCGGGTGAACGGCATCAGGCCCTTCTTCAGGATGCCCTTGGTGTCGCTCTCCTCGACGGGGGCGACGGCCGGCCACTTGTCCAGGCACGCGCCGGTGCAGGCGGAGACCGACTTCGGCCATGCCTTGTCCTTGAGGAAGCGGTAGACCGTACGGCCCTTGCGGTCGACGATGATGTCGCCGAGCTTCGCGTCCTTGTGCACCGAGAGGCCGGGCAGCGCGGCCAGGGATGCCTTCTTGCCGTTGGGGGCGAGCGCGAACCACGTCTTGCCGACGCCCTGGCCCTTGATGTCACCGGGCTCGGTGTCCTTGGCGAAGCGGTAGGCGGGCCAGCCGTCGACGGTCAGCTGCTTGCTGCCGTCGGGGCGGGTGACCTCGCCGAGAGCCGACTTCTCCACACCGGCGCCGGCCGCGGCGTCGTCGGCGGGGACCGGGGGCCAGGCGGTGGCGCAGTCGCCCTCGCAGTTGGACGCCGGCGGCTTGGCGGTGTCCTTGTCGAACCGGTACAGCGTCATGCCCGCCTCGTCGGTGAGCACGTTGCCGAGCTTGACGTCCGGGGCCACGGTCAGCTTGCCCGCCGGGACGGCGGTGGCCGGGGAGGCGGAGGCCTTGCTGCCGTCGGCGCCGTAGCCGTTGCCCGCGCCGGGGTCGCCGTACCCACCGGCCGTGGGCGACGCCGCCGCGCCCGCCGCGCCGACGTTCTGCGCCGCCGGTGCCGTGGCGTTTTCCTGACCGCACGCCGTGGTCAGCGCCAGCACCGAGGCTGCCGTGACCATCAGTGAGGCGGTCCGCCAGGAGGTCTTCATCCTCAACTCCCCATTTTCTGCCTGGATATAGCTTCGGAGCGCCTACCGCGCCGCCGCACGGCCATGGGTACGGGGGGCGCCGCGCGGGCGTTCAACGGACTGGCGAAAAACTTTCGACGGGCTGCCGGGGAGGTGGGGGTCGTACGGGTGTGCCTTTGTGGGGGATCGGGGGTGGTGGGGGGTCAAACCGCTGGTCGGGGGATGTCCTTCCTTCGGATCAATCCGCTCAAGGCGGGGCGTGGGAGGCGGGCGGGCGCCTCATGATCTTGTCGTGCAAGGACCCGAAGGAACCCGAGTCACGGTCGCCGTAAGGGCGTTGGCCGTGCTGGCGGTGGCCTGGGCCGTGGTGGGGTGTCCGGCCGGTACCGCGTCGGCGGACGTCTGTGCCTACGCCTCGACGGGGCCGGACGGCACCGTGGCGATCGTGGCGGTGGGGGACGGCCCGTGGCCCCCGCCGTGTCAGGAGCCCCCGCCGCCCTGCCCGCCGACACCGACGCCCACGCCCGCCCCCACTCCGACACCACCCCCGCCTCCGCCCCCTCCCCCGCCACCGAAACCGAAGCCGACCCCCACGCCCACCCCTCGCCCGGTCCCGCCGCCGAAACCGGCCCCCGAGCCGAGGCCGCCCGCCCGGCCCGCACCACCACCCCCGCCACCCGCGCCCGCTCCGCCCCCGGCACCGCCGCCCCCGCCGAAGCCGACCCCCAGGCCCGCCCCGCCACCGAAGCCGAAGCCGAAGCCCACCCCGCGCCCCACCGCGACCCCGGTGAGTTACCCGGCCTACCACCCCAAGCCCACCCGGGGACCGGCGGCCTCCCACACCTCGCCGGTCACCTACGTGCTGCTCATCACCGTCCCCCCGATCGTCGCCGTAGCCGCCCTGCGCCCGCGCTGACGCGGCCGTGCCTCACCCTGGAGGAACCACTTGTCCGATTGGCTTGTCCTGCTCCTCGCGATGCTGGGCGCGTGCGCGGTGGTCGTGATCATCACCCTCGTACGCCACAAGCGCGCCCCTGAGGACGAGGACCCCAGCGAGACCCCGGACGTCATCGAGTACATGACGATGTGGATCGGTGTCGTCTACGCCATCGTCCTCGGCCTCGCGATCGCGGGCGTGTGGGAGGCCCGCAGCGCCGCGCAGGACCAGGTGCAGAGCGAGGCCCAGGCGCTGCACGAGATCTCGGAGCGCGTCCGCGTCTACCCGCCGGACGTGCGCGACCGCATCCGGGGCGACATCGACACCTACGTCTCCTACGTCGTGACCACCGAGTGGAGGTCGATGACCGACAAGGGCGAAGTGACGGACAAGGGCGGGCAGTTGCTGGCCCAGGTCCGGCACGACGTCACGGACTACCGGCCGAAGAACGACTTCGAGGCCCAGGCGTACCAGCCGGTCCTGGACCAGCTGGCCGCCGCCGACCAGGCACGCAACGCGCGCGCCGACTCCACCGGGGACACCATGCCGCCCGTGGTGTGGTGGGGGCTGCTCGCCGGAGCGGTGATCACCGTCGGCATGGTCTTCGCGCTCCAGATCCGGCGCACGGCGAGGGAGTTGATCCTCGCCGGGCTCTTCTCCGCGACCATCGCCTTCATGCTCTTCCTGATCTGGGACTTCGACGCCCCCTTCAGCCGGGGCATCTCGGCGACGGCGGAACCCTTCCTGAGCCTGTTCCCGGGCGCCGGAGGATAGCGCCAAGTACCCCTCGTACACACGAAGATGCCGCCGCGTCCCGCTACGGTCGGCGGCGGCATCCGGGGTGGGCAGGGCGGTGGCGCAGGGCCGTCAGACCCGCCTCTCGCCCCGGCGGCGCAGCCAGAACACCCCGCCGCCGAGGAAGGCCGAGGCGACGAGCCCGCTGCCGATGGCCATGTCGGCCGGGGCGGGACCGCTCGAACTGCTGCCGCCGAAACCGCCGTTGACCCCGCCGAGCACGGTGAAGGCGTTCGGGCTGGTCCGGGTGCGGCCGCCGCAGTCGACGGTGATGGAGTACCGGCCGGGCCGGGCGTCGCGGTCGATGGTGGCGACACCGCGCGCGCTGTTGTCGCGGAACGGGCGGAGCTGGGTCGTACGGAAGACCTCGGAGTACATGCTGCCGCCCCGGCAGCCCTCCACGGTCACCGTGATGCGGCCGCCGGCCGGGAGCACGTTGGGGCTCACGACGATGTCGCGGTTGCCGCCCTCGCCGTGACCGCCGCCACCGCCGAAGTCGTTGTCACGGCCGCCGAAATCGTCGTTGCCCCGGTTGTTGCCGTTCCCGTTGCCGTTGTTGTTGCCGTTGAAGTTCCCGTTCCCGTTGCCGTTCCCGTTGAAGTTGTTGTTCCCGTTGCCGTTCCCGTGCCCGTTGTTGTTGCCGTTGAAGTTGTTGTTGCCGTTCCCGTTCCCGTTTCCGTGCCCGTTGTTGTTGAAGTTGTTGTTCCCGTTGAAATTGCCGTTCCCGTTGAAGTTCCCGTTGCCGGGCACCGGGACCGGAACCGGGACGACTCCCGACGTCCCCGCCACACCGTTCCCGTTGCCCATGCCGTCCGCGACGGCCACGGGCGCCGTCACCGCGAGCACGGCGATGGCGGCGCACACCGCCGCCAAGGCACCTTGGTTGCGCATCTGAATCCTCCGCGGGAGGCACCCCGGGTCCGGTTCCCGGGGAGATCGGCGAGAAAAGACCTCCCGACAGCACCATCGGGGGCGCGGAACACGCCCGCATGTCGAGAATGCTCCGTCCTGGTGAGCGCAGGCTCCGTACGACAAGCACACAATCGGATATCGCCGCAGGTCATGTGCCGTCAGAAATTTCCCGGGAACCGCAACTCGGATGGCGCACCGAAGGACTGACGGGCCACCCGTTCGCGCCTCGCCCCGTCGCCGCCCCCCGCGCACGGGACTTAATTTCTTCCCATGCGCTGTGGACGTGGCCGCGACCACGTGACGAAGGGATGGCGAATGTCTGCCTCCGAGCTTGCGGAGTGGGAGGAGCGGCCGAGGAGGCGCGCCCCCTGGGGGGTCATAGCGCTCGTCCTGCTGACCGGTCTGGCCCTGATCCGCAACGGCTCCGGCGAGTTCGACGTGGGCCCGCCCCAGCCCGCCGCCGCGGCCGCCCTGGACGCCGGCACCCCCGCGACCGCCCCCTCCTCCGGCGCCGTCCCGGCCGCGCCGGACTCCGCCGCCCCCGCGGCCGCCTCGCTGGCGTTCTCCGCGCCGGACCGGGTGCGCGTCCCCGCCATCCACGTCGACGCCCCCGTCACCCCGGTCGCCCTGGACGCGGACGGCTCGGTGGGCGCGCCGCCGCCGGAGAACACCAATCTGGCGGGCTGGTTCACGGGCGCGGTCTCCCCCGGCGAGAGGGGCACCGCCGTGATCGTCGGCCATGTCGACAACCAGCGGGGCCCCGCCGTGTTCTACGGGCTCGGCGCGCTCAAGAAGGGCGACCGGATCGAGGTGGACCGCGAGGACGGCCGTACGGCGGTCTTCGAGATCTACGGCGTCGAGGTCTTCGAGAAGAACAAGTTCCCCGGCGACCGGGTCTACGGCTCGAAGGGCACGCCGGAGCTGCGGGTGATCACCTGCGGCGGCGGCTTCACGAAGCAGAACGGCTACGACGGCAACGTGGTCGTCTTCGCCCGCCTGGCCGCCGTCGGCTGAACCGGCGGCGGCCGGGCGGCGCGCGTCCGCTCAGGCCGTGCGGCGGGGCGGGACGGTGAGGTGGTAGCCGTGGTCCAGCAGATAGGGCAGGTACTCGCGGATCGCCTGGACGCTCTGGGTCCGGTCGCCCCCGGCGTCGTGGGAGAGGATCACGACGCCGGGTCCTGCGTTCTTCTCCACCCGGTCGATCACGGTGCGGGTGCCGGGGGTCATCCAGTCGGTGGTGTCGTGGGTCCAGGCCATGGGCTCCATGCCCAGCTCGGCCTCCAGCTGGAAGGTGGCGCGGTTCCAGGCGCCGTAGGGGGCGCGGAACCACTGCGGGCGGTCGCCGTAGGCGTCCTGGATCACGTCGCAGGTGCGCTCCAGCTCGTCGCGGATGTCCGCGCGGCGCAGCTGGGTGAGGAGCGGATGGGTCCAGGTGTGGTTGCCGACCGCATGCCCCGCCTCGGCCATGCGGGCGAGGAGTTCCTTGTACTGGACGGCCATCTCGCCGCACACGAAGAACATGGCGCGCACGTCGTACTTGGCGAGGGTGTCCAGGATGTGCGGGGTGTAGTCCGGGTGGGGTCCGTCGTCGAAGGTCAGCATCATCTGCCGGCCCTGGGTGGAGATGCGTACGAACGGCTGGTGGCGGACCTTGGGCCTGCCGGGCGCGGTGCGCGGGGTGCCGTAGCCGGCGAGGGGCTGGAGCCGGAAGGCGGAGGGCTTGAGGGCCTGGCGCGCCTGCGGTCCGGCGAGGGGGGCGGTGACGGCGGGCTTCTCGCCGCCGCCCGCCAGAAGGAGACCCCCGGTCCCGGCGGCCCCGAGCGCGGCGGCCGAGCCGAGCAGCAGCCGACGCCGTGTGAACAACCGATGCTTCTGCATCCCCCATCAGTCGCCCCGCCCGACGCGTGGCCCCCACATCGACACCGCGAGGCCCGGCGATTCCACCCGCTCGGCGGACGGATGGCGCGTCCAGCGGTATGACGAATACGACGAGCGGAACATGGCGCGGACGTGCCGCTTGTGCTCGGCGACGGTTTCGATAGCCTCGCCCGCGTGAGGGAACAGCACGCGGAGAACGCGCATCAGTTCGAGCGGGGTACGGACGGACCCAGGGTGATCCTGGCCGGGGTGGACGGCTCCGAGTCCTCGCTGCGGGCCGCGGCGTACGCGGGCGGCCTGGCACGGCGGCAGGGCGCGCTCCTCGCGGTGGTGTACGTGCAGCCGGTGCTCGTGGCCGGGGCCGCGCTCGGGGCGCCGGTGGCGGAGACCACCGACGAGATCGCCGAGGACCTCATCGCGCAGATCAGGGCGGCGGCCGAGCGCGTGAAGGGGATATTCGAGGTGCGCTGGGAGTTCCACACCTTCCGCGGCGACCCGTACAACGGCCTGGTGCGCGCCGCCGACGAGCTGAAGGCGGACGCGGTGGTGGTGGGCGCCTCCGAGCAGGCGGGACACCGCATCGTCGGCTCGGTGGCGGTACGGCTGGTCAAGGCGGGGCGCTGGCCGGTGACGGTCGTGCCGTAGCGGACGGCCACGCGGCACCGCGGCCGCTGCGCACGCGCACCCGGCCCGGTGGCCCGTGCGTGGCGTCTTCCCTCCCCGGCGGGGCTGAGTCATCATGATCCGCCGTCAGCCGTTTGCCGTCGGGGAAGAGGTGAGGCGTGTGGCCAAGATCCGTGCGGGTGAGGGGATTCTCCGTCGCAAACCCATTGAGCACATCGACGAGTCCGAGGCGGCCGAGAGCGGCGGCCTCGAACGCTCGCTCGGCCTGTGGCAGCTCACCGCCATCGGCGTGGGCGGCATCATCGGCGCCGGCATCTTCACGCTGGCCGGAACGGTGGCCAACGGCAAGGCCGGACCCGCCGTCCTGGTCTCCTTCCTGATCGCCGGTGTCGCGAGCGCGTGCGCGGCGCTGTCGTACGCCGAGTTCGCCGGGCTGATCCCGAAGGCGGGCTCGGCGTACACCTACGGGTACGCGGTGCTCGGCGAGTTCGCGGGCTGGTTCATCGGCTGGGACCTGCTCCTGGAGTACACCGCGATCGTGGCGGTGGTCGCCATCGGCATCTCCGGCTACTTCAGCTTCCTGGTGGAGCAGCTGGGCGCCGATCTGCCCGCGTGGATGCTGGGCGCGCCCGGCACCGGAGCCGGACACCGGGTGGACCTGTTCGCCGCGCTGCTCTGTCTGCTGATCGCCTGGCTGCTCACGCTCGGCATCCGCAGCGCGGCCCGCTTCGAGACGATCGTCGTCGTGCTCAAGGTGCTGGTGGTGCTGCTGGTGATCGGGGTGGGCGTGTTCCACATCAGCACCGCGAACTACCACCCGTTCTTCCCGTTCGGCATCACCGGCGCGTTCACCGGTGCCGCGACCGTCTTCTTCGCGGTGTTCGGCTACGACGCGATGTCCACGGCCGCCGAGGAGTCCAAGGACGCGCAGCGGCACATGCCGAGGGCGATCATCTACTCGCTGATCATCTCCATGGTGCTGTACGTGGCGGCCTGCCTGGTGCTGACGGGCATGCAGAACTACAAGGACATCGACCCGGAGAGCGGGTTCTCCTCGGCGTTCGAGTCGGTCGGGCTGAGCGGGCTCGCGGACGTGATCGCGGTGGGCGCGATCATCGGCATCCTCACCGTGATGTTCACGTTCATGCTGGGCGTGACCCGGGTGTGGTTCTCGATGTCCCGCGACGGGCTGCTCCCGCGCTGGTTCGCCAAGACGCACCCGACGCGGCACGTGCCGACCCGGGTGACCTGGATCGTCGGGGCCGGCTCCGCGGCCATCGCCGGGTTCGTGCCGATCGGCGAGGCCGCCGAGCTGACCAACATCGGCATCCTGCTGGCGTTCGTGGTGGTGTGCGTGGCGGTGATCGTGCTGCGCTACAAGCGCCCGGAGCTGCCGCGCGCCTTCCGCACCCCGTGGATGCCGTTCGTGCCCGCGCTGGGTGTCGTCTTCTCCATCTGGCTGATCACGTTCCTCGCGTGGCAGACCTGGGTGCGGTTCGCCATCTGGTTCCTGATCGGCTGCGTGATCTACTTCGGCTACTCCTACCGCCGCTCGACGCTGGCGGGCGGGCCGGCGCCGGAGCGGCAGGGGTGAGGGCGGCGGGTCTGAGTACGCCTCAGGGCGCCTTGGCGGGTTCGTGTCAGGGCGCCATGGTCAGCCCCGTCTTGGCGCCCCCGCCGCCGAGGGCCGCGTCTTTGATCCGGTCGCGCACCCCGGTGAGGTCGGCGCCCTGGGCGATGGCCGCGTTGACGTCCAGGAGGCGGCCGGAGTCCTGGTCGTAGAACTGCGGCAGGAACTCCGCCCGGCGGATCTCCCAGCGGCCGCCGGGCCTGGCGGGCGGGGCGAAGGTGAAGCGGGCGGTGGTGGACTCGCCGCCGCGCCAGTCCCGTACGCCCTGGGCGCCGGTCGTGCCGGGGCCGATCTGGTCGCCGGTGCCGTAGACCACCCAGACGCCGTTGACCTTGCCGTACGCCTGCGGGAGGTGGCCGTCGGAGCCGAGGATCAGGTCGATGTCCGGGCGGCCGCCGGTCTTGGAGGCGGTCAGCCGGCCGGCGAGCGCGGTCACCGCGTCGTTGGGCGCGTCCTGCCAGCCGTCGCCCCAGTCCAGGGACAGCACGACCACATCGGCGCCCGCCTTCCGCGCGGCGCGGGCACCGGCGATCACCCGCTGCTCGTTGAGCGCGGCGACGGTCCACTCGGGGCTGTCGCCGGCCCGCTGCCCGGGGTCGTAGGTGTACGACAGATGCGCGACCTTGGCCGGGCCCGCCTGGAGCAGCGGCGTCGTGCCCGCCTCGGCCTGGGTCCGCGCGGTGCCGGCGTGCCGGAGTCCGGCGCCGTCCAGGGCGTTGAGGGTGCGCGGGACGCCCGAGGGGTCCACGAGGGCGTCGGCGGCGGCGGTCGCGCAGCTGTCGTACCCGGTGGCGGCGAGCGCGCGGGCGAGCTGCGGGAGGGACGCGGCGGCGGGGCCGGTGTCGTCACCGGGTACCGGGTCGAGGCGGCAGAGCGCGAGGTCGGCGTCGGAGACGGCGGGCTGCACGGCGGCGAGCATGGGGCCGAAGTCGTAGCCGCTGCCGGGGCTGCCGCCGTCGCCGTTGGTCCCGTCGTCGCCGCTGCCGTCACCGCTGCCGTTGCCATTGCCATTGCCGTTCGCGTCGAAGCCCGCCCGGTCCGCGACGGTGGCGTGCGGCACGATGCCGCCCGAGGCGACGAGGGTGAAGCCCCGGGTGGCGACCGGCGCCTGCCGCCCGGCGTCCGGGGCGCCCCGCTCCTGGTTCTGACAGGCGGCCGCCGCCGCCAGGACGGCGGTGAGCGCCAGGGCCACCTGGTGCTTGCGTCGGATCATCGACTCACCCCTGCGTGGTCACGTAGCCGGAATTGTCGTATTGACAGATGAAGCCATGGGGGTGGGCGAGGACGAAGGGGACTCCCCGGGCGGGTGGGCCGGGAGGCCCGATCGGCCCAGCGGGGACCGGGCGACAGGCCACGAGGGCGCGCGGGGCGACCGCTCGTCGGACCGCTCACCGACGGAATCGACCGCCCGTCGCACAACCCCGCGCGCGCCCTGTCCCCCACCGCCGCGCTGCGCTGCCATACGGCCATGACGGCCGTGACCTTCACCGCACCCGGGACGACGACCGCCGAGCACGAACTGGCCGCGCTCCAGCGCGAGCACGGCCGCCCCCTGTTCGCCCTGCTCCTCCGGCTCAGCGACGGGGACCGCCAGCGTGCCGAGGATCTCGTGCAGGAGACGCTGGTGCGCGCGTGGCAGCATCCCGAGGCGCTGCACGCCGCCGGGTTCGAGTCCGTACGGCCCTGGCTGCTGACGGTCGCGCGGCGGCTGGCGATCGACGCCCGGCGCGCCCGCCGGGCCCGGCCGCCGGAGATCGTGGACGAGATCCCCGAGACCGCGCGCGTCACGGCCGACCACGCCGAACGGGCCGCCGCCGCGCTCGACGTACGGCAGGCCGTGAAGACTCTCACACCCGAGCACCGTGACGTCCTGGTACTCGTGTACTTCCGCGGTGCGAGCGTGGCGGAGGCCGCCGAGATCCTGGGCATACCGGCCGGTACCGTGAAGTCCCGTGCCTACTACGCGCTGCGCGCCCTGCGCCGTGTGCTGCCCGGATACGCGACCGAACCGCGCTGAAACCGGATGCCGGGTCAAGTCTCGGCAAAGCGCCTTGCCGTGACCGGTGCCGGGGCCATGAGCTGTCCTCATCCGTGTTCCGGGCGGGGGCCGGGTTCGGGCGACACGTACGCACGCACCGGAGGAAGGCAGGCTGGGATGCAGCACAGAGGTCACGAGAGCACAGGCGATGCCGGCGGCGGTGAACTCACCGTTCCCATGGCCTGGTTGTACGCCGAGTACATCGCCGACGAGCTGCTGCGCACCGGCGATCTGATGCCCCCGACGTCCTTCGAGTTCCGCGCGGGCCGCGACGCCCTCGCCCTCACCGTCTTCCTCTCCGACACCGACGGCGAACTCTCCTGCGTCCGTGTGGTCTCCCACCTGGAGCACTGGCTCTCGCTGACGGCCTACGACCACCTCTGGCAGGACTGGGTCCAGGAGCGCCTGACCACGTTGACGGCGGAGTCCACCGGCCCCTCCCCCGACCTGGCCCTCGCCACCTCGGCCTGGCGCTGGCTGGAAGAAACGGAACTGCTCGCCCCGGACCTGGACGCGGTCCCGGGCCGCGCGGCGCCCTTCGGGGAGGACGACGGGCCGAAGGTGTGGACACCGGCGTGGCGGCTGGGGCTGCCGCTGGGGCATCTGGCGATCCATCTGTTCTGACCGGCTGCGGGGTGGCCGGCCGTTTTCCGAGCCCTGCGGCTGGCCAAGGAGCGGCAGGCGGGACGATCATGCGGGGATGGATCACGTGTCCCCTCCCCCGGCCGGAACGGCAGTCCGCCTCCCGCACTACACCCCGGCCGACCAGGCGGAAATCCTCGGCGGCGGCCCCGACCCGTTCGGCGTCGCCGACACCGGTCTGACCTTCCTCCCCAAGGAGATCCACTTCGGCATCCGGCTGAACGGCCGTCTGGCCGCCCACACGGGCCTGCTCGAACTCCCTTTGTCCATCGGCTCCTTGACGACGCAGGCCATCGGCATCGGCGGGGTGGCCGTCGCCCCGGACGTACGCGGCCAGGGTCTCGCCCGCCGCGTCCTCACCGCCGCCCTCGATCACGCCCGCACCCTGGGCCCCGCCCACGGCCTCCTCTTCTGCCGTCCCCCGCTCGTCCCCTTCTACGAACACCTCGGCTGGCACGCCCTGACCGTGGACGTCTCGGTCGAACAGCCCGGGGGACCCGCCCTCATGCCTCTCCGTACGATGTGGACACCGCTGCGGGCGGGGGCGGGGTGGCCCGGCGGGGCGGTGCGGCTCCTGTCCTTCCCGATGTGAGCCGACTCCGATTCTTCGAGTTCTTCGAGTACTTCGAGACGAAAGCAGAGGCCATGGGAATCGACCTGGAACTGCACTCGGGGCGCCCCCAGCGCAAGGGAGCGTCCCGGGACACCTTGCTGCGCTCCTCGCACCGCCACGGCGAAGCCCTGGCAAGCGCCCTGAGCCCCCTCGACCGTTACGGCCCGGGCAAGCTCGGCTGGGTGGACCCCTACGGCGACACCCTGTTCAACGAACAGGAAGCCCAAGTCGCCCGCGAGGAGGCGGCCGCCCTGGCCCGCGAATGCACCGACGAACGCGAGAAGGCCGCCCTGCTCGACCTCACGGAATTCCTCGAAGCGTGCGCGGCGACACCGGGGAGCTACTTGTGGTTCGTGGGCGACTGAGGGCCTGGAATCAGGGTCGCGTTGCCGTGCTGCGAAACGGTCGGGCGGTCCGGATCACGAGTTCGTGGTCGGGGTCGCCCCTGACGCGCGGGGCGGCATCGTGGCCTGGGTAGGTCGCCCACGTGAGCGCGGGAGACTCACCCGAGTCCGGCGGCCTGAAGAAGTTTCGCCCGGTCGTCGGGGCTGGGCAGTTCCTCGGCGAGGATCGCCACCGCGCTCGCGTGTTCCGCGAACACGGCCCGGCACTGTGCCCGTTCGGGGTGATCGCTGTCGCTGCCGAACCAGAGCACCATGGCTTCGACTTCGGTGTCGACCGGCTCGGAGAACTCGACGAACGTGACCAGATGGCCCAGCAGTTCGGACCGCACGGGCACCTGCGGGTCACCGGCAAGGCGGATCAGGAACGGCAGCACCACCGGCACGGCAACGTTCATCTCGCTGATGCTGTTGTAAAGGCAGTTGGTGAGCACGCGGTCGGCCTCGGACGCGGCGGTCCGGTCAAGGAGGCTGTGGAGCAGCACCGGAATCCCGGCCGGGCACTCCGGGAACCCGGACCAGCGGACGTCCTCACACCCCTGGAGAGCGGGATGGCCACGGCCGGCGTCGGCCGCCCGCGGGAACCGGGAGAGGAACCGAGCGATCTCCGCCTCCTTGGCGGCCACATTCGTCCGGCACATCTGTCGCTCCCCCCGTCCTGCCGCGAAGGCGTACCGCCCCGCGCTGTCGAAGACACTGGCACACACCAGGCGTACCGGTCGACCGCGAATCGGCACGGGAACGCGGACGCGCGGACCGGTACCAGGGGTACACGCCGCACGTGGCGACGGTGGAGCGCGGCCACGGCGTGGGCCGGTTTCCTCAACTGCCCAGCCCCACAACGCGCTTCGGCCGTCGCCGAGACCTGAATGTGACCAGCCGTTCCAGCGGACCACGCGCCCGCGAGCGGCCCCCGCCGGCCCCGTCCCACACCCTCTGACCAGGCCCTTTCCCCGCCTCCGAAACGGACCGGAATTCGCACCAATCCAAACCGCCGCCCGCTCCGAATCTCTTCGCCGTGATTCTGCGTGTGGCTTGAGTGATTCGGCCGTGCTCTGCGTACGGATGGGTGCAACGAGTAACCCCCCACCCGCACCCACCGGCACGAGGTTTCGGCATGAGGTCCCTGGAAAGGCATCGCGACGTCGGCGCTTATGCGCTCGGCGTGCTGGACGAGGCGGATGCCTTCCGCTTCGAGGACCATCTCGTGGAGTGTCCCCAGTGCACGGCACGGGCGACCGAATTCGGGCCCACGGCACGGCAGTTGATGCTGTTCCGGCAGGCTACACCGCAGTTCGTGCCGCCGCTCGCCCAGCCCGGCCCCCGGCTGCTGGAGCGGCTGCTCGGGGAGATCGGCGTACGGCGCAGGGCGCGGCGCCGGCAGTTCCTGTACGGGCTCGCCGCCTCCGTCGTGCTGGCGGTCGCCGGTTCGGCGCTGGCGCTGCAGCTGGGGTCGAGTGCCGCGCCGGAAGCGCGGGTTACGGCGGCCACCGATCCCCGTACCGGCGTATGGGCCCAGGTCACGGCCGAGGGCGCGGACTGGGGCAGCGGGCTGAGCGTGAAGGTGCGCGACGCCTCCGGTCCGCACTCGTGCCGCCTCTTCGTGGTCGGCCGTGACGGGTCGGAGCAGGCGGTCGGCGGCTGGAACGTCGGGGCGCACGAGAGCGGTACCACGTCCACGACCGTCGGCTCGTCGATGAGCCCCGGCGACATCGACCACTACGACGTGCGCACCTCGGACGGCCAGCGCCTGGTGACCCTCCCGGCCCACTGAACGCCCTTACGGAGAGGGCCCGTTCACTTCAGCAGCCGCGACAGCCGCCGGTCCGCCAGCGGCTTCCCGCCTGTCTGGCACGTCGGGCAGTACTGGAGCGAGGAGTCGCTGAAGGAGACCTCGCGAATCGTGTCCCCGCACACCGGGCAGGGTTCGCCGGTGCGGCCGTGGACGCGCAGCCCGCTCTTCTTCTCCGCCTTCAGCCGCCCGGCGGCGACTCCCCGCGACCGCTCCACCGCCTCGGTGAGGGTGGTGCGCAGCGCCTCGTACAGCCGGGCGGTCTCCTCGGGCGTCAGCGAGGCCGCGAGCTTGAACGGGGACATCTTCGCGGCGTGCAGGATCTCGTCGCTGTAGGCGTTGCCGACGCCGGCGATCAGGGACTGGTCCCGCAGCGCGCCCTTGAGCTGCCGCCGCTCGCCCTTGAGCAGCGCGGAGAAGCGCTCCTGGTCGAAGCCGTCGGCCAGCGGATCGGGGCCCAGGCGGGCGATGCCGGGCACCTCGGCCGGGTCGCGCACGACGTACACCGCGAGCCGCTTCTGTGTCCCCGCCTCGGTCAGGTCGAAGCCCTCGCCCGTGTCCAGGGCGACGCGCAGGGCCAGCGGTCCCTTGCCGGGGCGGGGCGGGCCGTCCGGGAGCTGGTCGCGCCACTGGAGCCAGCCCGCGCGGGCCAGATGGGTGATGAGGTGGAGGCCGCCGTCGGTCTCCAGGTCCAGGAACTTCCCGTACCGGCGCACGGCGGTGATCTCCGCGCCCTCCAGGGCGGCGGGCGGCGGGTCGTACGTCTTGAGGACGCTGACGGCCACCGGCAGGACGCGCACCACCCGGCGCCCCGCCAGGTGCTCGGCGAGGAAGTCCCTGAGCGCTTCCACCTCGGGCAGTTCCGGCATAGGTCCAGGGTGCCATCCGGCACCGACAGTGCCAGGCGGACGCGTCCGGACCGGCGTCCGGCGGCAGGCGTGCGTCAGCCGTCCCCGCCGTCCGCCTCGCCCACCTCGAACTCGCACCACACCGCCTTGCCCCCGCCCCGCGCCTCCACGCCCCACTGATCGGCCAGCAGCTCCACCAGGAGCAGCCCGCGCCCGGAGACCCCCTCCGCGCCCGCGTCCCGGCGGCGCGGCAGGGCGCTGGAGGAGTCCTCCACCTCGACGCGCAGTCTGCGCCCGGCCCCTTCGAGCACCCGGAGGGTGACGGCCGCCGAGCCCTCCGTGTGCATGAGGACGTTGGTGACCAGCTCGTCGGTGACCAGTTCGATGTCGTCGGCCCGGTCCCGGGCGCCCCAGGCGCGGACGGCGGTGCGGATCATGTGGCGGGCGCGGGAGAGGGCCTCGGGGTCGCCGGGGGCGACATGGCGGCGCAGCCGGCCGCCGGCGAGGGGCGCGTCCGGGACGCGGCGCCGGAGCAGGAGCAGGGCCACGTCGTCCTCGCCGCCGCGCTCCTCGGCCATGCCGATCAGCCGCCCGGCGAGTTCGCGGACGTCCTGGGGTCCGGCGGCGACGGCGGAGGCGAGGGCGCGCATCCCGTCGTCCAGGTCGGCCCCGGGCTGTTCGACCAGGCCGTCCGTGCACAGGACCAGGGTGCGGCCGGGGTCGAGTTCCAGGGTGGTGACCGGGTACTCCAGACGGCCGAACTCGGCGGACAGGCCGAGCGGCAGCCCGCCCTCGACGAAGACGCGGCGGCAGGTGCCGTCGGAGTAGCGCAGGAGCGGGTCGAGGTGGCCGGCGCGGACCATCTGGACGACGCCGGTGGACAGGTCGGCCTGGGCGTAGAGGCAGGTGGCGAACCGGTCGGTGTCGAGTTCGTGCAGGAAGACGGAGGCGCGGGCCATCACCGCGGCCGGGGTGTGCCCCTCGGCGGCGTAGGCGCGCAGCACGATCCTGAGCTGGCCCATGACGGCGGCGGCGTGGGTGTCGTGGCCCTGGACGTCGCCGATGACCGCGCCGACCCGGCCGCCGGGCAGCGGGATCAGGTCGTACCAGTCGCCGCCGATGTCGCGGCCGAGGGCCGCCGAGCGGTAGCGCACGGCCACCTCGGCGCCGCGCACGCTGGGAATGGTGCGGGGCAGCATGGCCTGCTGGAGGTTCTGGGCGAGGTCCTTGTCCTGCTCGTAGAGCATGGCGCGCTGGAGGCTCTGCGCGATGCTGCTGCCGAGCGCGACCAGGACGGCCCGCTCCTCGGCGGAGAAGCCGCGCCGGTCGCTGTAGAGCAGGCCGAGGGCGCCGATGGGGCGGCCCTGGGCGATGAGCGGGAGGTAGGCGGCGGAGGTGATGTGCAGTCCGGTGAGGTGCGGCCAGAGGATGGGGTAGCCGTCGGCGAACTCCTCCGGGGACTCGATGAAGCGGGGCGCGAGGGTGCGGACGACCTCGCTCATCGGGTACGGCTCGTCGACGCGGGTGATCCGGGTGCCGGGTACGAAGCTCCCCGCCAGGCCCTCGGCGACCAGCCGGATGCGCCCGGCCTCGACCAGGCCCATGACCACGCTGGCCACGCCGAGGTGGCGGATGCCGTGGGTGTCCTTGAGGACGTCGATCACGTCGTGGACGCTGCGGGCGTGGGCGAGGGCGGCGGTGATGACCTGGACGACGTTGGACTGGCGGCGGAACGCCTCGTCGCGCAGGGTGCGCGGCCCGTGCACGGGGCTCTCGGCGAGTTCCCGGGTGGCGTCGCGGACGATGCCGACGACCCGGTGCGGGCGCCCGGTGGGGTCGCGGCGGATGGCGCCCTGGCTGTGGGTCCAGCGGTAGCTGCCGTCGCGGCGGCGGACGCGGAAGTAGGTGCCGTAGTGCTCGCTGCCGTCCTTGATGGCGCGGGCGACGACGGCGTCGAGGTGGGCGGCCTCGGGCGGCGGCATCCGCGCGGAGAGGGACGCCAGGCGGCCGTCGTACTCCTCGGGGAGCAGGTCGAACACCTCGTGGGCGCGGGCGTCCATGTGGAAGAGACCCGCGTCCAGGTCCCAGTCGAAGGTGCCCATGCCGTTGAGCGCCAGGATCGTGTCCGGGTGGGCGGGCGAGTCCTCCGGGAGTGACAGGGCACTCGCTCCCCGTTCAGCCATGGAGCCACCTTGCCAGCAATCGGCGGATTCTTCGAGTGCTGCACAGGCGTCCGGTTAGCGGGGCGGGGGCGCGCGGTACATGGAGTGGCGGGCGTCGAGCGGCCGCGTCCGGAGCGGCCGCGCGGGAGGCAGGAGCGTCGTGGACTGGTTCACCGCACCCGGGTACTGGCTGAGCCGGCTGGTGTTCCAGCGGGGCCTGGCCGCGCTGTATCTCGTGGCGTTCCTGACGGCGGCCCTCCAGTTCCGGGCGCTGCTCGGCGAGCGCGGGATGACGCCGGTCCCCCGCTATCTGGCGCGCACGAGTTTCCGCCGGGCACCGAGCCTGTTCCACCTGCGCTACTCGGACCGTCTCTTCGCCGGGTGCGCGTGGGCGGGCTGCGCGGTGTCGGCGGCGCTGCTCGCGGGGGTGGACTCGCTGCTGCCGCTGTGGGCCGGGGTGCTGCTGTGGCTGGTGCCGTGGGCGCTGTACCTGTCGATCGTGAACGTCGGCCAGACCTGGTACGCGTTCGGCTGGGAGTCGCTGCTCCTGGAGGTCGGCTTCCTTTCGGCCTTCCTCGGCAACGACGAGGTGGCGCCCCCGGTCGTCGTGCTGTTCCTGCTGCGCTGGGTGCTGTTCCGGGTGGAGTTCGGGGCCGGGCTGATCAAGATCCGCGGCGACCGGTGCTGGCGCGACCTGACGTGCCTCTACTACCACCATGAGACCCAGCCGATGCCGGGCCCGCTGAGCCGCTTCTTCCACCAGCTGCCGAAGCCCCTGCACCGGCTGGAGGTGGCTGCCAACCACTTCACCCAACTCGTCGTCCCCTTCCTGCTGTTCACCCCGCAGCCGATCGCCTCGGCCGCCGCCGCGCTGATGATCGTGACCCAGCTCTGGCTGGTGCTCTCCGGCAACTTCGCCTGGCTGAACTGGATCACCATCGTGCTCGCGTTCTCCGCGCTGCTCCTCCCCACGGACGCGCCCTCCGTGCCGCCGGCGCCGCTCTGGTACGAGGTCCTGGTGCTCGCGGTCGGCGCGGGACTGCTCTTCCTCAGCCATCGCCCGGTGCTGAACATGGTCTCCCGCCGCCAGGTGATGAACCGCTCCTACGACCCGCTGCACCTGGTCAACACCTACGGCGCGTTCGGCAGCGTGGGCCGGGTGCGCTACGAGGTGGTGATCGAGGGCACCTACGACGATCCGCCCCGGCAGGACTCCGACTGGCGGGCGTACGAGTTCCGGGGAAAACCGGGTGAACTCGGGCACTGGCCCCGCCAGTTCGCGCCGTACCATCTGCGCCTGGACTGGCTGATGTGGTTCGCCGCGCTGTCGCCGGGCTATGCCGGGGAGTGGTTCGGCGGGCTGGTGGAACGGCTCCTGGAGGGCGACCGGGCCACGCTGCGCCTGCTGCGCCGCTCCCCCTTCCCACCGGAGGCCCCGCCGCGCCACATCCGGGCCCGGCTCTTCCGCTACCGATTCACCGACCGGCGGGAACTGCGGGAGACGGGCGCGTGCTGGGCGCGGACGTACGTGCGGGACTATCTGCCGCCGACCCGGCTCACGGCAAGCCGCTGAGCAGGCGCATCTCACAGGCGGGATGCCACGCCGGGCTCTCGACGCGGAGCGCGCGAGCGTGCACAGTTGGCCCCTGCGCGTCCAGCGTCGGGCGCGCCCAGACAGCAACGAGGAGCGTCCGTGAACGACTGGGCCGGCCGGAGCGCCGCCGAGATCGCCGCCGCCGTGCGCGAGAAGCGCGCCACCCCGCGCGAGGTGGTCGCCGACCATCTGGCGCGGATCGAACGGCTCGACGGGCGGGTGGGCGCCTTCCGTGCGGTACGGGCCGAGGCGGCGCTCGCGGAGGCGGACGAGGTCGCGGCCCGGGGCGATCTGGACCGCCTCCCGCTCGCGGGCGTGCCGGTGGCGGTGAAGGACAACCTGTCGGTGCGCGGTGAGTCGGTGCGCAACGGCTCGGCGGCGACGCCGGACACCCCGGCCGCCGAGGACCATGTCACGGTGGCCCGGCTGCGGGCGGCGGGCGCGGTGGTCGTGGGGCTGACGAACGTGCCGGAGCTGTGCGTCTTCGGCACCTCCGACAGCGTGTACGGCATCGCCCGCAACCCGTGGGACCTCACGCGCACGGCGGGCGGCTCCTCCGGGGGCAGCGCGGCGGCCGTGGCGGCGGGCATGGTGCCGCTCGCGGTGGGCAACGACGGCATGGGCTCGCTGCGCATCCCGGCCGCCCACTGCGGTCTGGTCACGCTGAAGCCGGGGCACGGGGTGGTGCCGGCCGGGATCGGCAACGGCGACTGGTTCGGGATGTCCGAGAACGGTCCCCTGGCGACCACGACCGAGGATCTGCGGCTGATGCTGTCGGTGCTCGCGGACACGGAGTTCACCGGTCCCGCCGAGCCCGCGCCGCGCCGGATCGCGGTGGGGCTGCGCAGTCCGATGGCCGGGTTCCCCGTGAACGGGGCGTACTCGGCCGCGGTGCGGCGGGCGGCGGACCTGCTGGCGGAGGCGGGTCACACGGTCGAGCGGGCCGAGCCGCCCTATCCGCTGGACCTCGGCGTGACCGCGCTGAGCACGTGGACGGCGGGTACGGCGGTGGACGCGGCCGAACTGGACCAGGCGCTGCTCGCCCCGCGCACCCGGACGCACGCGGCCGTCGGCCGTCGCTTCCTGGACTCGGTGCGCACCGGGAAGGCGCGGGAGCGGCTGCGGGCGCGCCTTGAGCCGTTCTTCGCCGAGCACGATGTGCTGCTGACCCCGGCGCTGGCCCGGCGCGGTCCGAAGGCCGAGGCCTGGCACGAGCGCGGCTGGGCGGCCAACCTCGCGGTGAACAGCGCCTGTTCGCCCTTCACCCCGGCCTGGAACCTGACCGGCTGGCCCGCGATGTCGGTGCCGTTGGGCCGGCTCTCCGACTCGGGTGCGCCGTGCGCGGTGCAGCTGGTGGGGCGTCCGGGCAGCGAGCCCGTACTGCTGGCGGTGGCCGAGGAGTTGGAGCGGCGGCTGCCGTGGCCGCGTACGGCGCCGCTGGAGCCGTAGCGCCTGTCGGGCCTCAGAGCGCCCGGTACATGATGTGCAGGCCGACCCGGCCGTGCCGGGGGTGGGCGAAGGCGTCCGGGACCGTGCCGAGGACGGTGAAGCCGAGGCCGGTCCACAGGCGGACGGCGGGGTTGGTCTCCACGACGGCGTTGAAGACCATCGCGCGGTAGCCGTGGGCCCGTGCCTCGGCGAGGACGTGTTCGGCGAGGGCGCGGCCGACCCCGCGTCCGCCGTGGTCGGGGTCGACCATGAAGGCGGCGTTGGCGATGCCCTCGGCGGGGCCGCCGTAGTTCGGGGTGAGGTAGGCGGAGCCGGTCAGGGTGCCGTCCGCGTCCTCGGCGACGTAGACCCGGCGGGGCGGGTCGGTCCACAGTCGCCGGGCCGCTTCCTCGGGGGTGCCGGGGTCCCAGGTGTAGGTCTCCCCGGCGGCGACGATCCGGTGCCAGAACGGCCAGATCCGCGGCCAGTCGGCGGCCACGGCTTCTCTGATCTGCATGGGCGCGAGTGTGTCACGCCCACACAGAGGTGATCACGACGGTGTGCCGTGCGTCAGTCCACGCTGGGCAGGATGTGCGGCTCGGCGAGGTCGTCCTCGTAGCCGGCCAGGCGGATCGGGGCGGAGCGGGCCCATACGTCGAGGCTGCCGAGTTCTCCGGGCCTGCGGCGGGTCCGCTCCGGGCGTTCGTCGGGGCCCTGTTCGCGATTCGTCTTCTCCGGTGTCACCGCGCACTCCCTCTGTGTCGGGTCGCCCCTCTCCGTTCAGGTTAACCAAATGAGCGGGGCTCCGCTCGACAGTGAGTGCAAACAAGACGTAAGCATTGTGGGTCGCCCCGGCCTCAATACCCCGTGATGTGTTGCCATTTCATGACACGGGCACCGCGTGACCGTCCGCCGGGTTCACCCACTCGGCCTACGGACCGTCACACGGTGCCGGTGCGGTTCACCACTTGCCGGGCGCGTAGTCCTTCATGAAGACGCCGAACAGGTCGTCGCCGTGCTCGCCGCGCACGATCGGGTCGTATACACGCGCGGCGCCGTCGACCAGGTCGAGCGGGGCGTGGAAGCCCTCCTCGGCGAGGCGGAGCTTGTCGAAGTGGGGGCGCTCGTCGGTGATCCAGCCGGTGTCGACCGAGGTCATCAGGATGCGGTCGGTGTCGAACATCTCCTGGCCGCTGGTGCGCGTCACCATGTTCATCGCGGCCTTGGCGGCGTTGGTGTTCGGGTGGCCCGCGCCCTTGTAGCCACGGGCGAAGACGCCCTCCATGGCGGAGACGTTCACGACGTACGCCCGTCCGCTCGCCGCCTTCTTCGCGGCCTCGGCCATCGCCGGGCGGAGCTTGCTGATCAGGATGAACGGTGCCGTGTAGTTGCACAGCTGGGTCTCAAGCAGCTCCACCGGGGAGATCTGCTCGATGGTCTGCACCCAGGTGTTGGTGTCGACCACGTCGGGGAGCAGGCCGCCCGCGTCGATGGCGGTGCCGTCCAGGTGCCGGGCCACGCTCGCGTTGCCCGCGACCAGGGCGAGGTCGGCGACCTTCTGGGCCTCGATGCCGCTGGTGCCGAGGGGCAGCGCGGCCAGGCCGTCCACGGCGCCCGAGTTGAAGGCGCCGATGACGTGGTGGGCGGGCAGCTCGCCGGCGGGCAGCGGCGCGCTCTCGCCGTCGACCAGGGCGGCGTAGGCGGAGGGCAGCCGGCGCACGGTCTGGGTGGCGTTGTTGACGAGGATGTCCAGCGGGCCCGCGTCGGCGACCTGGTCGGCGAGGGCCACGGCCTGGGCGGGGTCGCGCAGGTCGATGCCGACGACCTCCAGGCGGTGCATCCAGTCCGCGGAGTCCTCCATCGCCTTGAAGCGGCGGATGGCGTCCTTGGGGAAGCGCGTGGTGATCGTGGTGTGGGCGCCGTCGCGCAGCAGCCGGAGCGCGATGTACATGCCGATCTTGGCGCGGCCGCCGGTGAGCAGGGCGCGCTTGCCGGTGAGGTCGGCGCGGGCGTCGCGCTTGTCGCGGTTGAGCCGGGCGCAGTCGGGACAGAGCTGGTGGTAGAAGTAGTCGACCTCGACGTAACGGGTCTTGCAGGTGTAGCAGGAGCGCGGGCGCTGGAGTATGCCCGCGATCCGGCCGGCCTCGACCTTGGAGGTGGGCAGGATGCCCTCGGTCTCGTCGTCGATGCGCTCGGCGGAGCCGGTGGCGGTGGCCTCGGTGACGGCGCGGTCGTGCGCGGTCTTGGCGGCGCGGCGCTCCTGGCGGCGGCGCTGCTTGACCGTGCGGTAGATGTGCGAGGTGGCCCGGCGCACCGCGATCGCGTCGGGGTGGTCCACGTCGATCCGGTCCAGCTCCTCCAGCACGCTCAGGCAGACGGCCAGGCGCTCCGGGTCGATGCCGGGTCCGTGGACCACCTCGTCGACGGCCTCCGTGGACACCGAGCCCATGGACGCCGCGCCGTCCTCTGTCACCGTCATCGCGCTGCCGCTTCCCTGATCAGCCGAGCGGCGCCCGGAATGGCGCACGCTGTCGAACGGGGAATTTTACGGAGCGCCCGGCCCCGGGACCAAACCCGGGACCGGGGCCGGTGACCGATATCTCCCGGACCGTGATCGGCAAGCCTGGCGGGCCGTCGCTCAGCAGTCCTCGCAGGCGGCGGTCAGCGCGGCCGTCTCCGCCGTGAGCGCGCGGGCCAGTACGTCCAGGTCGGGCACCGCGCGGGCGTCCGCGACGAGGCCGTAGTGGACGCGTCCCCGGTAGGTCGAGATGGCGACCGCGAGGGACTGGCCGGGGGCCAGCGGGGCGAGCGGATAGACCTCCGTGAGCTGGTGGCCGCCGAGCTTCAGGCCGATGCCGGGCAGGGGCACGCTGGTGACGAGGATGTCGAACCAGAGCCGGGCGGCCTGGCCGACCAGCGGACCGCCGAGCCGGTGCCCGAGCGCGGGCACATGGTCCGCGAGCAGGGCGACGGCGCCGGCGCCCCGGTGCGGGCCCGCGTCCTTGTTGCGCAACATCGCGGTGCGCACCGCGTCCAGGCGGCCCAGGGGGTCGGGGTCGCCGACGGGAAGCCGTATCAAGTACCCGGAGAGCCGGTTGCCCTGGGGGTGGGCGGTGCGCGGGCGGCGCCGGGAGACGGGGATGAGGGCGCGCGGCGAGACGCCCTCGCTGCCGTCGCCGCGCTCGTCCAGCCAGCGGCGCAGGGCTCCGGCGACGACGGCGATCAGTACGTCGTTGACGGTGCCGCCGACGCTCTTGCGGATACGGTGCACGTCGTCGATGTCGAGCACGGCCCCGGCGATCCGGCGGGTGCCGCTGGGCGCGGAGGTCAGCGCGGGGGTGGGCCGCATCCCGAGGGTGGAGCGGGCCAGCGAGGCGCCGATGTCCAGGGCCCGGCCCACGTCGGACAGGGCGTCCCTGACCAGCCCCGGGACGCGTCCGGGCAGCGCGCGCACCTCGGAGAGCAGCCCGCGCGGCGGCTCGGCGGGGCGCGGGGCGCGCTCGGGCAGCTCGACGGGGTCGAGGAGGCCGGCCGCGAGCTTCAGCGCGCGCAGGCCGTCGGCGAGGGCGTGGTGGAACTTGAACAGCACGGCGAAGGACACACCGTCCTCGCCGGGCAGTACGTGCGCCTCCCACGGCGGCCGCCCGCGCCCGAGCGGGCGCTGCATGAGCCGTCCCGCCATGGCGTGGAAGTCGGCGGTCGGGGCGTGCAGCCGTACGTGGTCGAGGGGGTCGAAGTCCGGGACCTCCTCGCGGGTGGCGCCGCCGAAGGCGAGGGGCTGCCACACGTCGCGGATGCGCATCCGCAGCCCGGGCACGGCGGCGGCGCGCGCGGCCAGCAGGTCGGCGGCGTGCGCGCCCGCGGCCGGCGAGTGCGTGGCGAAGATCCCGAGGGCGCCCAGGTGCATCGGGTGCCGGTCGGACTCCATGTTCCAGAAGGCGAGGTCGAGGGGAGCGAGCGGGTCGGAAGTCAAGGGCGTGCCTCGCGTCGTCGACGGGTGGTTGTGTGCAGTCAATCCCCGAACCCCGATTACGGTCAAGTGCGATCACGTTACGCTCAGTTAACAGCAGATAAAGTCTCGCCCCCGGGGAGGGGGCGGGACTCGTCAGACCATGAGGTCATCTCAGTACCGGGGGCGCGGCCCCGGGCTCCGTGCCCCACTCGGACGGGCGCGGGCCGACCGTGAACGCCAGCGTGCGCAGGGAGCGCAGGGCGCCCGTCGTCAGCCAGGTCCGCCGCAGTGCGGTGCCGTCCCGGCGGACGCCCTGGACGTACCGGGCGTCGGCCGAGGTGCCCGGCGCGGTGACGGTGAGGGCGCCCCGCGGCCAGTAGCGGCGGTCCAGGGCGAGGTCCACGCGGTCGAAGACGGGGGTGGACAGGCCCCAGGTGTCGTAGCCCGGCTGGACAGGGAAGATCCCGATCGAGGAGAGGACCATCCAGGCGGACATCGTGCCGAGGTCGTCGTTGCCGGTCATCCCGGCCGGGGTGTCGGTGAAGAGGGTCAGCGCGGCGTGCACCACGTCGGTGGTCTTCCAGGGCTGGCCCGTGGAGAGATAGGTGTAGGGGGCGATCAGGTCGGGCTCGTTCTGCGGGTTGTAGGTGGCGGCGTTGTAGTAGTCGTACGGATCGCCGTGCACCCACACCTCGCGGGCGGTGCCCTCGGGGTCGGCGAGGAGCCGGTCGTAGGCGAAGAAGGAGTCCAGGCGCTGTCCGGCCGCCGCCGGGCCGCCGATGAGGCCGATCATGCCGGGCAGGTCCTGCGGTACGAGCCACTGGTACTGCCACGCCGTGCCCTCGTGGAAGCCGGTGCCCCGGGCCGGGTCGGCGGGTCCGGTGAAGGCGCCGGAGGCGTCGCGGGCGCGGAAGAAGCCGGTCGAGGGGTCGAAGACGTTGCGGTAGTTCCGGGCGCGGGCGGCGTAGCGGGCCGCGTCCTGCGCGTGGCCGAGGCCGCGCGCCATCTGGGCCAGCATGGCGTCGGCGAGGGCGTACTCCAGGGTCACGGAGGCGCCGAAGTGGTAGTCGGAGTCGCCCAGCTTGGCGTAGGGGCGGCCCTGGACGTACGGCGCGAAGCCGTTCGCCAGGTACTCCTTGTTCGCCTCGCGGCCGACGCCCGGGTAGGCGGCCGGGGGCACGCCGTCGGCGTTCTTCTTCAGCGCCTCGTAGGCCCGCTCCTCGAAGCCCTTCAGCAGGCCCATGTGGTAGGCGGTGGTGAGGAACGGGGTGACCGGGTCGCCGGTCATGATGTTCGTCTCGACCGTGCCGTAACCCCACTTGGGCAGCCAGCCGCCGTCCTCGTCGACGCGGACGACCGAGCGCGCCATGTCACGGGCCTCGCGCGGCGCGAGGAGGGCGAGGAGCTGGGCCTGGGTGCGGTAGGTGTCCCACAGGGACCAGTTCTGGTAGTAGGTGAAGCCGTCGGCGCGGTGGGGCTTCTGGTCCCAGCCGGTGTAGCGGCCGTCGGCGTCGTTGCCGATGTTCGGCGCGAGGAACGAGCGGTAGAGGGAGGAGTAGAAGGTGCGGCGCAGGGTGTCCGTGCCGCCGCCGGCCCGGACGGTGCCGAGCCGCCGCTCCCACTCCGCGCGGGCCCGCTGCCGCACGCTGTCAAAGGAACGGCCGCCCTCCGCACGGAGGTTGAGGGCCGCGCCGCGCGCGTCGACGTACGACAGGGCGGTGGTCGCCTCGACGGTGCGGTCTCGCGTGGTGTCGAACCGTACGTACGCCCCGCCCGTCCCGGTCCGCGCGCCGTCGGTGACCGTGGAGCCGGTCCAGGTGCCGTGGGCGGTGAAGGGGCGGCTGAAGCGGGTGACCGTGTAGACGGTGTACGGCCCGGTGTCGCGGCAGAAGCCGTGGCCGCCGATCCGGGTGCGCACGGTGCGGTCGTCCAGGATCTCGACCTCGCTCCCGCCCGGCTTGTGCAGCGACTGGGCCGCGTTGAGCAGGACGTTGGCCTTGGTGGTGGCCGGGAAGGTGTAGCGCTGGACGCCGGTGCGGGCGGTCGCGGTCAGCTCGGCGCGGATGCCGGAGCCGAGGCCGACGCGGTAGTAGCCGGGGCTCGCCTCCTCGTCGTCGTGGCTGAACTTCGCGGCGTAGCGGGCGTAGTCGGTGGTGGTCACGTCGCCGGTGGTGGGCAGGACGGGCAGGTCGCCGCCGATCCTGCAGCCTACGCCGGAGAGATGGACCAGCGAGAAGCCCCGGATGCGGGTCTGTCCGTAGTCGTAGCCGGTGCTGTGGCCGGTGTCCGGGGAGAGCTGGACCATGCCGAAGGGCACGGTGGCGCCGGGGAAGGTGTTGCCCTCGTTCCGGCTTCCGATGAAGGGGTTGACGAGGTCGGTGAGGGGGCCGTCGGCCCGCGCCGGGGCGCCCCCTGCCGTGGCGCCCGTGGTGGCGTCCGCGGCGGGGCTCTCGGTGGGGTTCGCGACCAGCGCCGACGCTGCCAGCACTCCGGCCAGGCACAGCCGGGTGCGCCGGGTCCGTCTCATGGATGGCCTTTCGGGGTTCGACGTCGTTGCCTGCATCGTGCGGGTCGGACGACGTGAACCCGGGCATCCCGGGCGGAATGTGTCGGCGCGTCGCGAAACCGGCCCTGACGGCGGCCGCGCCCCGGGCGGGGGTCAGGACACCAACTGCCCCTTCCCCAGCGCGATGACCCCGCCCTTCGACACGGTGTACAGCTCGGCGTCCCGCTCCGGGTTGACGCCGATGGTCGCGCCGGGCGGTACCTCCACGTTCTTGTCCAGTACGGCGCCCCGCACCACCGCGCCCCGCCCGACGCGCACGTTGTCGTGCAGCACCGAGCCCTGGACGACCGCGCCCGGGTCGATCCGTACCCCCGGCGACAGCACCGAGCGGGTGACCTGGCCCTTGATCAGGCAGCCCGCGCTGATGATGGACTCGCTCGCGATGCCGCCCGCGTTGAAGCGGGCCGGGGAGAGCTGGCCCGAGTGGGTGTAGATGGGCCACTGGCGGTTGTAGAGGTTGAACGCCGGGCGCTCGGCGATCAGGTCCATGTGGGCGTCGTAGTAGGCGTCGAGGGTGCCCACGTCGCGCCAGTAGCCCTGGTCGCGGCTGGTCTCGCCGGGCACGTGGTTGTCGCCGAAGTCGTAGAGCTGGGCCTCGCCCCGGCCGGTGAGCTGGGGCAGGATCGAGCCGCCCATGTCGTGCACCGACTCCTCGTCCTCGGCGTCCCGCTGGAGCGCCTCGATGAGGACCTTGGTGGTGAAGATGTAGTTGCCCATGGAGGCGAACACCGAGGCCGGGTCGTCGGCGAGGCCCGGCGGGTCGGCGGGCTTCTCCAGGAAGCGCTGGACCGTACGGCCGTCCGAGCCCGGGGTGATCACGCCGAAGGACGAGGACTCCGCCCGGGGCACCCGGATGCCGGCCACCGTGACGCCGGCGCCGCCCTCGATGTGCTGCCGGAGCATCTGCCGGGGGTCCATGCGGTAGACGTGGTCGGCGCCGAACACCGCGACGTACTCGGGCTGTTCGTCGTGGACCAGGTTCAGCGACTGCAGGAGCGCGTCGGCGCTGCCCAGGTACCAGCGCGGGCCGAGCCGCTGCTGTGCCGGGACCGGGGTGACGTAGTTGCCGAGCAGGCTCGACATCCGCCAGGTGGTGGTGACGTGCCGGTCCAGCGAGTGCGACTTGTACTGCGTGAGCACGCAGATGCGCAGCACGTCGGCGTTGACCAGGTTGGACAGCACGAAGTCGACCAGCCGGTAGGTGCCGCCGAAGGTGACCGCCGGTTTCGCGCGGTCCGTGGTGAGCGGCATCAGGCGCTTGCCCTCGCCGCCCGCCAGCACGATCCCGAGTACCGAAGGTCCCCCTCGCCGCATGGCCACTCCCCTCACCGTGGATGAACCCATGGATGCCCCCGACCCGGGGGGACTAAGCCTGCGCGAGGATCTCCCCGTACAGCGCGGCCGTGCGCCGGGCCACCGCGTCCCAGCCGAACTCCGTTGTGGCGCGCACCCGTCCGGCCTCGCCCATGCGGGCGGCCGCCGCCGGATCGGCGAGCACCGTGTCCAGGGCGCGGGCGAGGTTCGTCTCGAACTCCCCGTCCACGTCGACCAGCAGACCCGTGCGCCCGTCGTCGACGACCTCCGGGATGCCGCCGGTCCGGGAGGCGACCACGGGGGTGCCGCAGGCCATCGCCTCCAGATTGACGATGCCCAGCGGCTCGTAGACCGACGGGCAGACGAACACGGCCGCGTGGGTGAGGAGTTGGATGACCTCGGTGCGCGGCAGCATCTGCGGGATCCACAGCACGCCCGCGCGCTCCGCGCTCACCTCTTGGTACAGCTCGCGGAACTCCCGGTCGATCTCCGGGGTGTCGGGGGCGCCCGCGCAGAGCACCACCTGTACGTCGGGGTCTATCTGCCGTACGGCGCCCAGCAGTTGGGGCACGCCCTTCTGGCGGGTGATCCGGCCGACGAAGAGGACGTAGGGCCGGTCCGGGTCAACTCCGTTGCGGACCAGGGATTCTGTGCCCAGGTCGGGACGGTACAGGCCGGTGTCGATGCCGTTGTGGATCACATGGACACGGGCCGGGTCGAGCGCCGGGTAGCACGCGAGGATGTCGTCGCGCATGGCGCCGGAGACGGCGACCACGGCGTCCGCCGCCTCGATCGCGCTGCGCTCGGCCCAGCCCGACAGGGCGTAACCGCCGCCCAGTTGCTCGGCCTTCCAGGGGCGCAGCGGCTCCAGCGAGTGGGCGGTCACCACGTGCGGGACACCGTACAGCAGCTTGGCGAGATGGCCCGCGAGGTTGGCGTACCAGGTGTGCGAGTGGACGAGGTCGCGGCCCTCCAGGGCGGCCGTCATGGCGAGGTCCACGGAGAAGGTGCGCAGCGCGTCGTTGGCGCCGTCCAGGGCGGGCCAGGGGCGGTGGCGTACGACGCCGGGGCCCCGGCCCTCGCCCCAGCAGTGCACCTCAAGGTCCACCAGCTGGGACAACTCCCGCGCCAGGAACTCGACATGGACGCCCGCGCCGCCGTACACGTCCGGGGGGAACTCCCGGGTCAGCAGTCCCACTCGCACCGGACAACCCCCTGGACTCGGCGGCAGGTTCCCTCATGGTCACCCAGAAGCGGCGCGCGGGGAAGAGCCCGGGGCGCGTGTGAAGCAGCAGTCCCCGCAGACCCCGCCGCCGGGGACGCGGTAGTAGAGGCAGCAGCTGCGGCGCCGGAACGCCGTCCCGGCGCGCACTCCGGTGCCGTGGAGCGGGGGCCGGGCGAAGAGGGCGTCGGTGAGGGCGGCGGTGCGCTCGGCCACGTCCCGGCGGCCGTTCGCCCGTGCCCAGTGGTCGAGTTGGCGGGCGGCTCCGGCGAGCGCCGAGGCCGCGTTGCCCCACAGCAGCCCGGACGCGATCCCGCAGCGGGCTCTCAGAGTGTCCCCCAGGGGTGCGAGGTGGGTGCTCAGGACGGTGTCCGCGAGGGCGTCTCCGGGCAGCGGGCGTACGGCGGTGAGCCAGAGATCGTCGGGGGCGCTCGCCGTGGCGTCCCAGTGGAGCGGGCCCAGATCGGGGACCTCGCCGTACAGCGCGGCGCAGGCCAGCGCGGGCGACCACAGCCGGGCGGCCAGGCCCTGCTGGGCGATGGAGGCGCGCACGCGGGGCTCGGTCACGCGGAGGCGGTCGCCGACCAGGGCGAGGCGGGTGTCCAAAGCGTCCGGGGCGTCCTGGGCGTCCCGTTGAACGCCGGGACCGCCCGCCCCGTACACCTCCGTGAGAGGCTGTCCCGGCGGACGGGCACCCTCCGGGACCGTGCGCAGGGCGAAGAACCCGCCGAGCGGGCGCAGTGCGATGAGGTCGGGATCGAGGGCCACGTCCGCACTTGTATCAGGGCCGGATCAGGGGTGGGCATCAGGGCAGGGCGGCCCAAGTCACCCGTCTCGGGGATGATCTCCGTACTCCATCCGCAGTAGGACCCATCGCGTGCTCAGGGACGACGACTTGGGGCGCCGGAGCGGGCAATGTGGGTGCAATGGAAGCCGACCGCGCGCCGCGCCGGGCCCAGGGGGCCCTTTTCCGGGGGAGCCGTTCATGAGCGCCCTCGCGCTGTCCGTCCTGCTGTCGTTCGTGTCCGCCGTGGCGTACGCGGGCGGCGCCCTCGCGCAGGAGCGGGTCGCGGTGTCCTGCCCGGACGCCCGGTTCCTGCCGCTGCGCCGGGCCGGCTGGTGGGCGGCGCTCGGGCTGAACGGGCTCGGCGCCGTGCTGCACGTCGTCGCGCTCGCCTACGGCCCGCTGAGCCTGGTCCAGCCGCTGGGCGCGCTGACCATCGTCTTCGCGCTGCCGATGGCGGTGCTGTTCGTGGGCCGTGCGACGGGGGCGGCGGCCTGGCGCGGTGCGGTCATGGCGACGGCGGGGCTCGCGGGGCTGCTCGCGCTGGTCGGCTCGGCCGAGGCGCACAACCTGGACCCGGCCCGGCGCACGGCCGTCGCGCTGGTGGCCGGCGGGGTGGTCGTGGCGCTGATGGCGGCGGGCCGGGCCGCGCACCGCAGCCCGGCGGTGCGCGGGGTGTTCCTCGCGGCGGGCGCCGGTACGGCCTTCGGCATGGGCTCGGTGTTCACGAAGACGGTCGCCGCCGGCTGGAGCGACGGGCCCGGCCTCGCGGACCTGTCCTCGCTGGCGCTGATCGGCGCGTTCTCGGCGGCGGGCGTACTGCTCTCCCAGGCGGCCTACCGGGGCGGCGGGCTGGCCGCGCCGCTGGCCACGCTGACCGTGGTCAACCCGGTGCTGGCAGCCGTCGTCGGCATCCTGATGTTCGGCGAGTCGTTCCGCCACGGCACGACGGGCGCGATGCTCGCGCTGGCGTGCGGGGTGGTGACGGCGGGCGGCCTGATCCTGCTGACCACGGAGCGGCCGGAGGCGGACGCGGGGGTGCCCTCGGCGCGGGCCGAGTTGTCCGAGGCGTCCGCCGAGGGGCTGCCGCCGGCGGATTTTCCGGCGGACGCCGTCAAGCTGCTGCCCGGACCCCGGCGCGCCGAGACGCTCGTACCGGGCGTGGACGCCGCTCGCGGACCTGAGGGACGCGCGGCCTGACCGCCGTACGACCCCTCGGGTGACCGTCGTACGACCCGTCGGGCCCGGCCGTGACGGCCGGGCCGCGCTCAGAACTTGACGCCGTGTGCCCGCAGGAAGGCGAGCGGGTCGACGTCCGAGCCGAAGCCGGGTCCGGTCCGCACCTCGAAGTGCAGATGCGGGCCCGTCACGTTCCCGGTCGCGCCGGACCGGCCGACGCGCTGGCCCATGGCCACGTTCTGCCCGGCCCGTACGGAGATCGCCGAGAGGTGGGCGTACTGCGTGTACCGGCCGTCGGCGTGCCGGATCACCACCTGGTAGCCGTACGACCCGCCCCAGCCGGCCGCCACCACGTGCCCGGCGCCCGCCGCCTTGACCGAGGTGCCGGTGGGCACCAGGAAGTCGACGCCCGTGTGGTAGCCCTTCGACCAGTGGGAGCCGCCCGCGTGGTAGCCGGTGCCGATGGCGGCGCTGACCGGGGCGGTGAACCCGCTGGTGGAGGTCTTGTGGGCGGGGGCCGTGTGTGTGGGCGCATTGTGCGGGGGCGCTTGGTGCTGGGGGGCCTTGTGCGCGGGCGTCTTGTGTTCCGGAGCGGTCTTCTTCCGCGCGGGCGTGCTCTCCGGGGTCGTCGTGCGGGGCGCCGTCCCGGAGCCGGGCCGCAGGCTGAGCCGCTGCCCCGGCAGGATCAGATCGGGATCGGAGCCGATGGCCGGCCGGTTGCCCGCGTACAGCCCGCGCCAGCCGCCGCGTACGTCGTGCTCGTCGGCGATGCCGGAGAGGGTGTCGCCGTGCACGACCGTGTACATCTCGGCGCGGCCCGCGCGGGACTGGGGGATGGTCTGCGGGCTGACGTCGTGCGCCGTCGCGCTCCGCGCGGGGCGGGCGGGGGCGCTGCCGGTGTGCGGGGTGGCGGGGTGCGTGTGGGCCGGGGCGGCCTCGGTGTGGGCCGGTGCTTGGGCCGCTCGGTCCGGTGCTCGGTCCGGGGTACCGCCCCTGGTGAGCCCCGCCCGTACCGAGCAGACGGGCCAGGCGCCCGGCCCCTGTCCGTCGAGGACCTTCTCGGCGACGGCGATCTGCTGCTCGCGGGTGGCCAGGTCGGCGCGGGGGGCGTAGCGGGTGCCGCCGTACGCCTCCCAGGTGGAGCGGGTGAACTGGAGCCCGCCGTAGAAGCCGTTGCCCGTGTTGATGCTCCAGTTGCCGCTGGACTCACAGGCGGCGACCTTGTTCCAGGTGGAGGGCGCGGCCGCGTCGGCGGTGCCGGCGGCGACCAGCGGAATCGCGAGTCCGGCGCCTCCCGCCGTGACGGTGAGCGAGGCCCGGTTGATCCTGCTGGGCTGATACCGGCGATGCCGGCCGCGTACGGCCATCTCCGCAATCCCCTCGACATGTGCCAGGAGGGGCAAAAGTAAGTGCGGGGCACAGGCCGTGACAAGAGGGGAATCCGGCCGAAGTCGGTGGCCGATTCGCCCCATAGGTTTGGATTCCTGATGGAGTGAAAGATGCCGTCCGCCGTGGCACGGCGGTGCCCTCGGCAGCGGATTTCGCCCTACGCTCCCGTGAACTGAGCCGAGGGGCGCCTCCCGTCCGTAAACATGCGTGGCGGGCCGGATGTGCGTCCGCCGGGGCGGCGCGACAGGATGGGCCGCGAGGCCCGCACCGACGGAGCCGCACATCACGATGGCAGCTAGGGAGCAGGCGGTATGAGCAGTTCAGCGCAGATCGGCGTCACCGGCCTCGCGGTCATGGGCCGCAACCTCGCCCGGAACTTCGCGCGCAACGGCTACACGGTCGCCGTGCACAACCGCACGGCGTCCAAGACGCGTGAGCTGGTCGAGGAGTTCGGCGGCGAGGGCGAGTTCGTCCCGGCCGAGACCGCGAAGGAGTTCGTGGAGGCCCTGGAGCGCCCGCGCCGCCTGGTCATCATGGTGAAGGCCGGTGAGCCGACGGACGCGGTGATCGAGGAGTTCGCGCCGCTCCTGGAGCCCGGCGACATGATCATCGACGGTGGCAACGCGCACTTCGCCGACACCCGGCGCCGGGAGCGGGAACTGCGCGAGCAGGGCATCCACTTCGTCGGCACGGGCATCTCCGGCGGCGAGGAGGGCGCGCTCAACGGCCCGAGCATCATGCCGGGCGGCTCGGTGGAGTCGTACGACTCGCTGGGCCCGATGCTGGAGAAGATCTCCGCCAAGGCGGACGACGGAGCGCCCTGTGTGACGCACGTGGGCCCCGACGGCGCCGGGCACTTCGTGAAGATGGTGCACAACGGCATCGAGTACGCCGACATGCAGCTGATCGGTGAGGCGTACCAGCTCCTGCGCGACGTCGCCGGGTACTCCCCCGCCGAGATCGCGGACATCTTCCGCACCTGGAACCGGGGCCGCCTGGACTCCTACCTGATCGAGATCACCGCCGAGGTGCTGTCCCACGTGGACGCCGAGACCGGCAAGCCGTTCGTGGACGTGGTGGTCGACCAGGCCGAGCAGAAGGGCACCGGCCGCTGGACGGTCCAGATCGCCCTCGATCTCGGCGTCCCGGTCTCGGGCATCGCGGAGGCGGTCTTCGCCCGCTCGCTCTCCGGCCACGCGGCACTGCGCGAGGCCTCGCGCGACCTGGCCGGCCCGACGCCCACCCCGCTGAGCAAGGAGGAGGCCGCCGCCTTCGCCGACAAGGTGGAGCAGGCGCTGTACGCCTCCAAGATCGTCTCGTACACCCAGGGCTTCCACGAGATCGCGGCGGGCAGCGCCGAGTACGACTGGGACATCGACCTCGGCGAGGTCGCCGCCATCTGGCGCGGCGGCTGCATCATCCGCGCGGCCTTCCTCGACCGCATCCGCGCCGCCTACGACGCCCGCCCCGACCTGCCGTCCCTCCTGTCGGACGAGACCTTCGCCCGCGAGATCGCCGAGGCCCAGGACGACTGGCGCGACGTCCTCATCGCCGCCACCCGCCAGGGCGTCCCCGCCCCCGGCTTCGCGGCGGCCCTCGCCTACTACGACGCCCTGCGCGCGGACCGCCTGCCGGCGGCTCTGACGCAGGGACAGCGGGACTACTTCGGTGCGCACACGTATCGGCGGGTGGACAAGGACGGGTCGTTCCACACGCTGTGGGGTGGGGACCGGGCGGAGGTTCGGGCGTAGGGGGTAGGAGGTCCGGGCGTAGGGGGTAGGTGAGGTCGTCCGGAGCCTGGAGGGGGTGGCGGCGGGCGGAGGCGGCGGGAGCTGCGGAGGTCGCGTCGCTCTCTTCGGGGCGGGGTGGGCCGGGGCCGGGATGGTCTCGGGGCCTAGGTGAGCTGGTCCGAGGTGGGCCGGGTCCGAGGTCAGCCGGGTCCTAGGTGGGCCGAGTCCGGGGTGGGCCGGGGCCTAGGTGGCCCGGTCCGAGGTGGGCCGGGTCCTACCGGTCCGAGGTGAACCTGGGGCGAGGTGAACCGGGTCCGGGGTGAACCGGGTCCGAGGCGGGCCGGGGCCTAGGTGAGCCGGTCCGAGGCGGGCCGGGTCCAGGGTGAGCCGGGCCGAGGCGGGCCGGGGCCTAGGCGAGCCGGTCCGAGGCGGGCCGGGTCCTACCGGTCCGAGGTGAACCTGGGGCGAGGTGAACCGGGTCCGGGGTGAACCGGGTCCGAGGCGGGCCGGGGCCTAGGTGAGCCGGTCCGAGGCGGGCCGGGTCCAGGGTGAGCCGGGCCGAGGCGGGCCGGGGCCTAGGCGAGCCGGTCCGAGGCGGGCCGGGTCCAGGGTGGGCCGGGTCCGAGGTCGGCCGGGTGCGGGTCGGAACCGGAAGGAACTGGCCCGCGCCCGGACCCCTCACCCCCCACCCCCTACTCCTCCCTCCTCCCTCCTCACTCCTCCGGCGTGAGGGGCGGGCCCGGCTCCGGGTTCGGTACGGGCTCGGGGCCTGGCGGAATCGGCGACGGGGAGGGCCCCGGCGGCACGGGGGACGGCGGCGGGACCGGCTCGGGGCTCGGGGGCACGGGCGGCACCGGGGACGGCGGAGTGGGTGACGGGCCTGGTGGCACCGGGGACGGCGGGGTCGGCTCAGGACCTGGCGGTACCGGGGACGGCGGGGTCGGCCCCGGCGGCGGCGGCTCGGGCCCGGGCTCCGGGGTCGGTACCGGACTCGGGTACGGATCCGGCGGCGTGGGCCCCGGACCGGGCGGCGGGGCCGGGGGTACGGGGTCGGGGTTCGGCTGGGTCATGACTGTCCTCCGGACGGTCCCGGACCTGGTGGCCACGGAACCACCACCCGACTACCCGATCACCCCGGCCCCACTCCCCGGCCCCCGCCAAGACTCAGGCCGAAACAGCCTGCGGGCTGCGCTCCTGGTCCGACCCCGGCACCGGCTCCGACGGATCGGCCCCGAGGGCGACGATCCGGTTCTCCCCGTCGACGTGCACGACCTGCGGCTTCAGCGCCCGCGCCTCGGCGTCGTCCACCTGCGCGTAACTGATCAGAATCACCAGGTCCCCGGGGTGCACGAGATGCGCCGCGGCCCCATTGATCCCGATGACCCCGGACCCCCGCTCCCCCTCGATGACGTACGTCTCCAGCCGGGCCCCATTGGTGATGTCCACGATGTGCACGAGCTCACCGGGCAGCAGATCGGCCGCGTCCAACAGATCCGCGTCGATCGTCACGGATCCCACGTAGTGCAGGTCGGCCTGGGTGACGGTGGCGCGGTGAATCTTGGACTTGAACATCGTGCGCAGCATTCTTGACTCCTGAAAGACGGCTCCCTGCCTGCTTTGTGCAGGTCAAGGGCGGCGTTCACTGTACTCAACATATCTTCGACTCGAAGACTTTCCAGAACATCGTGCGTCGTAGCACGCAGGCTCCTCACCTGCGTGGTCTGTGAGCAGCAAGCTGCCGCGAAGCCTGCAACCGGGAGCTCTACGGAAGACTGCTCCGATCCAATGCTGACCGAATGCTGACTTACCTGATGAGTCGCCAGGAGATCGAGAGGGCCAGAGCAAGTTGCTAAGACCATGTCCTACGTGGTGAGGCGCTCGTTGGTCTGGGCATGGGGCGGGGTACGTGAAGTTGGATTGTTCCGGATGGGTTGTGGCAGATCGCGAAGCCGTTGATCCCGCCGTCACGGGTGCGGCCACAGGGCGGTGTAACCCGGCCACGCTGATGAAACGCTGTTCGCGGCGATCACCTACGTACTGGTCAGCGGTTGCGCCCGGCGTTAACCTCGCAACCCCCGCAGGCGCGGGGACGACTCCATGTCGGTCTGAAGTCGGTCGGCTCGCTGCGAGCAACCCCCGCAGGCGCGGGGACGACGGCGGTTTCGCTGCGGTGCTGAAACCGAGCACGGAGCAACCCCCGCAGGCGCGGGGACGACTTCGAGGCGCCGTTCGCCGTGAACCTGACAGCCGAGCAACCCCCGCAGGCGCGGGGACGACCGGGTGTCGTGGTGGACGATCCCCGCGATGAACGAGCAACCCCCGCAGGCGCGGGGACGACACGCACGCGAACAGTGCGCCGAGCTGGACCAGCGAGCAACCCCCGCAGGCGCGGGGACAACGGCTTTACAGCGTGGTCATACAGCCAGACGAATGAGCAACCCCCGCAGGCGCGGGGACGACCCGAGCGCGACAAGGGCCGTGACGATGAGACCGGAGCAACCCCCGCAGGCGCGGGGACGACCGTCTCTCCGGGCGTGGAATACGTGGTCTCCAAGAGCAACCCCCGCAGGCGCGGGGACGACATCTCGTGCCGCCACAGATCCTTCTGATAGGTCGAGCAACCCCCGCAGACGCGGGGACGACAGCCGGCCCGCCGCGATCGGCGACGTCGTCGCCGAGCAACCCCCGCAGGCGCGGGGACGACCGGGCGCCGGAACGGCGGCCACAGGACAAGGCGGAGCAACCCCCGCAGGCGCGGGGACGACGCTCGTGCGCGGCTCGGGTGAACGGCACGAGGAGAGCAACCCCCGCAGGCGCGGGGACGACTAGCGCTGCCTCTTCCCCCGGCGGGGGGAAGTCGAGCAACCCCCGCAGGCGCGGGGACGACTTCGGGTCCGAGCCGTACGCGTATCCGCCGTACGAGCAACCCCCGCAGGCGCGGGGACGACACTTACTGAACTGCGCTGATGCTAGCAAGACCGCCTGTTTTCATTCACCTGTGTGGCGCTGCGAGGCGTCTCATCCTGGATTGTCAGACCCGGCGTCTATGGTGCTGGGCAGTTGGGGACGGGGTTGGTCAGGGGGTCGGTGATGGATGAGCGTTCGCTGGTGGACCTGATGCGGTCGATGGGGGTATCGGACGAGACCGTTGCGCGGGTGTCTCGGTTGTGGGGGAAGTCGGCAGCGCTCAATGGGGGGCGAACGCATCTGCTGCTGGGACATCTGCTGGACACGGCGGCGGTCGCGGCCCTGATGTGGGATGGGTACCTGTCGCCGTCGTTGCGGCGGCGTCTGGACGAGATCAGCCGCGGCCGGGGGCGGGCGTGGTTCATGTGGGTGTGCGGGATTCATGACTGTGGCAAGGCGTGTCCCGCCTTCCAGGGGCTGGATGAGGAAGAGGCCGCTCCCGTGCGCGCCGCCGGACTGACCTGGGGCAGGCTACCGGCCGGGAAAACCAGGAAATGGCGGCATGACGTGGCCGGTGGCGCAATGCTGCGGGCCCGGATGCGTCGGGAGTGGGCTGATGACGAGGCGGCCGCCTGGGTGTGGCCGTTGGTCGCGGGCCATCACGGCGCCTTTCCTTCTGCGAGCGGGCTGCGAGTGCCGTATCCGGATGCGCTGGGGCGCGGAGCAGGGTGGACCGAGACTCAACAGACCGTGGTGGATGTGTTCACACGTGCTGTCGGCTTTGACGCTTTCGCTGAAGTGAAACCCGCTGCGGCGCTACGGAAAGCGGAGCAGTTGGCGTTGTCGGGGCTGATCGTGATGGCGGACTGGATCGCCAGCGACAGCGCATCCTTCCCCGGTCTGGCCGATGCGCGGGAGATCTCGCCCGCCGGCGCGATGCGCCGGGCCGAACTGGCGTGGAGCAAGCTTGGGTTCACACCCGGCTGGGGACATCTGGTGATGCCGGACCGTGCGCTCGCGCCGTTGGAGGACCGTCTGGGGGTCTCCCCACGTGCGTCACAGGGGGAGCTGGTGGAGCGGGCTTGGTCGATGCCGGTTCCGGAGCTGTTGGTGGCTGAGGCCCCGATGGGTGAGGGCAAGACCAAGGCGGCGTTCGCCGCGGCAGAGATTCTGGCAGCTCGTTTCGGCTTGAATGGCGTGTTCGTGGCGATGCCGACGCAGGCGACGAGCGATCCGATGTATGGGCAAGTGCTGGAGTGGGTGCGCTCGTTCGATCCGGCTCTGGAGTCGCAGGTGGCGCTCCTGCATGGCAAACGGGGCTTCAACCGTCGATGGGTGCAGATTTGGCGGGAGGGCCGACCGGATACGGCCGATCAGCCCGATGGCTCGGTGTGGGACGACTTCGGAGCCATCGACGAGGACGACGACTTCGGCTGGCAGCCCAACGCCAAGGTGCGGGAGGACGCCGAGCGAGCGGGGCCGCCCGTATGGTTCCTGGGCAACAAGCGCGGGCTGTTGACACCGTTCGCTGTGGGCACCGTCGATCACCTGCTGTACGCGGCGACGCGTACGCGGCATGTGATGCTGCGGTTCGCGGGCCTGACGGGCAAGGTCGTGATCGTGGACGAGGTCCACGCGGCCGATGTCTACATGCGGCAGTTCCTGCTGGAAGCGTTGCGGTGGCTGGGACAGGCGGGTGTGCCGGTGGTCCTGTTGTCGGCCACGCTGCCGCCGGCGCAGCGGCAGGCGTTCGTCGATGCCTACCTGTCAGGGGTGCTGGGAAAGGCTGACACCGAGGAGCCAGTCCCGACGCCGGCCGGCTATCCCTGTGTGACGTCGGCGTTCGCCGTGGACAACCGCCCGGTCGTGGAAAGTTCCCGCACGCCGACTCCGGCCTGGCGCAAGCCGGTGGACACGCATATCGAATGGCTTGCCGACTCGGACAAGGAGGGTGCAGCCGTCGCGTCGGCGGCTCGTGAAGCGGTCCGGGACGGTGGTGTCGTCCTGGTGGTCGTCAATCAGGTGGACCGAGCTCAGGCCATCTACAGAGAGTTGACCAAAACGCAGTTCGACGGGCAGCTTCACTTGCTGCACGGACGTCTGAGTACCGGTCACCGCGCGGAGCGGACGGAGCGGTGTCTGCGGCTGATGGGGCCGGAGGCCGGTGCCGATCGGCCGGAGCGGATGGTGGTAGTGGCCACGCAGCTTGCCGAGCAGTCCTTCGACGTCGATGCCGATCTGCTGATCACGGATCTCGCCCCGGTGGACCTGCTGCTGCAGCGGATCGGCAGACTGCACCGGCACGCCGGCACCCGTCGGCCCGCCTCGCATTCGGCGCCGAGGGTCCTGGTGACCGGGGTGAGCCCCGGGCCCCAGGGAGGGCGTCCTCGGTTCCTGCCGGCGTCCGAAAGGATCTACGGTCGATGGTCGTTGCTGCGGGCGGCTGCTCTGGTGGCAGAGGCTGCGGGGCCGCTCGATCCCAAAGCCGGGGACGGACGCCGGGGCTCAGGAGTGTGGCCCATCCCGGCGGTTGTGCCGGACCTGGTGGCACGGGCGTACGGGGAGGCTCCGGTGTGCCCGGAGGGCTGGGACGAGGAAGCCGCGTTCCGCACCTGGCAGGCGAAGGAGGAGCAACGCCGCGAGCGGGCCCGGGAGTTCGCGCTGACGCGGCCCCGCGAGTGGGGGACGACGACCCTGGAGGGTCTGCACTACGCGGGTAACCGCATGAAGTCCGAGGAAGATCTCAACGCCGTTGTCCGCGACGGCGACAGCGGCGTCGAGGTCGTGCTGGTATGCCGTGGACCGGCGGGCTTCACGGCACTGGACGGCACCCGGCTCGGCATGCACGGCGAGGTCGTGGTCGATGACGTGGTCGAGCGGCTGCTGGCCGGATCCGTCCGGCTTCCGGCCGCGCTTTCGAATGACGGCCGAGCCCTGAAGCCGCTGTCCGGTTGGGCAGCGCACCCCTGGCTGCGCTACGCGCGCGCACTGGTCCTGGAGGAGGGATACGCACAACTGGGCAAGTCCCGGCTCTCCTACCACCAGGAGCTCGGACTGGAGGAGGAGCGGGGATGACGAGAACGCCGTCTCGGGCCATGCCCCCACCCCCGCGACTGCGGGGACTACGCGAAGTAACAAACAGGAACACCCCAGCCTCAGCCGGGACCAGATGCACCCCAGAGCGCGAGTGTACGCACTCCACCTCCTCCACACGGAGCCTTCAAGGAATCTCCATGAATCATTCAGATTTACTTGTAAGTAACAAACCTTGCATGCAGGCTTGACCAAGCCGACAAGTGGCACCCAACCAGGCCTTGCGGCATATGAGTTACGTGCTTCCGCTTGTGGTCTCCGGGGGGAGATCGGACGGCACACCAAGGGGGATAGATCATGGAACAGCATGAGGACGACCTGGTCCGACAACGCTGGCTTTCCGCCGTCGGGCTGGAGGGCGAACGCCTCGGCGTGGGCATTCTGGACGCCCTGACCGGCTCGCACACGATCCGACGACTCGATCTGCCGGTACCGACGATGCTCCCCGCCGTGCTGCGGCAACTCCTGCTGCCCGTCATGTGGGATGCACTGGGGCCGCCGAGGTCGCGCGCCCAGTGGGCCGAGCGGATGGCACGAGGAGCCTTCAGCGACGCGGAGAAGGAGGAGATCTCCGATTATCTCGAGTCGCGTTACGCGGACCGGTTCCGGACCTTCTCGGAACGGCCGTTCGCCCAGGTCGCGGGACTGACCGCACTCAACGGACGGACGAAGACATCGGCTCTGCTCGTGCCGTCGACGGCGTCGGGGAACAACGTGCCGCTGTTCAGCGCACTGAGCGAAGCCGACCACCTTGACCTCTCCCCCGCCCACGCCGTGCTGTGGCTGCTGCACGCACACTGCTGGGACACAGCGGCGATCAAGACGGGCGCCGTGGGCGACGAGCAGGCGAAGAGCGGAAAGACAACCGGCAACCCGACCGGCCCTCTGGGGCAGTTCGGGGTGATCGTCCCGACCGGCAGCACCCTGTACGAGACGCTGCTGCTGAACACACCGTACTGGCCCGACGGTCTGCCCGACAGCGACCGGCCGCAGTGGGCCTGGGACGAGCGTCCGGCCTCGTCGGGGGCGAAGTCACCGGCGACGCCCTCGTGGTCGGCGCGTCCCGCCGCGGGGCTGCTCGACCTGTGCACGTTCCAGTCACGCCGTATCCGGCTCGTCCCGACCCTCACGGAGCGGGGTGTGCGAGTGCGGCAGGTCGTCGTCTGCGCCGGTGACCGGCTCACGACGTGGTCGGAGCATGAACTGCACACCGCCTGGAATCACACCGCCAAGCCCAAGGCGGGACAGCCCGCACGCCGGCCCCGCCGCCATACCTCGGGACGTGCGGCGTGGCAGGGTCTGGGGGCTCTGCTGTCCCTGTCGGTCCCGGTGGAGGGCGACGGCCCGTACACCTCCGCGCTGCTGCGCCAGATCAGCGACCTGCAAGCCGACGAGTGCCTGCCGCCGGGCTTCCCCCTCGGGGTGGAGACCTGCGGCCTCGAGTACGGCAACCAGTCCGCCGTGGTGGAGAACGCCATCGCCGACAGTTTGCCGCTTCCCGTTGCCTCCCTCCTCGCCGACGACGACTGGCTGCGCCGGGCTGTTCTGGAGTGCGTCGATCAGGCGGACCGTGTGGCGAAGGCACTGGACTCCCTGCTCAGCGATCTACGGCGCGCCGCCGGCGGGGCGCCGCTGCCCCGGGACAAGGGCGAAAGGCCCTCGGCCCGGCTCCTGCACACCGTCGACGACCGGATGCGGCGTCTGCTGGCCGGGCTGCGGACCATCGGTGACGACTACGACCTGCTGGAGCAGGCCCAGCAAGCCTGGGAGATCACGCTGCACCGCGCCGCCCGCCAGGAGGCGGACGCATTGATGGCCGCCGTTCCGCCGCGGGCCGTCATCGGACGCACCGAGAAGATCAACGGCAAGGAGGTTGTGTTCCGCAGCGGCAAGGCGGCCGGTGCCTTCTACACCAGGCTCAACGAGATCCTCCCCCGCGTCAGCGAAACGGCAGCCCTGGGGGGAGAAACCGCATGACTCAAGCATCCCTCGGACCCGGCCCCCACCGCCGCCCCTACTACTGGGAGGAAGTCACCGCAGAGTGGCACGAACCCCGCAAAGCGTCGCAAGGCACAGGGGTACCGGCCCCGGCGCGGCACCTGCGCGCACTGCGCGAGGGTCTGGGAGCCGAACCGGGCACTGTGGCGGGGATGCGTTACCTGCACCGAGTGGAACTCACCGACGCGGCGCGCGGCAGCGATCGTCTGCCCCGCTCCTACCAGGCCGAACATGCGGCGCTCACGCTCTTCGGTCTCCACCAGCAAGGTGCGCCCCAACCCGTCCACCACCCCGGACTGGGACTGGGAACAGCCTGCCGGGCCCTGCGCGCACACCAGGGCACCAGACGTCGGCGCCTACTCAACACCGAGCAGAGCGGCAGGCGGACGGGCCGGAAACACGCCGGCTCACGGCCGCCGCGACGGCCGTGGACCTCGACGAACTGGTGCACCATGTCCGCGCCTTGGTCCCGCTGCTGCGCCAGGCCGGAATCGGCCTGGACTACACGCGGCTTCACCGTGACCTGTGCGACTGGCTCACCCCTCGCCATGGGCGGGTACTGCGCGCCTGGGGTCTGCAGTTCACCAAGCCGGCGGACGCCAACGGGCAGGGCATCCCCGGTGCGAAGAAAGTCCAGCCGGGGTTCTGGGACGGCTTCGACCCGGCTGGCGCGGACGCGGGAGCCGATCTGGCCGCCCTGCGCGCCGGGCTGGGCGAGGAAGCCGGGACCGTTCCGGCCATGTGGGGCTTCTACCGCACCACGATGGGCAGCGACCTGCGGGTCCGCGGCGCCCTCACCCGTGCCCTGACCGCCGAACACGCCGCGCTCTCGCTGTTCGGCCTCCACCAGCAGGGCCGTCGGCAGTCCGTGCACACGCCCGGGGTCAGCCCCGGCGCCGCCTGCCGGCTCCTCCTCGCACAGGGCGACGGCGTCGGCCAGGCAGCACTGGAGGAACGGCTCGGCATTCTGCTCACCTCCGCGGACGCGGGTGAACTCGCGCACCATCTGCGCAGTCTGGTGCCCCTTCTGCGCAAGGCCGGAATCGGTCTCGACTACGACCTGCTGCGCCGTGCCCTGCGCAACTGGGACGACCCGCAACGGCCCGACGCGCAGCCTGGGCTGCGCAGCATGTGGGACCGCGACTTCCACCGCAAAGACCCTGCCGCCTGACACCGGCACCGCACCACCGCACATCCATTCACGCCACCCGGCACAGCCCCCGCCACGGCACCGGCGTCCCCGACATCCGGTGCGCAAGCGCGTGGCCGGCCGCCCGCTTCCCTTGTGGCGCTCATCTTCCAAGGAGCCGCACCATGACCGAGCCCACCCTCTTCGTCGAGGTCCACATCCTGCAGAGCCTCCCGCCGTCGAACATCAACCGCGACGACTCCGGCACGCCCAAGCAGGCCGTCTACGGCGGGGCCCGGCGCGCCCGGGTGTCGTCACAGGCCTGGAAGCGCGCCACCCGGATCGAGTTCGCCAAGGGCGAGGCGCCCGCCGACCGGGCCACCCGCACCAAGCGGATCGCCGCCCTGCTCTCCCAGCGCCTGGCCGCACCGGCCGCCGCCGGCGGTGCCGGGCTCGAAACGGCGCAGGCGAACCGGCTGGCCGGCGCCCTGCTGGAGCCCCTGGGCATCAAGAAGTCCTCCAAGAAGGAAGAACAGTCCGCCTATCTGCTGTTCTTCGGCAAGCGACAGCTCGACTCCCTCATCGCCCTCCTCGGCGACCGGGCCGCGGAACTCGCCGCCCTCGCCGACAACGAGCTCGAGGCCGAGATCAAGCAGCTCGACGTCGTCTCCGCCCTGTCCACCGGGCACCCGGCCGAGGTCGCCCTGTTCGGCCGCATGGTCGCCGACCTGAAGGAACTCAACGTCGACGCCGCCGTCCAGGTCGCCCACGCCCTGTCCACTCACGCCGTCAGGACCGAATTCGACTACTACACGGCCGTCGACGACGAGAACACCGACGACACCGGCGCCGGGATGATCGGCACCGTGGAGTTCAACTCCTCCACTCTCTACCGTTACGCCATCCTGGGCGTGCACCAGCTGCGCGACAACCTCACCTCGGCCGACGCCGCCCGCGAGGCCGCCGTCCGGTTCGTCGACGCCTTCACCCGGTCCATGCCCACCGGTCACCAGAACACCTTCGCCCACCGAACCCTGCCTCAGCTGGTTCTGATCACCGTCCGCACCGACCAGCCGGTCAACCTCGTCTCCGCCTTCGAAGAGCCCGTCACCGGCCAGCAGGGCCTGGCCGGCGACTCCGCCGTGGCCTTGGCCGAGGAACTGCGGTCCGTCGCCGCCACCTGGGGCAACGCCCCCACGCAGAAGCTGGCCACGTACGCCCTGAACCCGGACAAGATCGAGGCGAGCTTCGGCCCCTCCATGCCCTTCCCGGCCCTCCTCGACACGCTCGGTGAACTGGTCGGCGCCTGGCTCGACCAGGGCACCGTCCCCGCCCAGCGCACCAACACCGCGGAAGTCGCGAAGTGATGACCGACCGAGCCGTGCTCCTGCTGCGGCTGGCCGCCCCCCTGCAGTCCTGGGGTGGCGCCTCCCGCTACAACCGGCGCGACACCCGCGCCCAGCCCACGAAGTCCGGCGTTCTCGGTCTCCTTGCCGCGGCTCAGGGACGCCCGCGCGAAGCGGGCCTGACCGATCTGCTCGGCCTGCGCCTGGGCGTCCGGGTCGACCAGCCCGGCACGCTGCTGCGCGACTACCACACCGTCAGTGACCACCGTGGCGTGCTCCTGCCCTCCGCCGAGGTCGATGCCAAGGGCGTGCAGAAGCGGAACAGCGCGAAGAAGTACACCGGGGTCACCCAGCGCTCCTACCTGCAGGACGCGGTCTTCACCGCCGCCCTGCAGGGGCCCGCCTCCCTGCTCGAAGACCTCGAGACGGCCGTCAGGAACCCGGTCTTCCCGCTGTCCCTGGGCCGCCGTTCCTGTCCCCCGGCCGGCCCGGTCAGCCTCGGCCTGGTCCCGGCGACCGACCTGCCCTCCGCGCTGCAAGAGGTGGCCTGGCAGGCGGCCGCGCACCACCGCGCCCGCATCCGCACACCGACCGTGACACTCGAAGCCACCGTCGAAGATCCCGCCGGCGACGTCAGCATCTCCGACGTTCCCGACACCTATGACCTCAAAGCCGGCACCGTCTTCAGCGACCGCATCGTCCGCCACCTGTGGATCACACTGCCCACCGGTCACAAGCCGACCGGCACCGCGGACGCCGCCGGCCCCGGCCACGACCCCTTCTCACTCCTGGGCTGGTGACCCCATGCCGTACCTGTCGAAAATCGCGCTCAACCCACGCCGCCGCCGCGCCGTCGCGCTGCTCGCCAACCCCCACCGCCTGCACGCGGCCGTCCTGAGCGGCCTGGCCGTACAGCCCGTCGCCGAACGCGTGCTGTGGCGGCTGGACACGAACACCGCGCATCGCGCCGAAGTGCTCGTCCTCACCGGCAGCCGTCCCTCCTGGCACCATCTCGTGGAGGAGGCCGGCTGGCCCGACGCCGACGGCGGCCACCCTCTCATCGCCGACTACACCCCCCTGCTCCAACGCCTCGCGGTCGGCAAGGAGTTCGCCTTCCGGCTCACCGCCAATCCGGTCCAGCACGTACAGAACCCGGAGAAGCCCAGCCCCGAGCAGACCGAACGCCTCAAGGAGGCAAGCGAGCGCTCGGGCAAGCGCCGCGGCATCCGCGTCGCCCACCGCACCGCCGCCCATCAACTCGCCTGGCTGCTCGCACGAACGGAACGCCACGGCTTCGCCATCCCCGCCACCACCACCGCACCGGGCATCGACCTCGGCACCACCCACGGAGACAGCTCCGACACGGCACCCCCGGCTGAGGCACCTGCCGTCTCCATCACCGCCCGCGAAACCCTCCGCTTCTGCAAAAACACCAACGGCGCCCAGGTCACCCTGTCCACCGCCACCTTCCAGGGACGCCTCCGCGTCACCGACACCGACGCCCTCCGCGCCACCCTGCTCAACGGCATCGGCCCGGCCAAGGGATACGGCCAAGGACTCCTCACCCTCGCCCCCCTCCCGGACGAGACACACCATGGCTGAACCCTGGTGGCGCACCGGCCCACAAGACGTCCACCGCATCGAAGACCGCGTCTCCAGCCTCTACGTCGAACGCTGCCACATCGACCGGGACGACAACGCCATCGTCCTGATCAACAAAGCGCGCATCGTCCACGTCCCCGCCGCCTACCTCGCCGTCCTTCTGATCGGCCCCGGCAGCCGTATCACCCATGCAGCCGTCACCCTGCTCGCCGACTCCGCCACCTCCGTGTGCTGGGTCGGCGAGCACGGTGTACGCCTCTACGCCTCCGGCCTCAGCACCGCCAGGGGCTCCCGACTCCAACTCCGCCAGGCATGGCTCGTCACCCGTCCCAAAGAACGTGTCACCGTGGCCCGCCGCATGTACGACCTGCGATTCCCCGGCGAGAACACCACCGGCCTGACCCTCCAGCAGTTACGGGGCAGAGAAGGCAGCCGTGTCCGCAAGCTCTACGCAGAGCACTCCGCACGCACGGGCGTGCCCTGGACCAAGCGCGACTACAGACCCGGCGACGCATTCGCCGCCGGCGACGACGTCAACCGCGTGCTCTCCGCCGCGAACTCGGCCCTGTACGGCATCTGCCACGCCGTCATCACCGGCATCGGCACCAGCCCCGCCCTCGGCTTCGTCCACACCGGCTCCGCCCTCTCATTCGTCCTGGACATCGCCGACCTCTACAAAGCCGAGCACACCATCCCACTCGCCTTCGACCTCACCGCCAAGGGACTCACCTCCGAACGAGACGCCCGCACGGCCCTGCGTGACGCCGTCGTCCAGCACAAGCTCCTCCCCCGCATCGTCAACGACATCAAGAACCTCCTCGTCCCGGACAACCCAGACCTACTCGACGAGGAAATCCACGGTCTCTGGAACGAGGACAACACCGTTGCCAGCGGTGGCCGTAACTGGTCCGACCCCTTCGCAACAGACGCCCACCTCGACGTCGTGGCGCCCACGGACAACCTCAGCGATTCTCGCGGGGCCGACGAATGAGTGCGGGGACCACCGTCGTCATCCTCATCGCCGCACCCCCGGGCTTGCGCGGCCACCTCACCCGCTGGTTCGTCGAAGCCGCCCCCGGCATCTACGTCGGAACCCCCAACCCCCGCATCCGCGACCGCCTCTGGACGCTCCTCGCTCAACGCATCGACAACGGGCAGGCCACCATGATCGAACCAGCCCCCACCGAGCAGGGCTGGTCGGTGAGAACAGCCGGCCACGACCGCTGGACACCCATCGACTTCGACGGCCTCACCCTCATGGCCCGCCCGCGCAACCAAGGTACGCGCGCCGAACCCAAGTAAACGAAAACGCCCCTCCCGCCCGCCAACCCACCAGGTCAGGAAGCGTCGTCCCCGCGCTCGCGGGGGTTGCTCGCGGGCCACGGGCTCTACCTGGTCACCCTCACCGTCGTCCCCGCGCTCGCGGGGGTTGCTCGAAGACGCCGCCGCAGATCCTGGGCGAGGCCGCGTCGTCCCCGCGCTCGCGGGGGTTGCTCTCCGCTGGTACTTGGGCCGCTGTTCGCCCGTGTGTCGTCCCCGCGCCCGCGGGGGTTGCTCCGACTCGGCTCCTCACCTGGGGCCTGCCGGTGGGTCGTCCCCGCGCCCGCGGGGGTTGCTCCCCGGACATGCTCGAAGTCCACTTCGCACAACTGTCGTCCCCGCGCTCGCGGGGGTTGCTCCGACCACGTGCCGCGCAGCGCCGCGACGGCGATGTCGTCCCCGCGCTCGCGGGGGTTGCTCGACACCGTCGCCGCTCACCCGCTCCCGCTGACGGTCGTCCCCGCGCTCGCGGGGGTTGCTCCAGTGGGGCGCCGGCAAGACCATCTGGTCCGCCGTCGTCCCCGCGCTCGCGGGGGTTGCTCGGACGCCATCGCAGCCGTCTACCAGGGCGTCGAGGTCGTCCCCGCGCTCGCGGGGGTTGCTCCTCAACGGCACGCCCGTCCGTGTCACCGAGATCGTCGTCCCCGCGCTCGCGGGGGTTGCTCGGTCGGCGATCAGCTGATGTACAACTACGGCGCGTCGTCCCCGCGCTCGCGGGGGTTGCTCCTTGAATGTGAGCTGCCGGAAGGGCACGGCGATGTCGTCCCCGCGCTCGCGGGGGTTGCTCGACGGTCTTCGCCACCTCGGCCCGGGGGTGCCGGTCGTCCCCGCGCTCGCGGGGGTTGCTCTCTTCCCCTCTGGGGGAGTTCCATGTCAAGCGTGTCGTCCCCGCGCTCGCGGGGGTTGCTCCCTCACCGACGATTCCGTTGTCCGGATTCGTTAGTCGTCCCCGCGCTCGCGGGGGTTGCTCCTGGCAACTGGAGTCCCAGGTCGTGGGATCGGTTGTCGTCCCCGCGCTCGCGGGGGTTGCTCGTCGGCGTGGCGGACGTGGTCGGCGATCCCGGCATCGTCCCCGCGCTCGCAGGGATTGCTCCCGGGCCTCCACCCGCGCGCCGAACTCGGTCGGGTCGTCCCCGCGCTCGCGGGGATTGCTCGCAGTCGCAGGACAACGCCCGTGCGCGGGGTGGGTCGTCCCCGCGCTCGCGGGGGTTGCTCGCCTCTCGGTCCTCACCACCCGGACACCGTGGCATCGTCCCCGCGCTCGCGGGGGTTGCTCGTTGCTTGATTCAGGCGGCTTCCCACAGACCGGCATCCAGGATGCGGGGGGCCTTGGTGATGCTGACCGGCATCAGATGACGGTACGTGCGATAGGTCTCCTCGATCGATTTGTGGCCCATCCATTCAGCCACGTCGGTGATCGGTATCCCGTTCCCGAGCGCGTTCGAGGCGAAATGGTGCCGGAATCCGTACCTCCCGACACCGTCCTCTGCCGGGAGGTCCTTGAAGGGCCTCTGCACACGCCGGCGTTCCCGTCGGCTCCGTGTAGTACCCGCTCGGGCCACGCAGGAGATAGCCCTCCTTCGTGGTGCCGTGCTTCTCCTCGTACCGCTCCATCGCTTCCTTCACGGAGCGCGGCAGAGGGACCTCCCTGAACTCCCCCGCCTTGCGGTGCTTCAGCTTCGCCGGCTTGTGCGTGTTGGAGTGGATCTGCTCGTGCACCGATAGACGTCGTCCGCCACCACATTGTTGATGTTCCCCGCACGGGCTTCCCCATTCCGCAAACCGCAGCCCACCATCATGACGATCTCAAGCGCGAGATATTCGTCAGCGACAGTCAGTGCTTTCTTGACTGAGGTGAGCGATGGGATGACCACCTTCTCGCGAGCGTACTCCGGTTCCTGGACGTCCTTCACAGGATCGTCCGCCACTGCACCCTTGCTGTAAGCGTCGCGGAGGATCGCCTTGAGGACACGGAAGATGTTCACCTGGAGCTTTCCACGTGCCAGCCCGTCGAGTACTCCGTCATCTTGCGCTACGGATGGTTCCGTTGTCTTTCTCTCCGCGTAGATCTGCGTGAGGCGCTCGATCGCGTCATCCTGCGCGTCGTAGCCAACCTCTTCTCGCTGCTTACCAAGAGCATCCCGGAACCGAATCGTGTACGGGTGCGGGCAATGAGTCGGCCTGGAACAACCGCACTCCTCGAAGAACGACCCCATCCCACAGGCGAGCTGACGAGCCACGAATCAAGCCGTCCGGGCGAGGCGCCGGGCGGCGCAGCAAGCCCCCGCTACAAGTTCAGGTCAGCAAGGCGGGGCACGGCCCCGTCCCATGCTGACCGTTCGCTGACCTGGACGCGGCAATCAGGGCTCTGACCTGCGAAAACGCCCAAACGCTAGATCTTGGACCTGAACATCGTGCGCAGCATCTTTGACTCCTCCGTTGGTCAGGGTCCGCTCCAGCAGTTCCAGGAACTGCCGTAGGTCATCGGCGAGCTTGTCGAGTTCCGGTTCGTCGAGCGATGCCGTTCTCGTTCGGTGAACCGAGCCGTCGGGGCCCACGACGTAGGAGAGGCCGCCGCCGTCGGAGCCGATGGCCAGGCCGTGGGCCCTCTGGTTCGTGCCGAGGTCGACGGGGCCGTACTCCTGGAGGCGTAGAAGGACGTCGCTTGCCGGGTCGAGGAAGTGGCCGTTGCCGACGTCCGACCAGGTGATGTCGCCGATGGTGTCGTAGAAGGTGACCAGGTCGGCCGGAACGAGGCTCGCTCGGGCGAGGGCGAGGGCGAGGGCGCGGGCCGCCGTTCGATCATCCCGGTTGGCCGGGCGGACCTCGTTGGGGCCAGGGGCAAAGCCGTGCCGGCGCTCGAACTCGTCGGTCATCACCGCGAGGGGCCCGGAGACTCGCGCGGTCCACGAGGCCAGCCAGGCGGGGGAAAGCGAAGGGGCACTCATGAGGCCGGATCATGGCATGGGCCACGGACATCCACGAGGTGACCAGCGGCGTCGCGGTGGTTGTCGTGGGCCGGCGCCGGTCGGCGAACAGTGGGTCCGGCCGGCGCCGGGGGCCGGGGAAGCGGGGCCGACGCCGCGAACCGGCGTCGGCCCCGCTTCCCCGGCGGACACCGCGTCACGCAGGGCAGGCCCTGCCCAGTTTGAAGCCCACCCCACGGACGGTGATGATCCAGTCGCTGGCGCCCAATTTGGCGCGGAGGCTGCTGACGTGGGTGTCCACGGTGCGGCGGGACCAGGAATCGCCCCAGACCTGCTGCAGCAGGCGTTTGCGTGGGATCACGGTGTCGGGGTGGGCGGCGAGGATGCAGAGGAGGTCGAACTCCTTTCGGGTCAGGCCCACGCCGCGGCCGCCGAGACTGACCTGCCGTGCGTTGACGTCGATGTGCAGCGGGCCGTGCGTGATCTCGCGTTCGGCGGTGCGCGAGGAGCGGGTGCGGCGCATGACGGCTTCCATACGTGCCATCAGTTCCCGGAAGCCGTAGGGCTTGGCGAGATAGTCGTCCGCGCCGGCCTGGAGCCCGAGGACGCAGTCGAGTTCGGAGCCGCGGGCCGTGACGACGATCAGCGGCACACAGCTGACGGAGCGGATGCTCTTGCACACCTCCAGCCCGTCGAGATCAGGGAGTTCGAGATCGAGAAGGATCAGATCCGCGTCCTCGTGGGATTCCAGGGCCGTACAGCCCAGGGCCACATGGGTGACCTCGTGTCCGTGCCGGCGCAGGCCGCCGGTCAGGGACTCGGCGTCGGCGGCGTCGTTCTCCACCAGCAGGATCCGCCAGCCGGCCGCCGCGCCGGGCACGGTCCGCGCCGGGCCCGGCAGGTCCTCCGGCTGCGTCTGCGGTCCGGGCAGGTCCTCCGGTTCCGGCCGCGGTCCGGGCGAGTCCGCCGTCCGTGGTCCGGGTGCGTCGCGCTCGATCGTTCGATGGTTCTCCGACTTCACCGCTGGTAAGTACGGACCCATGATCCCCCCGGCTCATTCGGTCAGCGTGGTTGTCGAACCTTCGGTCGAAATTATCGGTCGACTGTAGTCGGTTCAAAGACTTTCATCGTAAATACATCGTTGCGGGTTCATGAAGGCGTATTGCGCGGTTATCAACATGCGGCCGACACGTCCGCGCAGCACCGGCTTCACACCGGCGGTCCAGGATGGAGACGGGCGGCCGCAGGCCCCGACTCCCTTCTGCAGAAAGCGAGTTGAGGATGCCGTACAGCTCTCGGCCCCCTGCCGCCGACGGTCCCGGCGCGGTCCCCGGCCCCCACGCGGTCGTCGTGGCCGGAGCCGGCCCCACCGGGCTGCTGCTCGCCGGGGACCTCGCGGCGGCCGGCGTGGAGGTGGTGGTGCTCGAAAAGCGTCCGGAGGGCATCAGCAACCTGACCCGCGCCTTCGGTGTGCACGCCCGCACCCTCGAACTCCTCGACGCCCGCGCTCTCGCCGACGAACTGGTCACGACCGGCCAGGTGATCCGCGAGCTGCGGCTGTTCGGGGCGATTCCGTTCGACATCGGCGCGCTGCCCTCGCGTTTCCCCTTCCTGCTGGTCACTCCGCAGTACGAGGTGGAGAGGCTGCTGCTGCGCCGGGCGCTGGAGAACGGTGCGGTCGTCCGCTACGGCACCGAGGTCCTCGGTCTCGCCCAGGACGACGACGGGGTCACCGTGTCCGTGCGCGGCACCGGGGGCGACACGACGCTCCGGGCCCGTTATCTGGTCGGCGCGGACGGGACGCGCAGCGTGGTGCGCGAGGCACTCGGGCTGCCCTTCCCCGGCAAGGTGGTGATCCGGTCGGTGGCGCTCGCCGATGTGCGGTTCACCGAGCAGCCCAGCCTGGTGGTCCAGGTGCACGGCACGGGTGACGCCTTCGGCTTCATCGCCCCCTTCGGCGACGGCTACTGGCGGGTCGGCGGCTGGGACCGGGCCCACCGGGGCGAACCCGACGACTCCCCGGTCGAGTTCGAGGAGCTGCGCTCGCTCGTGGAGCGCGCCTTCGGCTCCGACTTCGGGATGCACGACCCGCGCTGGATCTCCCGTTTCCACAGCGACGAGCGCCAGGTGCCCCGTTATCGCGTGGGGCGCGTGCTGCTGGCCGGCGACTCCGCCCACCAGCACTCGCCGGCCGGCGGGCAGGGGATGAACACCGGCCTCCAGGACGCCGTCAACCTCGGCTGGAAGCTCGCGGCGGTGCTCGACGGCCGGGCTTCCGACGCGCTGCTGGACACGTACCACAGCGAGCGCCATCCGATCGGCCGCGCCGTACTGCGCAGCAGCGGTCTCAACCTGCGGCTCGCCATGGCGCACAACCCGCTGGAGATCGCGCTGCGGACGGTACGGAAGCTGGCGGTCACCCATGTGCGGCCGGTGACACGGCGGGCGGTCGGGGAGATCACCGGCATCGGCTACTCGTACCCCGCCCCGCGCGGGTCCCACCCCCTGGTGGGCAGACGCGCGCCGGATCTGGAGCTGGAGCGCGGGCGGCTGTACGAGGTGCTGCGGGAGGGGCGGTTCGTGCTGGTCCTGCCGTCGGGCGGGGAGTACGGCGCGGTCACCGCCGGGCGGCGGGGGCGGCTGGTCGTCGTACGCCGGGCGGACGGCGGGGGCACCGCCGCCCGGGAGGCGGTGCTGGTGCGGCCCGACGGGTATTACGCCTGGGCGGGGGCGGCGGACGGGCCGGCGGTCGAGGCCGGGATCGGGCCGTGGGTGGGGTGACGCGGGCCCGCCGCCCATCGGTGGGATGAGCCGGGTCCGCCGTCCGTGGGTGGGGTGACCCGGGTCCGCCGTCCGTGCGTCCGGTCGAACACCCGGTGTCCGGCGCGGTCACGACGGACCGCGCCCAGGCCGCCCGGGCCACTCGGGCCTCTCGGGCCCGAGCCCCTCGCCCCGCCCCCCCCTCAGCGCGGCGGCAGCGGCGAGAGCGTGGGCAGGTGGGCGAGGAAGCCGCCGTCCACGGACAGCACCTGCCCGGTGATGAAGGAGGAGGCGGGTGAGGCGAGGAAGGCCACCAGCTGGGCCACGTCGTCCGGGGTGCCGAGGCGTGGGACGAGGTTCGCGCTCTGGAACATCCGCTGGACCGGCACGGGCATGTCCGCCTCCAGGGCCGGGGTGCGGATCAGTCCGGGCGCCACGGCGTTGCAGCGTATGCCGTCCGCCCCGTACGCGGCGGCCACGAAGCGGGTCAGCGCGACCAGTCCGCCCTTGGAGCTGCCGTAGGCGACCATCACCCGGTCCCCGGACAGGCCCTGACCGCTGGTGATGTTGATGATCGAGCCGCCGCCGCGTTCGGTCATCACCGGCACCGTGTGCTTGCACAGCAGCATGGGGCCGCGCAGGTTGACCGCGAGGACCTGGTCCCAGAGTTCGACGGACATCGACACCACGTCCCGGTCCTGCCGGATGGCCGAGGTCAGCGCCGCGTTGTTGTCCAGTACGTCGATGCCGCCGAAGGTGTCCACGGCGAAGTCCACCAGGCGTTCGACGCTGTCCTCCGAGGCGATGTCGACGGTGCACCCGGCCACCGACAGGCCCTTGGCGGCCAGTTCCGCGGCGACGGCCAGGGTCGGCGCCTCGGCGACGTCGGCGAGGACGACGTCCGCGCCGGCGGTGGCCAGTGCCTCCACGGTGGCGACGCCGATCCCTCCCGCCCCGCCGGTGACCACGGCCACTTTGCCGGCGAGGGAGTTCGTTCCATTACTCATCGGTGCGACGACCTCTCGTTCAGGAGGGGAACTCGTCCCCGATTCTGGCGGGCGGGCGTGAAGACCGTGCTGCGGGAACGTGTCGTGACCGGCCGGGTGAGGGCGCCGGTTCAGCCTCCTGTGCGTACGTCGTGGTCCTCGGTGACCAGGACCTTGCGCAGCAGGGCGATCAGGGTGGCGCGCTCGGCCGGGGACAGGTCGTGCAGGAACTGCTCCTGGGAGCGCTCGGCCACGGCCAGCAGCCGGCGCTGCAAGTCCTCGCCCTCCGGGGTGAGTTCGACGACCTGGCGCCGGCGGTCGGCGGGGTCGCGGGTGCGCCGGACCAGGCCCCGCTGCTCGACGGTGTCGAGGTAGCCGACCAGATGGCTGCGGTTGAGGGCGAGCCGGTCGGCGAGCACGTGCTGCGGGAGCGGTCCGAAGTCGGCGAGCGCCGTGAGCGTGGCGAAGTGGGGGAGCCTCAGGCCGTGCTCCGCGACCGCCTCGACCAGGACGTCGTGGCCGAGCCGGGCGACATGGCTGACCAGATAGGAGGGCAGCGCGAGCAGGCTCGGCGGACGCATGTCGGTGTCCGGCCGGGGGGTCTGCGGTCCACAGTCCGAGGCGTCGTTCATGCAGCGCAGCATAACCACCGAAAGCGACTGGACGTAAGCATGTCTCGATGTAATCATTACGTAGCGACACTATTTCTCGTCGGTGTCGCTGCCGCTGCCATGTCGCTTGCCATGTCACTTGTCGTGTGGCGTCGCCCCGCGCCGCCACGCCTCCCGGACAGAGCGGAGGACCTTCCCCATGACCGATCCGACGACCACCCCGGCCCCGCCGCCGGTCACGGAGCGGCGGCGGGGCGTCGCGGCCCCGTTCGCCGCCCTGCTGATCGCGGTGCTGTCCTTCTCCCTGATGCAGACGATGGTGGTGCCCGCCCTCCCCGACCTGCGGCGGGAGTTCGACGTGAGCACCACCGCGGTCTCGTGGGTGCTCAGCGCCTTCCTCCTCACCGCCTCGGTGGCCACCGCGCTGCTCGGCCGGGTCGGTGACATGTTCGGCAAGCGGCGCGTGCTCGTCGCGAGCCTGACCGTGTTCGCCGCCGGGACACTGCTCGCGGCCCTGTCGGACTCCCTCGGACTGCTCATCGCCGCCCGCGCGGTGCAGGGGGTGGGCTCGGCCGCGTTCCCCCTCGCGTTCGGCATCGTCCGCGACCAGTTCCCGCGCGAGCGCGTGCCCGTGGCCATCGGGCTCATCAGCTCGACCTTCGGCATCGGCTTCGGTGTCGGGCTCGTCATCCCCGGCCCGATCGTCGACGCCCTGGACTGGCACTGGATCTTCTGGCTCGGCCTCGTGGTGATCGTCCTGGGCATCCTCGCCGTGGTCGCGTTCGTGGAGGAGTCGCCCGTCCGCTCCCCCGGCCGGATCGACTGGGCGGGTGTCGCCCTGCTCAGCGCGGGCGTCGTCGCGCTGCTGCTCGCCATCAGCCAGGGCAAGACGTGGGGCTGGGCGTCCGCCGGGGTGATCGGCCTGTTCGTGGCGGCGGCGGTGCTCCTCACGGTCTTCGTCCTGGTGGAGCGGCGGCTGTCCGCACCGCTCATCGACATCGAACTGCTGCGCCGTCCGGCGGTCGCGTCCTCCCATGTCACCGCGCTCATCATCGGTTTCGGGATGTACGGCGCGTTCACCCTGGTGCCGCTGCTCGCCCAGACCCCGCCGCAGGCGGGCTACGGGTTCGGCGCCTCGGTCACCGGAGCCGGGCTGTTCATGGTGCCCATGGCGGCCACCATGCTGGTCGCCAGTCCTCTCGCGGGCCGGATCGGCGCCGTGGCCGGCTTCAAACTCCCCCTCGTGCTCGCCTGCCTGATCGGCGTGGCCGGCTTCGCGGTGTACGCCGGGGCGCATGACACCGAGTGGGCGCTGTACGCCGGTTCGGGCATCCTCGGCATCGGGGTCGGCTTCGCCTTCGCGGCGCTGGCCAACCTCGTCGTCGCCGCCGTCGACCCCCGCCAGACGGGTGAGGCGACCGGCATCAACACGATCATGCGCACCATCGGCGGATCGCTGGGCGCGCAGGTGTCCGCCTCGCTGGTGGCCTCCCACACCCTCGCCGGCAGCGGCCTGCCGGCGGAGTCCGGCTACACCACCGCCTTCGTGATGTCCGCCGTCGCCCTGGGCGTGGCCACACTGGCCGCGCTCTCCGGGCCCGGCGGACTGTGGCGCACCCCGGCGAAGGCGGCGGCCGCGGCGGCACCCCGGCCCGGCACCAGCGGCCCCGCCGCGAGCTGAGAACGGACCACGCAGATGACCGACTACGGGCACGACCTGCTCTTCGGCGCCGTCCTGGTGCCGTCGTCCGGACAGCCGCACGACGCCGTGGCATCGGCCCGCGCGGCGGAACGGGCCGGACTGGACCTGGTGAGCGTGCCGGACCACCCCTACCGGCCGGAGTTCCTGGACGCGTGGACGGTGCTGGCGAGCATGGCCGCCGCCACCTCGCGGATCCATGTCTTCCCCAATGTCGCCAACCTCCCCCTACGGCCGCCCGCCGCCCTGGCCCGCGCCGCCGCGAGCCTGGACCTGCTCAGCGGCGGCCGGGTCGAACTCGGCCTGGGCGCCGGGGCGTACTGGGACGACATCGCGGCCGAGGGCGGTCCCCGGCGCGCCCCGGCCGAGGCGCTGGCCGCCACTCGCGAGGCGGTCGAGGTCCTGCGCGCTCTGTGGTCCGGCCGTGGCCCGGTCCGCAGCGACGGGAAGTACTACGGGCTGTACGGCGCGGCCGCCGGGCCCGTGCCCGCCCACGGCATCTCCGTGTGGATCGGCGCGGTGGGCCCTCGGATGCTGCGGCTGACCGGTGAGGTGGCCGACGGCTGGCTGCCCAGCGTGCCGCATGTGCCGCCGGTCCGGCTCGCGGCGGGCCAGCGGCTCGTCGACGAGGGGGCCGCGGGCGCGGGGCGCGAGCCGTCCGCGGTACGGCGGCTGTACAACCTCTCGCCCGGGGAGGGCGGCTTCCCCCGGGGCGGCCCGCGCGACTGGCCCGAGCAACTGGCGGCGCTCACCGTCGAGGTGGGGACCAGCGCCTATCTTCTGCCGGCCCACCGTCCGGACCTGCTGCGGATCTTCGGCGAGGAGGTCGCCCCGGCGACCCGCGCACTCGTCGCGGCGGCACGCGAGCGGCCGGGCGGGGGCGACCGGGACGCCGGGGACACCGGGGGCACCGGGGACACCGGGGACACCGGGGGCACCGGGGGCACCGGGGGCACCGGGGGCAGCGGGGACACCGGGGATGCCGCTCCGTCCGCCGCGTCCGGTGCCTCGCGGCCGGCCCCGGCCCCGGCGCCGCGCGGCCGGGAGCGCGCGGTCGCGGTGGCCGGTGCCGCGTCCGGACCCTCCCTCTCCGTCGAGCCCACACCGGCGCCCACCAGCCGGCTGAGCGGGGAGCGGCTGTGGGACGAGGAGCACCGGCCGACCGGCCCCGCCCCGGACCCGCAGCGGCGCTACCCGCCCGTGCGGCAGGCCCCGGCCAGGAATCTGGTCGCCGCCCACGACCAGCTGCGCGCGGATCTGGCGCGGCTGCGCGACATCGTCGACGAGGTGCTGGCCGAGACACTGGACCCCGGCGACGCGCGGTCCGGGCTGCGGGAGCTGAGCCTGCGGCAGAACTCGTGGACGCTGGGCGCCTATTGCGCGTCGTACTGCCGGATCACGACCGTGCACCACACCCGGGAGGACGAGGATCTCTTCCCGCATCTGCGGCGGGGCGACCCGCGGCTCGCGCCGGTGCTCGACCGGCTGACCGAGGAGCACCACGCCATCCACGGGGTCATCGAGCGCATCGACCGTGAGCTGGTCGCCCGGATCGGCGGCGGGGCGGGCGACGGAGCGGGCACCGCGCCCGGCCCGGAGGGACTGCGCGCGGCGGTGGACCTCCTCACCGACGCGCTGCTGTCCCATCTGGCGTATGAGGAAAGGGAGTTGATCGAGCCGATGGCCCGGCTCGGCACCGGGTGGTGACTCCGCCGACCGGCCGCAACAGGACGCTGCCGTCCCCTTCGCCGGCACGCTATCCCGGCTCCTCGCCCGTCACCACGGCACGCGAGGGGTCCGCCGACCAGGCGGACCACGAGCCGGGGTAGAGGGCCGCGGTGGGCACGCCGGCCAGTTCCAGCGCCAGCAGGTCGTGGCAGGCGGTGACCCCGCTGCCGCAGTACACGACGGCATCGGTGCCGGGGGTGACCCCGAGGGCCGCGTAGTGCGCGGCCAGGTGTGCGGCCGGGGCGAAGCGGCCCCCGGCGGTGAGGTTGGCGGCCCAGGGGGCGCTGCGGGCTCCGGGGACGTGCCCGGAGCGTACGTCGCTCGGCAGCACGGTGGCGCCGGAGTACCGGTCCGGGGCGCGGGCGTCGAGGACGACGGCGGTGCCCGCCGCCAGGGACTTCGCCACCTCGTCGGCCGACCGGAGGAGTTCCCCGGGCCAGGCCACCGGGGTGCGGGCCGCCGGCACGGGGACGACGGGCCCGGTCTCCAGGCCGCCGTCCCAGGCCTGGAGTCCGCCGTCCAGCAGGGCGGCCCGGCCGCCGGTGCGGCGCAGCAGCCAGACCAGCCGGGCCGCGTAGGCACCGCCGTTGTCGTCGTAGGCGACCACCGTCGTGTCGTCGCCGATGCCCAGCGCACCCAGCGCGCGGGCGAACTCCCGTTCCCCGGGCAGCGGATGGCGTCCGCCGGAGACGCTGGGCGGTGCGGAGAGCACGGTGTCCACGTCCACCCACACGGCACCCGGCAGATGTCCGGCGAGGTGGGCCTCGCGTCCGTCGCGGCCGTCCAGGTACCAGCGGACGTCGGCCAGGACCAGCCGACCACGGTGCTCGCGCACCCAGTCGGCGTCGACGACAGGGGACGGGGCGGCGAGTGGTGCGGGGGAGGCGGGCATGCGGGTCTTCCTCTCGGGTCGGGGCTCAGGAGCGGCCGCCGGGGGCCGGGGGCGCCCGGCGGTCACTCCTTGCGGTGGACGCGGTCGGGTTTCAGCCGCAGCAGCACCCGTTCGCCCTCGGCCCGCCGCACCCGCTCACTGCCGGTCCACTTGCCGAAGGTGGTGCGAGCCAGGCGCAGCGCGGCCTCGCCCGGTTCGATGTCCACCACCCGGGCCCGGATCTCGATGTACCGGCGGCTGTTCCCGGAGTCGAGCAGGAGGAGGCTGACGCGGGGGTCGGCGAGCACGTTGCGGTACTTCTGCCGCGAGGTGTGGGTGCCGACGAGCAGGTGTTCCGCGTCGGCGTGCGGCCACACGAGGCTCGTCTGCGGTCCGCCGTCCGGCATCAGCGTGGTGAAGACGCCGAGGGTCCGGGCGCGGGCGAGTTCACGGACGTCGTCGTCAAGCACCGCTCGTCACCCTCTCGTCGCGGCCGGGGGCCCGCACCTGCGGCAGTACGTCGGAGGCGACCAGTTCCGTCGCCGCCTGGACGTCGGCGTACGGGAGGCCGCCGACGTCGATGGCGAGCAGATGCAGATCGTGGCCCCACAGCTCCCGCAACCGCCCGAGCCGGTCGACCACTTCGGCGGGGCTGCCGCAGATCGCGGGGCCGTCGGGGCCGATGTAGGTGTCGAAGTCCGGCGGGACGGGCGGTCCCACGGTGCCGGGTTTCCGTACCGTCAGATAGGTCTCGATGTAGGGGGCCCAGCGGGCGCGGGCCGCCTGCGAGGTCTCGGCGACGAACACATGACTGGCGGCGCCCAGCCGTCCCGGCGGGTCCGTCCGCCGCTCCTTCCACAGGGCGCGGTAGGAGTCGAACACCGGGACGAAGACGTCCGGCCGGCGCGCCGTCGTACCGACCACCAGGGGCAGCCCGTGGTCGACGGCCAGCCCGACCGACTCCGAGCCCACTCCCCCGCTGATCCAGAACGGCGGCCGGGACTGCAGGGGGCGCGGCTGCACCAGTACGTCGTCCAGGGGCGGGCGGAACCGGCCCCGCCAGGTGACGCGTTCCTCGGTCCACAGCCGCAGCAGCAGTTCGGTGTTCTCGCGCTTGCGGGCCGCCTTGGACTCGGGTGCCTGGTCGAAGACGGTGTACGGCTCGGGGAAGAAGGAGCCGCCGAGGACCATGTCGAGACGGCCGCCGGACAGCAGGTCCAGCAGCGCGTAGTCCTCGGCGACGAGGACCGGGTCCCGGTTGGCGACCAGGGTGGTGCCGGTGGCCAGCCGGATGGTGGAGGTGTGTTCGGCGATCGCGGCCAGGACCAGCGCCGGGGAGGGGATCACGTCCCGCTCCCCGAAGTGGTGCTCTCCGAGGGTGTACCAGGAGAAGCCGAGCCGTTCCGCCTCGGCCGCCGCCCTGACGACGTCCCGCAGCCGTTCCCGCTGGGTGAGGATCGTCCCGGTGACCGGGTCGGGCAGCAGGCTGCCGAAGGTGATGAGGCCTAGCTCCATGAGGTGTCCTCCGCGTTCGGGGCGTCCGGGGCGTGCCGTCCGGGTACGGCGCTCAGCAGCTCGCGGGTGTAGGGGTGCCGGGGCGCGCGCAGGACCCGGTCGGTGCCGCCCTCCTCGACGATCCGCCCTGCGCGCAGGACGGCGACGCGGTCGCTGACCTGTCCGACGACGGCCAGGTCGTGCGAGATGAACAGATAGGCCATCCGGTGGCGTTCCTGGAGTCCGGTCAGGAGTTCCAGGATCCGGGCCTGCACGGTGACGTCGAGCGCCGAGACCGGTTCGTCGCAGACCAGCAGTTTCGGGCCGAGGGCGAGGGCGCGGGCGATGGCCACCCGCTGGCGCTGCCCGCCGGAGAGCTCGGCGGCCTTGCGCCGCAGCGCGTCCGCCGGCAGCGCGACGTCGTCCAGCAGCCGCCGTACGGTCGCGGCGCGCCGCGCGCGGTCGCCGACACGGTGGTTGCGCAGGGGCTCGGTGAGCAGTTCCTCGACGGTGAAACGGGGGTTGAGGGAGGCGTACGGGTTCTGGTGCACGAGCTGGATGTCGCGGTGCAGTCGGCGCCGGGCCGCGCCGCGTACCGCCGTGACATCGACGCCGTCCAGCTCCACGGTGCCGGCCTCGGGCCGTTCCAGGCCGAGCACCAGGCGGGCGGTGGTGGACTTCCCGGAGCCGGACTCGCCGACCAGACCGAGGGTGCGGCCCGGCGGGATGTCGAACCCGACCCCGTCGACGGCGAGGTGCCGGCGCCGGGGACCGGGGCCGCGCAGCGGGAAGGAGAGCGTGAGACCGCGCACGCGCAGCAGTACGCCGGGGTCCGGGGCATCGGCGGGCGGACCGGACGCGGGAGTGGGGGCGGGTACGGGTGTTGCCGAGGCCGGTGGCACCGTGACCGGTGACGCCGTGACCGGTGACGCCGTGACAGATACGGCCGTGGCCGGTGGTGCCGTCCGGACGGCCGGACGGGCAGCCGAGCCGGCGGCCGGGCGCGTACGGGGGACGAGGCGGGGCACGTCGGCGAGCAGCCGGCGCGTGTACGGGTGCCGTGGATCGGCGAGCACCTCGCGGGTCGGCCCGGCCTCCACGACCCGCGCCCGGGACATCACCACGACGTGCTGCGCGCGGTCGGCGACCACGCCCAGGTCGTGGGTGATCAGCAGTACGGCGGTACCGGTGCCGGCGGCGAGCGACTCCAGGTGGTCCAGGATCTGCCGCTGCACCGTGCCGTCCAGCGCGGAGGTGGGCTCGTCCGCGACGAGCAGCCGGGGCCGGGCCGCGGTCGCCATCGCGATGAGCACGCGCTGGCGCATACCGCCGGACAGTTCGTGCGGGTACTGCCGGGCCCGCCGGGCGGGGTCGGGCAGTCCCGCCCCGGCGAGCAGGTCCACGGCCCGTTCGGCGGCGCCCCGCCCGGTGGCCAGGTGGTGGACGCGCAGCACCTCGACGACCTGCCGGCCGACCGGCTTCACCGGGTCCAGCGCCACGCCGGGGTCCTGGGGTACGAAGCCGATGCGCCGGCCCCGTACGTCCCGCCACGCCCGCTCGCTCAGCCCGGTCAGTTCCTCGCCTTCGAGGCGGACGGAGCCGTGCTCCACCCGGCCGCCCGGGGGCAGCAGCCCGATCACGGCGTGCGCGGTGGTGCTCTTGCCGGAGCCGGACTCGCCGACGACGGCCGTGATCCGGCCCGGGGCGGCGTCAAGTCCGAGGCCGTCGACGGCGGTTCGGGTTCCGGCGGCCGTACGGTAGCCGACCCGCAGGTCCGTGATGCGCAGCACCGGGGTGTCCTGCGGGACCGTCTCGGGAGGGGTCGTCCCGGCCGGTGCGGAGGTCATGGCCGTTCTCCTCGGGTCTCCAGCATCCTCGACAGCCGGTTGGCGGAGAGGACGACGGCGGTCACGATCAGGCTGGGCAGGGTCGTCAGCCACCACGCCGTGGCGAGGTAGTTGCGGCCGTCGGCGACCAGGGCGCCCCACTCGGGGGCGGGCGGCGGCTCCCCGTAGCCGAGGAAGCTGAGACTGGCGATGGCCAGCACGACCAGCCCGAAGTCCAGGGCGGCCAGGGCGAGTACGGGGCCGACGGCGGCGGGCAGGATGTAGCGGAACAGGACGCGCCACCAGCGGGAGCCCAGCAGGATCGTGGCCTCGACGTAGACGGCCGTACGCACCCGCAGCACCTCGGCCCGCATCACCCGGGCGAACCCGGCGACGCTCGTGACACCGACGGCGACGGCCACCTGGACGGTGCCGAAACCGATGGCGGCGACGATGGTCAGCGAGAGCAGGACCGGGGGCACCGAGAGCATCACCTCGACCAGCCGCATGATCACCGCGTCCGCCCACCGGCCGAAGAACCCGGCGGCCAGCCCCAGCAGGGTGCCGACGACCAGGGCCACGGCGATGGCGACGACGGTCGCCCGCAGGGACAGGGACGCGCCGTGCACCACCCGGGCGTACACGTCCCGGCCGAGCTGGTCGGTGCCGAAGAGGTGCGCGCCGCCGGGCGGACGGAACCGCTCGGCCGGTATCCCGGCCGTGGGGCTCCGGTGGGTGAACCACTCGGGCGCGACCGCCCACCCCAGCACCAGCAGGAGCACCAGCACGGACAGGACCGCGCCGGGCGAACGCGGCACGCGCCGGACCGCGCCGTCCCACGCGGCACGCAGCCGGGGGCCGGCCACGGTGTCATCGGCCTCGGGGGCATACGCCGTGCCGGCCGTGGTGCCGGTGCCGTGGCCGGTCATGACGTCACCAGCCGGCCGGTCGCCCGGATCCGCGGGTCCAGTACGGGATAGAGCAGGTCGACGCCGAGGTTCACCACGGCGAAGACGAACGACGCCAGGACGACCACGCCCTGGACGACGGGCAGGTCCTGGGTGGAGACGGCGGCCTGGGTGATCCGGCCCATGCCGGGGCGGGAGAAGACGGTCTCCACCACGACCGCGCCGCCGATGAGATAGCCGACCAGCAGGCCGACGACCGTCACCGCCGGGATGGCCGCGTTGCGCAGCCCGTGCCCGAGGAGGAGCCGGGCGCGGCCGGCGCCGGTGGCCCGGACCGTGTCGGCGTACGGCTCCCGCAGGACGGTGTGCAGGCTCTTGCCGAGCACCTGCGCGACCAGCGCCGCTCCGGGGATGGCGAGGGTGAGGGCGGGCAGGACGAGTCCGGCCGCTCCGGTGCCGCCCAGGGACGGGAAGAGGTGCCACCGGACCGACAGCAGCTGGATCAGGACGAGGCCCACCGCGAACGACGGCAGCGAGACGGCGAACGACGGCAGGGAGCGCAGCAGTTGCCGCAGTGCCCGGGAGCCCGCGAGATGGGCGGAGACCGCCAGCGCGGTCCCGGCGGCCAGCGCGAGCACCAGGGCGGTGCCGCCCAGGGCCAGCGTCGGCGGCAGCGCGTCGGCGATCATGCGGGTGACGGGCTGTCCCGTCTGCAGCGACGCGCCGAGGTCACCGTGGAGGGCGTCGGCGAGCGCATGGCCGTACTGCGTCGACAGCGGCTGGTCCAGGCCCAGTTCGGCCTTGGCCCGGGCGATGTCCGCCGGGCTGAGGGTGTCGAACCCGCCGCGCCCGCTCAGCATGAGCGCGACGGGGTCACCGGGGAGCAGCCGCAGGGCGGCGAAGGCGAGGGTGAACGCCGCCCAGACGACGAACACCGCGCGCAGCACCCGTCCCGCCAGGTACCGCACGGCGGTCATGACGCACCGCCCGGCCCGCCGGCGGACTCGCGGAAAGCTCGCACCGGCCTCACCCGAGCCACGCGTCGTGGAGGTTCAGCCGGGTCGACGCGTCCAGCGTCAGGCCGTGCACCCGGTCGGACACGCCGTGCACCAGGGAGCCCTCGTACAGCGGGACGGTGTCCGCGTGGTCGAGGATCCAGTCGGTGGCCTTGGTGACGGCCTCGCGGCGGGTCTTGTCGTCGGTCGCGGACGCCTCCTGCTCCAGATAGGTGTCGAGTGCGCTCGCCGGCAGGTGCCAGAGGTTGGAGCCCTTGGAGTAGAAGATGTTGCGCAGCACGTCCGGGTCGGCGCGGGTCACGGCGACCGCGGTGATGTCGAAGCGCCCCTTCTGCTGCTGCTCGACGTAGGCGGCGGGCTGGACGGCCTTGAGCTTGACGTCCACGCCCAGCTTGCGCAGCTGCTGCTGGACGTACTCGTCCACCGGCGGCAGCGGCGCGGGAATCAGCCAGGTCAGGGTGAGCGGCTTGCCGTTCCTGACCCGGATGCCGTCCTTGCCCTTCTTCCAGCCCGCCTCGTCCAGCAGCCGGGCGGCGCCCTCCGGGTCGTGGCGCAGCTTGTCGCTGTCGTCGGTGTAGTAGGGCGTGGTGGAGGCCAGGACGCTGGTGGCCGGCTTGTACGAGGAGTTGAAGACGGTGTCGACCAGCTGCTTGCGGTCGATGCCCACGAGGAGCGCCTTGCGGACCTTCTCGTCGGCGAGGGCGCCGACGTGGTTCAGGGAGAGCGGGGGCACCAGTCCGGGGGCGGGCTTGGCGAGCAGGTGGAAGCCGTTGCCCTTGAACTGCTCCTGGTCGGTGGGCTGTACGCTCTTGGCGACCTGCACCTGGCCGGAACTGAGAGCGCTGGTACGGGCGCCCGCCTCGGCGACGAAGGTGAACTTCACCCGGTCGAGGCGGCCCGCGCCCCGGTTCTTGTCGAGCGAGGACGGCCAGGCGTAGCCCTTGCGCCGTTTCAGGACCACTTCCTGGTTGGCCGTGTAGTGGTCCAGCACGTACGAACCGGAGCCGGCGAACTCGCCCCGGCAGCGCTCGGCGTTGGACTTCTCGAAGGTGGCCGGTGACAGGATGCCCAGGCCGACGCCCGAACTGGCTTGCAGGAACTGTGCGTTGGGGGCGTCGAAGCGGATGGTGAAGGTGTGGGCGTCCTTGACGGTGGTGCCCCGGTAACCGCGGATGTAGGCGGGGGCGCCGTTGGCGGGCTGCTTGATCAGGTTGTCGAAGGTCAGCTTCACCGCGTGGGAGTCGACGGGCCTGCCGTCGCTGAAGGTGACGCCGTCGCGCAGGACGAAGGTGAAGTCGCGGCCGTCGGCGCTCCGCTTCCAGGACTTGGCGAGCCACGGCACGATCTTGCCCGTCTTCGGGTCCTGGTCGGTGAGGCTGTCGACCACGGAGCGGGTGATGTCCACGGCGGCCAGCTGCCCGGTCTGCTGCGGGTCGAGGCAGGCGGGGTCGGCCTCGGCGCCGACCACCAGCGTGCCGCCCTCGCGTGGCGTGCCCGCCGCGCCCCCGGCCGGGGCACCGGAGCCGTCACCGGAACACGCGGTGGCGGTGAGCGCCAGCGCGAGCAGCGCGAGTGCCGGGCGCAGGGGCGCCCGGTGGAGGTGGCTGGGACCGGTTCGGCGTATGGACATCCAAGGCCCTTTCTGGGACGTACTGATGTGCCTATGTGCTGGTGTGCGCGGCGCACATGTGCGCGCCACTCATGTGCGCGGCGCCCATGTGCGCGCCATTCATGTACGCGGCGCCCATATGCGCGGCGCCCATGTGCCGACGTGCTGATGTGGGCGGTGCCGCTACCTCTGTTCCTTGGCCACGGCCTCGCGTACGGCCGGGACGATCTCCCCCGTCCAGCGCTCCAGGTCCTTCGCGCGGGACGGGTCGCCTGCCGCGAAGAACACGAACCCGGAAGCGCCGTGCTCCAGCACCGCTTCGGTGAGTTCGTCGGTCCACTGCCGGACCGAGCCGCCCGTCCACCGTCCGGTCTCGTCGCGTGGCGCGTGGACGGGCCGGTCGGTGACGCGGGCCGGCAGGTTGAAGACCGTGGCGATGTCCGCCGGGTCCCGGCCGGCGGCGACGGCGGCCTCCTCGACGATCCGTCGCGAGGCGCGGTAGCGGGGGCTCTGCCAGTCGGCCGCGTGGCCGGGTATCCAGCCGTCGGCCAGGCGGCCGGTGACGGCCAGCGACTTGGGGCCGACCGACCCCGTCCACACCGGCGGAGCCGGCACCGGGGCCGGGTCGAGCGCCTCCACCCGGGTGAACTCGCCCTCGAAGGTGACCGGTCGGCCGCCGCCGGACAGCGACCGGACCAGGCCGATGGCCTCCTCGAGCGCGCGGACGGCGGCGGCCGGTTCCAGCCGGGGCACACCGAACCTGACGATGTCGTCCCAGTAGCCGCCGGCCCCGATGCCGAGGACGACACGGCCTCGCGAGAGCGCGGAGAGGGTGCCGAGCGTGCGGGCCAGCAGCGGTACCGGGCGGGTGGGCAGGTTGGTGACGGTGACGACACCGGTGATGGCGCGGGTGCGGCCCAGGAGGAGTCCCAGGGTGGCGTACGCCTCCAGCCGGCTGCCGTAGTAGGGGTGGTCGGACAGCGCGAAGAAGTCGAGCCCCGCGCGGTCGGCGTGCTCCACTCCGCGGACGATCTCGTCGGCCTCGGCGAGAGCCGACCCCGGGCCGTAGCCGAACCACAGCTTGCGTGCGAGCCGTTCTGGCATGACTGACGCGTACCTCTTTCACGGGATTCCGTAGGGCTGGTCATGTGCGGCGAGAGTGCGTGCCAGGCGTCGCGAGGCAGACGGGAATGTGACGACAGGGCCTAGGGGGTGTCTCCCCCTAGGCCGGCGCGGCCTCCACCACGCTGCAGTGGCCGCCGGGGACGATCCGTGTCAGCCGCAGGCCGGACTTCTCCAGCAGTACCTCGAACTCCCCGGCGGTGCGCTGTTTTCCGCCGGCGACGAGGAGCATGTCGAGGTCCATCAGGGAGACGGTGGGGGTCGGGCGGGGGCGTTCCGGCAGGACGGCCTCGACCAGCAGCACCCGTCCGTCGTCGCCGAGCGCGGTACGGCAGTTACGCAGGATGCGCCGGGAGAGTTCGTCGTCCCAGTCGTGGATGATGTTGGACAGGACGTAGGCGTCGCCGCCGGCGGGCACGGTGTCGAAGAAGTCGCCGCCCACCAGCCGTACCCGGTCGCGCACTCCGGCGGCCCGCAGGGTCTCCTCCGCCTGGGACACCACCTCGGGCCGGTCGTAGAGGGTTCCGCTCACTCCCGGGTTGGCGTCGAGCACGGCGGACAGCAGCGCGCCGCGGCCGCCGCCGACGTCGACCACGGTGGAGAAGGCGCCGAAGTCGTAGGCCGCCACGACGGGGGCGATGATCCCCCGGGACGCCTCGGTCATGGCCTTGTCGAACACGGTGAGGACGTCGGGGTGTTCGCCGAGGTAGTCCCAGACGGACGTGCCGTGCACGTCGGGGAAGGCGGTACGGCCGGTGCGCACGGCGTCGGCGAGACCGGTCCAGGCGTGGCGTTCGGCGGGCAGCCCGGTCCAGACGGCGAAGTTGCGCAGCGAACCGGGGGCGTCCTCGCGCAGCGCGTGTCCCAGTTCGGTCAGGGCGAAGGCGCGGTCGTCGAGTTCTTCGAGGAGACCGGCGTCGGCGGCGGTCCGCAGCAGCCGGTGGAGGCTGGGCGCGTGGGTGCCGGTGGCGGCGGCCAGGTCCTGGACGGAGCGCGGGCCGTCGGCCAGCGCGTCGGCGACGCCCAGTTCGGCGACCGCGCTGACGGCCTGGGCGAGCCAGCCGCCGGCGAGCAGGTGCAGGATGCGGGCGGGTGCGGGGAGCCGGGAGGTGTCTGAGGGCATGACGAACTTCCTCCTGAGTACCGGATGAACGGACCGGACGCACCGACTGGGCCCACCTGAAGCCTCTTCGCTGCGGGTGGCCTGTTCAAGGCGGTCCTGTGTCAGGTTTTGGTGAACTCGCGTCAGGTTTTCGCAGGTTGGCCGGCGACGAGCCGCGGGGCCGGGCGGTCAGTGGCCGCCCTCGGTCAGGGGTCCGCTGCCCGCGTGCCAGACGAGGTCGAAAACGAAGCGGCGCAGCCGCCAGCCGTCCGGTGTGCGTACGGCCTCCGCCTCGTAGTGGCCGCCGATGTCGAAGTGCACGCCGGGTTCGGCGGCGTGTGCGACGTGGACCGCCGTGAGGTGGGCCCGGATCCGGGCGTGGTCGCCGTCGACGTCGACGGAGTGGTTGGTGCCCTGGTGGTGGGTGCGCTCGAAGGTCGTGCGGGCCAGTTTCTGGAACTCGGCGAGTCCGGCGGTCCCCCGGTACTCCCCCATCGGGAAGACCAGGTGGGCGTCCTGGGTGAACACCGAGTCCAGCCAGTCGTCGCGGTCGCGGTCGTGGTCCAGGTGGGCGAGGTAGCGGTCGGCCAGGGCGGTCAGTTCGGCGCGGTCGGTGAGCAGCCGCACCTGGGCGCGCAGCGTCTGCAGTTCCTCGGACAGTTCCTTGGCCGGGGCGGGGGTGGTGGACATGGCGTTCCCTTCGGACGGGGGCGGGTGTCTGCGGGCGGTACGGCGGGGTCAGCGGGGTGCGGAACGGGTCACGCAGTCCTCCAGGAAGGCCAGGGCGCGCAGATGGTAGGAGCGGGCGGCCCAGCCCAGGCTGATGTTGTGGCCCGCGGCCGGCTGCCGTTCCACCAGGACCCGTGGGGCCCCGGTGAAGTGGGCCGCCAGGTCGGCCAGGTCTTCCGGGCCGTGCTGCCAGAGGCGCTCGTGCTCGGCGAAGGTCAGCCGGACCGGGACCCGGACCCGGGGCGCGATCCGGGCGAAGTACCGCGGCCAGTGCGGGAGTTCGTCCGCCTCCTGGGTGGGTGTCGGCGCTGTCAGGGCCGCGCACGCCCGGAACGTGCCCGGTGGGTAGAGGTTGAGCGGTCCCCAGTACCGGGTCCGGCCTCGGGGGACGCGCGGTCCGGTGAGCGGTACGGCGGGGCGGTGACCGCATCCGGACACGTCCAGGCCCAGCACCGGAAGTCCGTCGGCGGCGGCCCGCAGGACGAGTTTCCCGCCGAAGGAGTGGCCGAGCAGGAGCAGGCCCGCGCCGGCCGGGTGCCGGGCCGTGAAGTCGTCGAGGGCGGCGCGCAGCAGTACGGACTGCGCGGCCAGCGGCAGCCCGGCGGGCAGCTCGGCCGCCGACCGGCCGTAGCCGGGGCGGTCGACGGCGAGCACGGAGCAGCCGAGCCGGGCGCCGAGGGTCAGCAGGGACACGTCGGGGTGGGCCTGCCCGTCGAAGTAGCCCGCGCGCAGCCCACCGCCGTGGACCGCGACGACGGTCGCCCGTGGCGCCCCGCGCGCGGGTTCGCTCAGCAGGGCGGACAGCACGGTGCCGGCCGCGTCCAGTTCGACACGGCGCACACCCCTGGACACCGGGGCCGGTACCGGCCCCCGACCGGCCGCAACGGCCACCGCACTCACGCCACTCCCCCACCGGACACCCACGGAGCCGACAGACCCCCGACCGGCCGGACGGACCACGGCGGTACGGATACACCGGCGGGGCGGGGGTCGGTCGTGCGGAGGCTGGCCGGGCGGGGGCCGGCCGGATGGGAATCGGCCGCCCGGAGGTTGGTCGCACGAGGGTCGGCCGGACGGGAATCGGCCGGGCAGCAGCCGGTGGTGCGAGCGTCGGCCGCCCGGAGGTCGACCGGGCGGGGGTCGGCCGCACGGGGGCGGGACGGGCGGAGGTCGGCCGGGCGGGCTTCTACCGGACGGGAATCGACCGGGCAGCAGCCGGTCGTGCGAGCGTCGGCCGCCCGGAGGTCGACCGGGCGGCGGCCAGCCGGGCGGGGATCGTCCGGGCGGAGGTCGACCGCACGGGGGCGGGACGGGCGGAGGTCGGCCGGACGGGCTTCCGCCGGACGGGAATCGACCGGGCAGCAGCCGGTCGTGCGAGCGTCGGCCGCCCGGAGGTCGACCGGGCGGGGGCCAGCCGGGCGGGGATCGTCCGTGCGGAGGTCGGCCGCACGGGGGCGGGACGGGCGGAGGTCGGCCGGGCGGCCTTCTGCCGGACGGGAATCGGCCGGGCAGCAGCCGGTGGTGCGAGCGTCGGCCGCCCGGAGGTCGACCGGGCGGGGGCCAGCCGGGCGGGGATCGTCCGCACGGAGGTCGGCCGCACGGGGGACAGCCGGGCGGGCGTCGGCCGCACGGGAATCGGCCACACCGCTCCCCTCGCCCCCGGTCGCGGCGAGCCGGCCGATGCCGTCGCCGCTGCCCGGGCCGGCGGCGCCGATGTTCCCGGCCCAGGGCACCAGGCCACCGGGCAGGGCCGGGAGGGCGGGAACGTGGACGGGCCCGTCGGCCGGTGAGGGGTGTCCCGGGCCGGCCGGGCGCGCCGGACCGGAGGTCTCGCCGCGCACGGCACGTGAGCCGCCGTCGGCACGCCGGACCTCGTCCCGGACGGGACGCGTACCCCGTCCGCCGCGCGAACCCCCGTCCTCGCGCCTGCCCCCGCCGTCGCGGGCGCCCTCACCATCGCGCCTGCCCCCACCGTCGCCGGCACCCTCGCGGACGCCCCCGCCCTCGCGGGAACTCCCACCGTCGCGGGAACCCCCACCATTACGGGAACCCCCACCGTCGCGGACGCCCCCACCATTACGGGAACCCCCGCCATCGCGGGCACCCCCGCCCTCCCGCAACACCCCGCCCCGGACGGCAGGCTCACCCCCGCCCAGGCGGGCGAGCCAGGGGGTGATCTCCCGGGCCGCCGCCATTCCGTAGGCGTGCCGCAGGCGGCGGCCGAGGTCCTCGGGGTCGAGCACGTACTGCTGGGGGCCGACGGTCTCCAGTACGAGGGTGGCGAGCGCGCAGCCGAGCCGGGCCGCGCCGAGCGGCGGGCGTCCCCACGCGGTGGCGGCGAGGAAGCCGGCCCGGAAGCCGTCGCCGACGCCGGTGGGTTCGGCCGCGGCCTCGGTGGGGACCGCAGGGACGTGCAGCGGGGGGTGTCCGGCGCGGGTGAGGTCGACGCCGTCGGCGCCGCGCGTCACGATCCAGGTGCCGGTGTGCTCCAGCACCTGCGCGTGCGTCCAGCCCGTGCGTTCCTGGAGCAGCCCCGCCTCGTACTCGTTGGTGAACAGCAGCCGCGATCCGGTGACCAGGGCCCGGGTACGGGTACGGTCCAGCCGGGCCAGTTGCTGCGAGGGGTCGGCGGCGAAGGGGATGCCCTGCCGGCGGCATGCCTCGGTGTGCAGGGCCATGGCGCGGGGGTCGTCCGGTCCGACGAGGGCCATGCCGAAGGGACCGTGGCGGGCGGTGACGTCGGCGATCCGGATATGCCGCGCCTCGGCCATCGCCCCGGCGTAGAAGGTGGCGATCTGGTTCTGCTCGGTGTCCGTGGTGCACACGAAGCGCGCGGTGTGCAGGGTGTCGCTGACGCGTACGGACCCGGTCTCCACCCCCTCGTCCCGCAGCCGCTCGCCGTACGGTCCGAAGTCGGGCCCGGCGGCCGCGGCGAGCACCGGCGAGAGCCCCAGCCGGGCGAGTCCGAGCGCGATGTTGGCGGCGACTCCGCCGGGGCGGACCTCCAGTGTGTCCGCGAGGAAGGACAGCGAGACGCGGTCCAGCCGGTCGGCGACGAGCTGGTCGGCGAAGCGTCCCGGGTGGGCCATGAGGTGGTCGGTGGCCACGGAGCCGGTGACCAGGACGCGCCGGTGCCCGCTCACCGTCCGGCCGCCGCGCGCAGCGCGTCCACCCGGTCGGTGCGCTCCCAGGTGAACTCGGGCAGTTCACGGCCGAAGTGGCCGTAGGCCGCCGTCCGGGCGTAGATCGGGCGGAGCAGGTCGAGGTCGCGGATGATGGCGGCCGGACGCAGGTCGAAGACCTCGGTGACGGCGGCCTGGATACGCGCCGCCGGTACGGTCCCGGTGCCGAAGGTCTCCACGAAGAGACCGACCGGCTCGGCCTTGCCGATCGCGTACGCGACCTGGACCTCGCAGCGGGAGGCCAGGCCCGCCGCCACCACGTTCTTGGCGACCCAGCGCATCGCGTACGCGGCCGAGCGGTCCACCTTGGACGGGTCCTTGCCCGAGAAGGCGCCGCCACCATGGCGGGCCATGCCGCCGTAGGTGTCGATGATGATCTTGCGGCCGGTCAGCCCGGCGTCACCCATCGGGCCGCCGATCTCGAAGCGGCCGGTCGGGTTGACCAGCAGGCGGTAGCCGTCGGTGTCGAGCTTGATGCCGTCCTCCGCGAGCGCCTTCAGCTCCGGCTCGACGACCAGCCGGCGGATGTCCGGGGCGAGCAGGGACTCCAGGTCGATGTCGCTCGCGTGCTGCGCGGACACCACGACCGTGTCCAGGCGTACGGCGCGGTCGCCGTCGTACTCGACGGTCACCTGGGTCTTGCCGTCGGGGCGCAGATAGGGGGCGGCCCCGTCGCGGCGTACGCCGGTGAGGCGGTGGGCGAGGCGGTGGGCCAGGCGGATGGGCAGGGGCATCAGCTCCGGGGTCTCGTCGGTGGCGTAGCCGAACATCAGGCCCTGGTCGCCCGCGCCCTGCCTGTCGAGCTCGTCGCCCTCGTCCCCGGGGGAGGCGCCCGCGACCCGGGACTCGTACGCCGTGTCGACGCCCTGTGCGATGTCCGGGGACTGCGCACCGATGGACACCGTGACACCGCAGGAGGCGCCGTCGAAGCCCTTCCTGGAGGAGTCGTAGCCGATTTCGAGGATCTTGTCCCGCACCAGCTGCGCGATCGGCGCGTACGCCTTGGTCGTGACCTCGCCGGCGACGTGCACCAGGCCGGTGGTGATCAGCGTCTCGACGGCGACGCGCGAGGCCGGGTCCTCCCGGAGGAGTGCGTCGAGGATCGTGTCGCTGATCTGGTCGGCGATCTTGTCGGGATGCCCCTCGGTCACGGACTCCGAGGTGAACAGGCGTGAGGCCATCATGTGTCCTTGGTCGGGGAGGTCGGGGAAGGTTCACCGGTGTGGCGGGGCGGGCCGAACCACGTCCGCAGCGCGTCGCCGAGGCCGGCCGCCGGGTCGCCGGTGCCGGGCGCCGCCCAGGCGACGTGGCCGTCGGGCCGGACGAGCAGCGCGGGGGTGCCGGCCAGCGGGTCGGCGCCGTCCACCGGTTTGGGTACGGCGGTGACCACCGTGACCCGGTCGGAGAAGCCGTCGGCGGCGGCCCGGACCGCCGGTTCGCCGGCCAGGTCGAGCAGAACGCCGCGCGCCGGGTGCAGCAGTGCGGTGGTGCTGGTGTCGCCCGCCCCGCCGACCAGTGCGCGGTGTCCGAGGCGGCGGCCGAGCAGCGGATGCCGGCCGGGGCCGGCCGGGTAGCGGACGTCGAGTCCGCTGACGATGCCCGCCAGATGGCGTTTGACGTCGTCGTACTCCAGGAGTTCGGTGAACAGTTCGCGCAGCGGGTCCGCGTCGGCGCCGCCGAGGAAGACCAGGCCCTGGGCTCGGGTGTTCATCAGCAACCGGGCGCCGACGGGGTGCCGTTCGTCGTGGTAGGTGTCGAGCAGGGACTCCGGTGCGGTGCCGCGCGCCACGGCGGCCAGCTTCCAGCCCAGGTTGACCGCGTCCTGCACCCCGGTGCTCAGCCCCTGGCCGCCGGCGGGCAGATGGATGTGGGCGGCGTCCCCGGCGAGCAGGACGCGGCCGCGCCGGTAGCGGTCGGCCTGCCGGGTGGCGTCGGTGAAGGAGCTGACCCAGGTGGCGTGTCCGTCGCCGATGTCCTCGCCGGTGATGTGCCGCCAGGCGGCGGCGACTTCGGGGAAGCCGGCCGGTCCGCTGCGGGCGTCCGGTGGTGCGCCGTGCGGGCAGACAATGATCCGGTCGACGCCGTCGCCCAGCGGCGCGGCCATCACCATGCCGTTCGGCAGCCGTTCGCCGAGCGGCCGGGGACGCAGGCCGAGGCCGGCCACGTCGGCGAGGTACATCAGACGGGTGGCGGGGGTGCCCGGAAAGCCGAACCCGGCCAGTTCCCGTACGGTGCTGTGGCCGCCGTCGCAGCCCACCAGGTAGGCGGCGCGCAGCCGTTCGGTGCCGTCCGGGGTGCGCAGGACGGCCTCGACGCCGGTGCCGTCCACGGTGAGACCGGTCAGTTCCCGGCCGCGCCGGATGTCCGCCCCCTGTTCGGCGGCCCACTGCTCCAGCACCGCCTCCGTCTCGGACTGCGGGATGTCGCGGGCGCCGAAGTGGGCTCCCTCCAGGACCGTGTAGTCGAACCGGACGCCCCCGAAGTGGCCCACCGGGCTGATCGGCGGAACCGGGCCGCGGCCGAAGCGGGGCAGCAGGCCGCGCTGGTCGAAGACCTCCATGGCGCGGGCGGTGAAGCCGAGCCCGCGGGACTGCCCGGTCGGCGCGGCGAGCCGTTCGACGACGGTCACCCGGGCGCCGCCCAGGCGGAGTTCACCGGCGAGCAGCAGTCCGGTGGGGCCGGCGCCGACGACGATGACGTCCGTGACGTCGGTGGCCTGGGTGACACCCGTGCCCTCCGTGCCGCCCGTTGCCTCTATGTCCGTATCCGTATCCGTATCCGTGTCCGTGTCCATCGCAGCCCCTCCCTCAGCCCGTCGCGGAACGCGAGTGGGTCACCCGGTAGGTGTTGGCCTGGCGCCCGGTGACCAGTTCGCGGGCGCGGACCCGCCCGGCGCGCACGTCCGCCGGGCGCTGCTCCTCGGGGAGGTGGTGGAAGGCGTCGTAGGCCTCCTTGTCCGCCCACTGCGCGTAGTTGACGACGAAGGTGCCGTCCAGGCCGCGGAAGTAGGTGTGGGAGCGGTAGCCGGGCACGGTGGTGATCCACTCGTCGGGCTTCGCGAGGGTTTCGAGGAGTTCCTTCTGCCGGTCCGGGGTGGTGTCGAGGACGATCAGGACGGTGTGGTCGTCCCGGTCGGGCGAGATCTCGACGGTGTCACCCAGTCCGGGGTGATGCTGGGTGAACTCCAGCTCGGTCTTCAACAGCCGTACGGTGCGCGCGAGTTTATGGAACTGGGGAACGGTCTTCCGCTGGAACCTCTGCCCCTGGTAGCGGGCTTCGAGGTCGGCGAGGCTGCGCCACTGGATGTAGTTGACGGTGCCGGGAGCGTCGATGCCGGAGTGCAGGGTGGAGGAGATCCAGCCCGGGTAGTCGGCGTGGTCGATGATGTCGCGCATCGCGTCGAGGACGTCGTCCTGGAGGGCGCGGGTGTCGGTCTCGAACAGGTTGAAGACGGTGAGGTGGCCGTCGTCGGGCGAGATCAGGGGCATGGGGTTCCTTCCAGGGTGGGGAGGGTGACGCCGGCCGGGAACCAGCGGGCCCGTGCCGTCGCCTCGTCGCCGGGCCGCTCCGGTCCCGCCCGTACGACGTGGCCGTCGGGGCGGACCAGCACGGGTCCGTCGGCGCCGGGGCCGGGGCCGCCGTGCGGACCGCCGATCCGCAGGCCCCGGCCGGCGCGGAGCAGTTCGGTGGTGCCCGCGAGGCCGCCCGGGGTGTCCAGGGCCGGCGGGGGCAGGCGTGCCCCCAGCAGAGGATGGGCGGGGCCTCCGACGTCGTACCGGACGTCGAGTCCGCTGATGAGCCCGGCGAGGTGGGCGCGGACCGGCTCCAGGGCGATCAGTTCGGCCATGAGCTCCCGTACCGGCCGCACCTCGGGGCCGCCGAGCAGCAGCAGCGCCTGGGCGCGGATGCCGGACAGGACGCGCCGGCCCACCGGGTGCCGTTCGCGGTGGTAGGTGTCGAGCAGGTCCGGGTGGGCGCGGCCGGTGACGTGCGCGGCCAGTTTCCAGCCGAGGTTGAAGGCGTCCGCCAGGCCGAGGTTGAGCGCCTGGCCTCCGATGGGCAGCTGGCGGTGGGCGGCGTCCCCGGCGAACAGGACCCGGCCGTGCCGGTAGCGGTCGAGCTGACGGCTGGTGTCGTCGAAGGCGTTCGTCCACAGCGGGGTGCCGCCGCTGATGTCCTCGCCGGTCACCCGCTTCCACACCTCGGCGATCTCCGTGAACTCCGGTGCCCCGGTGCGCCGTCGAGGCCGGGTGCCGAACTCGTGCGCCATGACGCGGGTCACCCCGTCCGCACGGCGGGCCGCCACCGCGAAGCCGTCGGGCAGCCGCTCGAAACGCCGGTCCGGTACGGCGACGCCGGCGACGTCCGCGCGGACCAGCTCCCGCCGGGCGTCGTGCCCGGGGAAGGGGGCGCCCAGCAGCCGGCGTACGGTGCTGTCCTCCCCGTCGCAGGCGACGAGGTACGCGCCGCGCACCCGCAGGGCGCCGCCCGGACCCTCGGCCACCGTCTCCACGTACGGGGCGGCCCCGGCGCGCACGGCGCGTACGGCGTGGCCGCGCCGGATGTCGGCGCCGAGACCGCGCGCCCACCGCTCCAGCAGCCGTTCGGTGTCGTACTGCGGGACCTTCCACTGTCCGGCGTACGGGCCGGGCAGCGTCAGGTCGAGGGGAATCCCCGCGTAGTGTCCGCGCGGTTGGCGCGGCGGGTCGCCGAGGTCCGGGAGCAGCCCGCGGCTGTCGAGGATCTCCATGGTGCGGGCGTGCAGCGTGGAGGCGCGCGACTCGGTGGTGGGCTCGCTCCGGCGTTCCAGTACGACGACCTGGGCGCCGCCGAGCCGCAGTTCACCGGCGAGCAGCAGGCCCACGGGTCCGGCGCCCACCACCACGACCTGGGTCTCCAGCCGGGTCCCGGCCACGCTCAGGCCTTCCCTTCGGCGTGGGCGCGCTCCTCGGCGTAGGCGCGCGCGTGGCCGAGGGTGGCGAGGCTGTTGGTGCTCAGCGCGCCGTGGACGTAGGCGCGGGCGTCGGCGACGGTGGCGTCCGGACCGAGCACGGCCAGGTTGTCCGGGTTCAGGGTCACGGTGTGCCGGGAGGACGCGACGGTGCCCGCCGGGGTCTCCTCGAAGGTCCAGAGCCCGGTGTGCAGGGTCAGCAGGGCCGGCAGGGTGACCTGCTTGTAGGCGATGCGGTGGTGCGGGAAGGTCACCCGGTACGACTTGGTGGTGTGCGTGGAGCCGTCCTTGGCGCGGGTGTCCATCTCCAGGGTCTGGAGCCCGGGGGTGTCCTCGGTCAGCTGGACGGCGGCGACGTGCGGCAGCCGCTCGGGCCACCGCCCCGCGTCGTTGACGAAGTCGTACACGTCCTCGGCGGCGCCGGCGACGGTGACGCTGTCGGTGAAGGAGAAGGTCAACTCCTCAGCCTTGTGTGCGCGTTCGAGGTTGTCCTTGAGCGCGGCCAGTTCGGCACGGCTGTTGTGGTCCACGGCGCGGTCGATCCAGGCGAGGGAGTCGGGGTCGTCGTCGACGGCGCGGTAGTCGTGCAGCAGCCGTACCCGGGCGGTGCCGTCCGGGACCGGCTCGACGATCCAGGTGCCGCCCATCGCGGCCACCGGCGCGGCGGTGACCTCCTGGCGGAAGGTGATGCGCAGCGCGTCCGGGTCGAGGACGCGGCGGGAGGTCCAGTTCTTCGCCCCGTCTCCCGCGGTCGCCCAGATACGGATGCGCTCTTCGGCCCCGGCGCGCTCCACCTGGTCGACGTGGAGCGTGGGCGGGAAGATGCGCGGCCACTGGGCGACGTCGGCCAGCAGCCGGTAGACGGCGGGAGCGGGGGCCCCGACGGTGATCTCGTGCTCGACCTCGCGGGTGGTCATGGCGGTGTCTCCTCGACGGATGCGGTGGGGCGGCGGAGCTCGGCGGGTACGGCGGACGCGACGGGTGACGGGTACAACGGGTACGACGGGTACGGCGGGTACGGCGGGCGACAGGTACGGCGGCAGTCCCGCCGCGCGGTCAGAAGTTGCCGAGCCCGCCGCAGACGTTGAGCGCCTGCGCGGTGATGGAGGCGGCGGTGTCCGAGACCAGGTAGCCCACCAGTCCGGCCACTTCCTCGGGGGTGGAGTAGCGGCCGAGCGGGATCTTCGCCCGGAACTTCTCCAGGATCTGTTCCTCGGTGGTGTCGTAGGCGGCGGCGTACCCCTGGCGCACCCGCTGGGCCATCGGTGTCTCGACGTATCCGGGGCACACCGCGTTGACGGTGATGCCGGTGGGCGCGAGTTCGTTGCCCAGCGCCTTGGTGAAGCCGACCACGCCGTGCTTGGAGGCGGAGTAGGGGGCGCCCAGGACCACGCCCTGCTTTCCGGCGGTGGAGGCGATGTTGATGATCCGGCCGCGGGACTTGTGCCGCAGTCCCCCGGTGTTGAGCACCTCCCGGGTCACCCGGAAGACGCTGGTGAGATTGGTGTCGAGGACGTCCGCCCACAGCTCGTCCCCGATGTCGGCGGTGACACCGCCACCGGACCGGCCCGCGTTGTTGACGAGGACGTCGATGGTGCCGAAGCGGTCGACGGCGGCCCGGACGAGGTGTTCCACGGCGGCCGGGTCCCGTACGTCACAGGCCGTGCCGTCCACCTCCAGTTTCTCGGCGGTCAGTTCCTTCACGGTCGCGGCGACCCGGTCGGCGTCTCGGGCCGCGAGGAACACGCGGTGCCCGCCGGCGGCCAGCAGCCGGACCACCGCCAGCCCGATGCCGCTGGTCCCGCCGGTCACGAGCGCGACCGGCGCGGCCGTGGCGGGCGTCCCGGGTATCTCGGGCGCCTCGGATGTCTCGGATATCTCGGGTGTCTCGGTCGGCACGGTGCTCCCCCTTCAGGCGGCCCGGGCGGCCGACAGCCGCTCGTTGACGAGGTCGATCAGGGCTCGGGGGGTGGGGGCCTCGGCGAGCACGTCGTCGTCGAGCGAGACGCCGTACTCCCGCTCGATCCGGCCGACCGTCTCCAGCAGGGCCAGGGACTCGTAGCCCAGGTCGGTGAAGTCGGTGTCGAGGACGTCGCCGTCCAGGTCGACGGTCTCGTCGGCGCCGGCGGCCTCCAGGAGGATGCGCTTGAGCGCGTCGGGGGTGAAAACGTCGGTGGCCACGGAGGGTCCTTTCGCGGGGTGGAAACGGACAACGCGGGATGAGGAGGGGACGGTGAGCCGGTGCCGCTACCCGGCGGCCCGGCGCACCACCAGGGCGGAGTTGAAGCCGCCGCGCCCCCGGGCCAGCACCAGGGCGGTGCGCACGGGCAGCGGGCGCGGCCGGTCCAGGACGAGGTCGAGGCCGTATTCCGGGGCCGGGTCGCTGTGGACGGTGGGCGGGACGACGCCGTCCCGGAGGGCGAGCAGGGCGGCGGCCACGTCGAGCGGGGCCCCGCCGGAGTACAGGCGTCCGGTCATGGTCTTCGGGGCGGTCACGGGGACGCCCCGGGGGCCGAAGAGGGCGGTGAGGGCGTCCGCCTCCGCGCGGTCGAGGTCCGGGTCGCCGGCCGCGTCCGCGAAGACCACGTCCACGTCGGCGGTGTCCACGTCCGCGTCCGCGAGGGCGATCTCCACGGCCTTGCGCAGTCCGGGCGGTCGTCCCGAGCCCGGTTTCGGGTCGAGGGTGGCGCCGTACCCGGCGATCTCGCCGTAGACGTGCGCGCCCCGGGCGCGTGCCGCCGCCGCCTCCTCCAGGACGAGGAGGGCACCTCCCTCCCCCGGTACGTGCCCGCGCGCCTGACGGTCGAAGGGCAGGTAGGCCCGGGCGGGGTCCTCGCCGGTGCTCAGCGCGCCGCCGGCCAGCTGGGCGACCCAGCCCCACGGGCACAGGGAGGCGTCCACCGCGCCGGAGACGACGAGCCGGGTGCCCCGGCGGATCTGCCGGCGGGCCTGCGCGAGGGCGTCGATGCCGCCGGCCTGGTCGCCGACGACCACGCCGCTGGGCCCCTTCATGCCGTTGCGGATGGAGATCTGGCCGCTGTTGACGGCGTAGAACCAGGCGAAGGACTGGTACGCGGACACGTACTGGCTGCCCTGGCTCCACAGTTTGCGCAGTTCGTTCTGGCCGAACTCGAAGCCTCCGGAGGCGCTGGCCGTGACCACGCCCATGTCGAACGCGGGCAGTTCGTCGGGGCGTACGTCCGCGTCTGCCAGTGCCCAGTCGGTGGCGGCCAGGGCGATCCGGGTCATCCGGTCGGTCTGCGGGATCAGCCGGCCCGGCAGATGGTCCTCGGCCACGAAGTCGCCGATCTCCCCGGCCAGCCGGGCCGGATACCGGGCCGGGTCGAAGCGGGTGATCCGGCCGATGCCGCTGCGGCCGGCCAGGGTCGCCGCCCAATAGGCGGGCGCGCCCAGCCCGTTGGGGGAGGCGACACCCAGACCGGTGACCACCGCGGTGCCGCTCATGTCCGCCTCCGTCCCGGCTCGGCGAGCACCATCGCGCTCTGGAAGCCGCCGAAGCCGCTGCCCACCGTGAGCACCACGTCGGTCAGCTGGTCCCGGGCGTACAGGGGGACGTAGTCGAGGTCGCACTCCGGGTCGGGGGTGTGCAGGTTGGCCGTGGGCGGCACCACGTCGTACTCCATGGCCAGGACCGAGGCGGCGATCTCCAGGGAGCCGATCGCGCCCAGCGAGTGCCCGATCATCGACTTGATGGAGCTGACCGGGGTGCGGCGGGCGTGGTCGCCGAGGCTGCGCTTGAAGGCGGCGGTCTCGTGCCGGTCGTTCTGCCGGGTGCCCGAACCATGGGCGTTGACGTAGTCGACGTCCTCCGGGTTGATCCGGGCCTCGTCCAGGGCGACGCGGATCGCCTCGGCCATCTCGGCGCCGTCGGGGCGCAGACCCGTCATGTGGTAGGCGTTGCTGCGGGTCGCGTAGCCGGCGATCTCGGCGTAGACGTGGGCGCCCCGGCGGCGCGCGCTCTCCAGTTCCTCCAGGACGAAGACGGCGGCGCCCTCCCCCAGTACGAAACCATTGCGGGTGTTGTCGAAGGGGCGCGAGGCGGTGGCCGGGTCGTCGGAGCGGGGGGTGGTGGCCTTGATGGCGTCGAAGCAGGCCATGGTGATGGGGGAGATCGGCGCGTCCGACGAGCCGGCCACCATCACGTCCGCCGAGCCCTCGCGGATCAGTTCGGCGGCGTGGCCCACGGAGTCGATGCCCGAGGTGCATCCGGTGGACACCACGGTGCCCGGCCCCTCCGCCCCGACGGCCCAGGCCACCTCCGCGGCGAAGGAGCTGGGGACGAAGTGGTCGTACAGATGGGGCACGGCGTAGGTGTGGTCTACCAGGTCGAGCCGGCCGCCGTCGCTCACGACCCGGTACTCCGCGTCGAGTCCGGTCGTCGCGCCGACGGCACTGCCGACCGTGACGCCGACCCGGTGGGGGTCCAGCGCCGTCAGGTCGATTCCGCTGTCCTCGACCGCGCCGCGTGCCGCGACCACGGCGAACTGGGCGGCCCGGTCCATCCGCCGGACCTCCTGCGGGGTCAGTCCGTGGGCGTAGGGGTCGAAGTCGATCTCGGCGGCCACCCGGGAGCGGAACGGCGCGGGGTCGAAGAAGGTGATGCCCCGGGTCGCCGTCCGGCCCTCGCTGAGCAGGTTCCAGAAGTCCTTGGTGCCGATTCCGCCGGGCGCGAGGACCTCCACGCCGGTGACGGCCACGCGGCGTGCCGTCATGCGGAGGCCTCCCAGGAGTAGAAGCGGGAGGCCATGGCGTCGGCGGGGGAACGCCAGGTGGCGGGGTCGTAGGCCTCGATGAAGGGCTTCAGGTCGTCGCTGATGCCGATGAACCGGGGGTCGGTGCGGGCCTGTTGGATCCGCGCTCCTCCGTCGGCGGTGTCGAAGTCCTGGAGGTGGAAGTACAGTCCCTGGTACGAGAAGAGCTGACGGCGCCGTGTGCCCATCCGGTGCGGCATCTCGGTCGCGTCGAACGCGCGGAACAGCCGCGCCACGTCGGTGCCGGCCTCGGGCGCCATACGGGCGACGATCAGGGTGCTGTGCATACGTGACACTCCTTGGGTACGGGCCTGCCGGGCGGGGACGTGCGGGGACCAGTCCGGTGTCGGGGGGCCGGCGGTGGGAACGGGGGCGGCGCCCCGGTTCCCGGCTTCAAGGCTCTTGGGTCGCCCATGGCCCGATCAAGGCGCGCCTGTTCAGGAGTGCGTCATCTTGTACACGGGTTGCGCAGGAACGGGCGGCAACGCCAGGGGAACGTCAGACGAGCGTCGTGCGCGTGTGGGTTCGGCCGGTCGCGGCGGGATGCGGAGGCGGTCGGCGCGCACGAGCAGGAGCCAGTCAACTGGCCCCTGAAATCGGCTTGTTGAGGGCGGGCTCGCCCGTTCAGACCGCCCGCAGGGCGCCGGGGCGACGGCCGGCGAGGCGGTCGAGGGCGGCGGCGCTCGCGTCGTCGGCGGGGAGGTGGACGACGAGCTGCTGGTCGTCTTCGGCGGGCAGGCCGAGCGTTTCGTACGCGAGCCGTACCTCTCCCGCCTGCGGGTGGACCATGCGCACCACCCCGTTCGCCCGGGGCAGCCCCGGCAGGGTGCGCAGCCGGCCGGTGAACGGTTCCCCGCAGGACAGCGTCAACTCGTCCACCAGCGCGCCGACATGGGCGTCGGTCTGGCCGGGGCCCTGCTTGAGGGCCGCCACCTGCTCGTCGGCGACCGTGTCCCAGTCGGGGTAGACGGCGCGCGCCCGCGGATCGGTGAAGACGAAGCGGGCTAGGCAGGGTTGGACACCGTCCAGCAGTCCGAGCGGTTCGGCCAGCCGCCGGTATCCGTCGGTGCAGGCCAGGATCTCGCTCAGCCGGTTCACCAGCACGGCGGGCGCCGGTTCCAGCCGCTCCAGCAGGGCCCGTACGGTGGGCCTGACCGCCCGGCTCGGTCCCGCAGCGCCCCGGCAGCTGAAGCCGGGGTCGGCGCCCTTGGCGAGCCGGTGCAGATGGACCCGCTCACCGGGGCTGAGCAGCAGCACGTCCGCCAGGGCCGCCAGGACCTGCACCGAGGGCCTGCGGTCGCGGCCCTGTTCCAGCCGGGTGACGTACTCGACACTCACTCCGGCGAGCGTCGCCAGTTCCGCGCGGCGCAGTCCCGGTGTACGGCGGCGCGGCCCCGAGGGCAGTCCCACCTCGGCCGGGGTGACGGCCTCCCGGCGCAGCCGCAGGAACAGGCCGAGCTCGTTGTCGCTCATCCGACGAACGTAACACCGCCCGCCGCGCCGGATGGTGGCCCTGCCACTACCACCCTCCGCCCGGTCTCCCTCGTCCGCCGCCCGCCCGGCACCGTGGAGCACGTCCCGTCGGTCCGGCCTCAGGAGAAGCACACCCATGTCCGATACACGACTGAATCTGGCAGTGATCGTCGGCAGTGTCCGGGAGGGCCGATTCGGTCCGGTGGTGGCGGACTGGTTCGTCGAACAGGCCAAGCGCCACGACCAGTTCACCGTCGACCTGATCGACCTGGCGGACATCGACCTCCCGCTCGCGCTGCCGCCCACCCCGCCGGCCCTGCAGCCCGATCTGCCCCGGCCCGAGGGCATGGCCGAACTGACCCGGCGGCTCGACGCCGCCGACGCGGTCGTCATCGTGACGCCCGACTACAACCGCAGCTTCCCGGCCTCCCTCAAGGCGGCCATCGACTGGCACTACACCCAGTGGAAGGCCAAGCCGATCGGCTTCGTCGGCTACAGCGGTCTCAGCGGCGGTCTGCTGGCGATCGAGCAACTGCGGCAGGTCTTCAACGAGTTGCACGCCCACACGGTGCGTGACTACGTCGCCTTCCCCGGCTACTACCTCCTCTTCGCCCCCGACGGCACGCTCCGCGACCCCAAGGGCCCCGAGGACGCCGCCCGCGCCATGCTCGATCAGCTGCTCTGGTGGGGCTCGGTGCTGCACGACGCCCGCCGGGACCGCCCGCAGCTCGCGAACCGGTAGCCGTTTCCCGGGCGTTGACCGGGACGGGGTGTGCCGGGTGTGCCGCTCAGCGCACGGTGACGGTGTAGGTGATGCGCTCGGGGCTCCCGGAGGGCGTGGTCTCGCCCGGGTCCGGGGTGGCCGGGGCCGCGGTCGGCGCGGGGGGTCTCGTCGCGGTGTTGCCCCGGCAGGTGGTGAACGTGCAGTGCAGCAGCGTGAACCGGGTGGTCCCGCTGCCCCTGGCCTCGAAGGTGAAGATGAGCCGGCGGCCGGCGCCGGATGCCGTCCCGCCGCCGGGGTCCGGCGCGTACGCCCGGCCTCGGTCGGCCAGCACCGAGCGGTCGGGCCCGGGGCCGACCAGATACCAGTACTCGCGGGTGGAGGCGTTCTGGTCGACGGTGAGCGTGAAGCGCTCGCCCGGCCGGGCGCTGATGCTGGTGTCCTCCACCGGGTGGCTCACCGGCCGCCTCGCGGAACTCATGGTGCTTTCCGTGCCCGTGGTGCTCGTGGAGCCGCCTGCCGGGCCGCTGTTGTCCGGGCCGCAGCCCGTGGCCAGGGCGAGGAGGGCGGCCACCGCTGTCACGGCACCGCCCGTGCCACCTCGGAAGAAAGACGCCGTACGCGTGGGAGAGTTCACCGTCGGAAGCCTAGGTCCTGTCGTCACATTCCCGTCTGCCTCGCGACGCCTGGCACGCACTCTCGCCGCACCGGGCGAAAGCCCACGTACGCCCAGTACGAGGACTTCCGCCCGGCACGCCGAGAGCACGCACCAGGCGCCGCGAGGCCGCCCTCCGGGCGACGACGGGAATGTGACGACAGGACCTAGAACCACCCTGCCGCGCCCCGGACCGAACGGGTACCCCTCAGCTCGCGCACACGAAACTCGACGCCCGGTCGGGATCGCCGGCGCGGTACCGGGGCCAGCCCGGGTACGCGCACAGCGGCCGCGTGCGGTGGTGGAGGGTGTCGGACACGACCGGGTTCGCGGGCGGTTCGCCCCGCTCGGTCCAGCGCTCCAGCGCGGAGAGCGAGTCGGTGGCGGCGGCGAACGCGGGGGTGCCGAAGTTGGCGTGGTTCGCCCCGGCCACGACGTAGTACCGCAGGAACGAGTGGGTCCGCCCGGCGCCCAGGGTGGCGCGGACCCGCTGGTAGTAGTCGGTCGTCGCACGCGGGGCGACGAGTTCGTCCGCCGCGCCGTGGAGGAGGATCAGCTTGCCGCCGGCGCGGGCGAACGGGCCCAGGTCCGTGTTGTTGCGGTCCTCGATCGTGGACAATTCGCTGATCCGCGCGAGCCACTTGCCCGGATGCCGGGGATCGACGTCGAGGGAGTTGTGCCGGGGGTCCCGGGTCAGAAAGTACTTGACCCACTGGTCCCAGAACTGCATCCCGTAGCCGCTCGTCACCGGCATCGGATCGGCCGGCGCGGTGGTGCCGAAGCCGAGGAACGGGGTCCGCATGTCCGCCCCGGCGAGGAACGGGAAGCCGGGGTAGCCGGTTTCGCCGCTGGCGATCCGGTACGGCCAGCCGAACGGTGTGGACATGGCGGTGACCGACCTGAGCTGGGCGTCCGAGAGGCAGGCGGGGCCCGTGTCGGTGCCGTGCGGGCAGCGCAGCGTGCGGGGGTCGAAGTGGCAGCCGTCCGGGTGGGAGACGATGCCGTCGCGGACGCCGTCCAGCCCGTCGCACGCCCGGAGCACGCTGTCGTAGAGGAGTGTCTGTTTCTCGGGGCCGGGGAAACCGCCGGGGCGGGCCAGGGCCTGCACCAGGCGTCCCAGGAACAGGATCTCGCTGAGGTTGTTCCAGGCGGGGAACGCGGAGATGACGCCGTCGAACGCGGTCGGCCACCGCTGGGCGACGTTGAGCGCTTCCCGGCCGCCCGTCGAGCCTCCCGCGAAGTAGACCTCGGCGGGGCTGGACCCGTAGGCGTGCCGGATGAGGAACAGGCTCGCGTCGCGGGTCTTCTTGAGCGCGTCACCGGCGGCGAAGTTGCTCAGGGCCTCGTCGTTCATGCCGAACGAACCGTCCAGTGACGGAGGGGCGGTGGGGCTCTGCTGGTGTCCGGAGTCGCTGGCGAAGGTGGCGTACCGCCGGGCCAGGGGGGCCGGCTGGTCCGTGGGGCCGAACGGCACGTTGCCCGTCAGGTCCGGAACGGTGCCGTTGTAGCCGCCCCCGCCGAACATCAGGGCTTTGCCGTTCCAGCCGTAGGGCAGCGCCACGCGCATCTTGATGGCGGGCGCGGACGGATCGACGGGAAGGATGTCGGCGTCGGCCTGGCAGTACGCGACCGTCTCGCCGCTGACGACGCCGGTCCTGACCTGGACCGACGCGACGCGGCCTCCGTCGGTCGGCAGGCTCATGACCGAGGCCGGGATCTCCATGCCGGCCAGCCCGGCGCACCCGGGCACCGTCGCCGGGTGAGCGGCGTGGGGCGGGCTCGTCGCGGTGGCCGCCCCGGCCCCGAGCACCTGGGACCCGCTCACCAGCAGGACCATGGACGCCAGTACGCCGAACCGGCGAACCGCTCTGCCTCTTGCGGATGTTCTCCTCACGATGACCTCTTCCTCGCCTTCGTCGACAGCGCGCAGAGGTGATGACGGTGAGATTAAGGCGCCGTTACGCTGTGGTTGAGGTGTACGTCACCCACACCTCGCACCGATCCGGTGGGGCTTTCTCCCACCCGATGTGTAGGGGGACGACACTGTGGTCAGCGAACCCATGGGCGACGCGGAGTCGTTCTCGCTCGTACGCCGGCAGCGCGAACTGGCGTCGTTGTACGCGACGGCCAAGTCCCTCACCGCGCTGGGTGAACTGGACGACGTCCTGCGGTCGATCGTCCACCACGCGCACGATCTGATCAGCACCGACTTCACCTACCTCTCGCTGGTCGGCGCGGACGGCAGGCTGTCGGCCAGGGCGTCGGAGGGGACGGTCTCCGCCTCGTTCCTCGCGGCGGGCATCCCGGCCGGTGTGGGGCTCGGCGGCAAAGTGCTGGACTCGCAGAGCCCGCACTGGGTGCGGGACTACGCGGCCGCGACGCTGATCGAGCACGATGCGGACTTCGACCGTCTGGTCGCCGACGAGGGGCTGGTCGCGCTCCTCGGTGTGCCGCTGGTCATCCGGGGCGAGGCGGTGGGCGCCCTGTTCGCCGGGGACCGCCGCGAGCGCTCCTTCCAGGCCGACGAGGCCGCGCTGCTCAGCGCGTTCGCCGACCACGCCGCGGTCGCCCTCGACAACGCCCGTCTCTACGAGGCGAGCCGGACCGCCCTGCGGGAACTGCGGACCGCGTACGGGCGGATCGAGGAGCACGTGGCCGTGATGCGGCGGGCCCAGGAGATCCACGAGGCCCTGACCGGTGTGGTGCTGGCGGGCGGCGCCCCGGGCGATGTCGCGCAGCTCCTGGCCGACCGGCTCGGCGGCAGCGTCACGCTCCTCGGCCCGTCCGGCACCACTGTCGTCCGCCGCGACGCGGCGTCGGACCCGTGCCGTACCCCGCCGGGTACCGAACTGGCCGACGCCGTCGAGGACGCGCGCCGCTCGGGCCGCTGCGCGACCTCGGCCGGCGCCGGCGGCACCCTCCACAGCGTGGCGTCCGTCCAGGCGGGCGACCAGCGCCTCGGCGCGCTGGTGTGGAGCCGGGAGGCGCCCGCCGGCCGGGGCGACCCGGACGACACGGACCTGCGGACCCTGGAGCGGGCCACCCACATCCTGGGGCTGCTCACCCTCAAGGAGCGGGCCGTGGCGGAGGCCGGCGAGCGGCTGAGCGGGGAGCTGCTGACCGAACTCATGGTGGGCGGCCCCGGGATCGGCCCCGCCCAGCGCGCCCGTGCCCGGGCCCGGGGCATCGACCCCGAACGTCTGGACCTGGTCCTCGTCGCGGACTGCCCCTCGATGTCGCCGGCGGAGCTCCTGCGTCACCTCCACGAGATCGCACGGGACGGCTCCGCACTGGCGGGCGAGCATCTGGGCCGGGCCACGCTGATCCTCCACGGCGCCGAGGACGAGCGCACCGTCGAGGAGGTCCACCGGCGCCTGCGCCGCGCGCTCGGCGCCCCCGTGATCGTCGTCGGAGAGCGGGTGGCCCGGCACGACTGGTCACGCGCCTTCTCCCTGGCCGCCCGCTGCGCCGCCGTGGTGCGGGCGCTCGGGCACACCGATCTGGGCGCCACGACGGGCCGGTACGCCCTCTACGCCCTGGTCTTCGACACCGAACGGGCCCATGAGCTCGACCGGTTCGTCTCCGACTCCCTCGGCCCGCTCCTCGACTACGACCGCCGCCGCGGTACCGACCTCGTCGGCACGCTCGGCGCGTACTACGACCACCACGCCAACGTCGCGGCGACGGCCCGGGCGTTGTACGTGCACGTCAACACGCTGGTCAAACGGCTGGACCGGGCCGGCGGCGTCCTCGGTCTCGACTGGCGTCACGAGGACGGCCTCGAACTGCGGCTCGGGCTCCGGCTGCACCGGCTCCGGGCGCTCACGGACACCCCGGTGTGATCCCCGCTCAGGCGTCGCGCACGGAGTCCCGCAGCGCGCTCTTCGAGAGCTTGCCGGTGCCCGTCCTGGGCAAGCTGCCGACGAGGACGAACTCGTCGGGGAGCCACCACTTGGCGACCATGGGCGTGAGGTGCCGCAGCAGCGCTTCGGCGGTGACGGCGGCGCCCTCGCGGGTGACGACGTAGGCGACCGGGCGCTCCGTCCAGCGCGGGTCGGGGCGGGCGATCACGGCGACCTCGACGACGTCGGGGTGCGAGGCGATGGCGGCTTCCAGCTCGACCGACGATATCCACTCGCCGCCGGACTTGATCAGGTCCTTCATCCGGTCCACGATCCGCAGATAGCCGTGGGGGTCGAGGGTGGCCAGGTCGCCGGTGCGCAGCCAGCCGTCGTCGGTGAAGCTGTCGCCCCCGTCCACCCGGAAGTAGCCGCCCGCCACCCACGGCCCCGCGACCTCCAGCTCGCCCACCGTCCTTCCGTCGCACGGCAGTTGACGGCGTGTCCCGACGTCGACGATCCGCAGGTTCACCAGCGGCAGGGGCTGGCCCTGGGCGGCGCGCACGGCCACCCGCTCCTCCTCGGTCGCCTCCTCGTGCTGGGTGCGCGTGCCCCCGATGGCCCCGACCGGGCTGACCTCCGTCATCCCCCACGAGTGGGTGATGGGTACGCCGATGGCGGCGCGGTAGGCCTCGGACAGGGCCGGGGGGACGGCCGAGCCGCCGCCGAGCAGGAACCGGGTGGCGCTCAGGTCGAAGGCGCGCAGCTCGGGAAGCAGGCTCGTCCACACCGTGGGCACGGCACCGGCGACCGTCACCCGCTCGGCTTCCATCAGCTGCAGCAGATGCACCGGATCCGCGGAGCTGCCGGGCAGGACGAGGGAGGCGCCCGTCATCATCGCGCTGTAGGGGAGCCCCCAGGCGTTGGCGTGGAAGAAGGGCACGATCGGCATCACGACATCGCTCTCGCCGATCCCGACGAAGCCGGCGGCGAGCGTCCCGAGGCAGTGCAGCACCGTCGAGCGGTGGCTGTAGAGGACGCCCTTGGGCGGGCCCGTCGTCCCGGAGGTGTAGCACAGCCCGGAGGCCAGGTTCTCGTCCGCGAGTGTGAAGGTCTCCTCGAAGGAGCCCGCGAACGGCTCTGCGTCCAGGACGAGTTGGTCGTAGTCCAGGACGCGGGGGTCCTCCGGGACGGCCGTGTCGCTGCCGTCGGGCAGCACCACCCAGTACCGCACCCGTGGCAGCCTGCCTGCGCTCGGCCAGATCCTGGGGAGCAGCCCTCGCTCGACGAAGATCACGTCGTCCTCGGCGTGGTCGACGATGTATTCGAGATGCGCGGCCGAGAGGCGGATGTTGAGGGTGTGCAGCACCCGCTTGGTGGCCGGCACCGCGAGATAGATCTCCAGGTGCCGGCGGCTGTTGCCCGCGAACGTGCCGACCCGGGCACCGGCCGGGACGCCGAGCGACGTCAGCGCGGTGGCGAGCCGCCGGGCGTGGTCGGCCACCTCGGCGTACGTGAGCAACTCGGCGCCCGCCGTGGCGACTTGCTTGTGCGCGTAGAGCCGTTCGGCGCGCTCCAGGATGTGGGCGACGGTGAGCGGCCGTGGCTGCATCAGGCCGTCCATGGCGCCTTCGGGGAGATGCGGGCCTTCAGGAAGCACGGTAGGTGTCAATGGACGCGATCCAAATCCATGGGTGCCTGCTCGACGCAGCATCCGCCGCGCCGCCTGCCGTGGGCCACTCTAGGAACGGTCCCGGGGCGAGGAGAGGTGGGACTCCCACACTCCTTCGGCTACTTCGGCAGCGGTTCCCCACACTCCGAGCCGCCCTTTCCGCCGTCATGGACCGGGGTGGCCGCCTCTGACATGGGTGATCGGATCCGGCTCTCCCAGGGCGCCCCGGTGTATCCGCCCCTTGCCCCGGACGACGCCTTCCGCGGCGAACCGCTGGCGCAACCGCCGTGGTGCGCGCGCGTTTTCGAAGCCTTCGCCGAGGCCCCGCCCGTGTCGGCGCACTCGTAGCGGATCGCGTACGCCGCGCCGCCGGGCCGGTGGTGCCGGCCGGTGGTACGACGACCGTGTCGAGCGGGTCCACCGGCCAGGAACCCGCGCGGGCGCACTCTAGGGGGTGTCTCGTCGATCAGGCCGGATCAGGGAGCGGCGTCTGGTGCCGTGCGTCGCAAGGCGGAGGAGGGAGTCGATGCGGAGCATCGGC